>JAIPGP010000001.1 GCA_021735645.1 Candidatus Cloacimonadota bacterium
TCCGATACATTTTGAGAAATGCTTCATAGATGACATTAATCTGCCACACATATGTCAAGAAAATCTGAAAGTGTGCAGTATTATTGATATTATAAAGCATAAGTTGTTACAGGGGGTAGCGTGATGTTGAACAGTCTCCGCCTCACGAACGATGAAGATGCAAAAAAATCCTGGACGTCTTTGAATAGCTTGCTGGAAGGTAAAATAGACCGCTTTGAAATGGAATTTAAAATGAAACATAAAGATGGTCACTGGGTAGATATTCTCTCAAGAGCAGATAAAGTGCTGGATAAAAATGGCAAAGCTGTTCGCATTGTGGGTGTGCACCAGGATATTACAGAACTTAAAAAATACCGCGAAAACCTGGAGGAAATGGTAAAACAGCGTACTGAGGACCTGGAAGAGAAGAATGCAGAACTGCAAAGATTTAATAAACTATTTATTGGTAGAGAATTCAGGATAAAAGAGCTGCGGGATGAACTGAAAACATTGAAAGAAAAGCTGGGCAGGTATGAACCGGATTCACTTTATTAGTTAACCGGCAGCAAGTATAAATTTTATCATTTTTACCCCGCTATCTTAGCATACATATTAAACCTGTGAAATTATCTGTCTTTTTGCTTGCCTTCATCAATATTGATTTTTAGTTTGCCAATGGGAGAATATCATGATTGAAATTGGTGTAAACCGGCTGACAAAACGCTTTTCAACCAGTCCGGTGTTTACAGAAATCAGCTTTGATATCCAGACTGGCGAAAAGCTGGGTATGGTGGGCAGTAATGGCACTGGCAAAACTACTATCCTCAAAATCATCTGCGGAGAGGAAAGTGCCGATGCCGGTCAAGTATCGCTGCGGAAAGACTGCTTACTGGGATATCTGCAGCAGGAAGCTGTAGAATATAATCACAGATCCGTTCGTCAGGTAATCCTGCTGGCTTTTCAGCAGCAACTCCTGAAAGCTGAACAATTGCGACTGATGGAAATTGAACTGGAAAAAGCAACTGCTGCAGAATTAGATAAGCTCACCAGGGAGTATGGCAATCTTCAATCTGATTTTGAGCAGCAGGGTGGCTATCAGATAGAAGTGGAACTCGCAAAAATATGTACTGGTCTGCAAATACCTCAAGCCATGCAGCTTCAACCTTTTGAGCAGCTTAGCGGTGGCGAGAAGACACGCGTGTTGCTGGCAAAAATACTGCTGGAAAAACCTGATGTCCTGCTGCTGGACGAGCCGACTAATCACCTTGATATTTCTGCCAGTGAATGGCTGGAAGAATATCTCTCAAACTATGAAGGAGCAGCCTTGATTATCTCACATGACCGCTATTTCCTGGATAAAACTGTCAGCGGGATCATTGAAATTGAAGCTGGCAGGTCACAAAGGTTCAAGGGAAATTATTCTGACTATTGCCAGGAAAAAGAACGGCAACTGCTGGCAGATTTTGAGAATTATAAAACCATTCAGAAAAAGATTAAAGCTATGAAAGCAGCAGCGGAACGCTTCCGCATCTGGGGCAGGATCAATCCGGACAACTCCGCACATTTTGCCCGGGCAAAGAAACTGGAAGCTAAGATAGAAGAGCTGCAGCAAATTGATAAACCCGCGGAAAAATATAAGATCAAGATGCAGTTTTCCGGAACAAAAAGATCGGGCAATGAGGTACTGATAGCCGAGAAACTAACCAAACGCTATGGTGAAAAACTGCTCTTCAAAGATGTTGATTTCAAGCTGAACTATCAAGAAAAATTAGCCTTTATCGGTCAAAACGGCAGTGGAAAATCTACCTTTTTCAGACTGGCACTGCAAGAGGAATCTCCTGACTTCGGCAAAATTCGCCTCGGAGCCAGCACGCTTCCCGGGGTTATGGAGCAGGAAATAAAATTTACTGACAGCCAGTCTACTGTGATAGACACTTTTCGCGAAGCATTCCCTATGCCGGAAGGTGAAGCACGTAATATTCTGGCAAAATTTCTCTTTCGCCGGGATGATGTTTTCAAGCAGATAGCCGCCCTTTCCGGTGGCGAAAAAGTGAGACTGCGTATTTGTTTCCTCATGCATAGCAACCTTAATCTCCTGATGCTGGATGAACCGACTAATCACCTTGATATTGAATCGCGGGAAATGATTGAAGACGCTCTTGCGCAATTTGACGGCTCCATTCTCTTTATCTCACATGACCGTTATTTCATTAATAAAATTGCCCAGTCTGTGGTCGCTCTGGAAAATCAAACCCTGAAACGCTATCCGGGTAATTATGAGTTCTATCGTCATAAATCTAAACAAATCCCGCCTGAGCAGCCTTCTGAACCTGCCACCCTTCCCAAACCTGAAACCCCAAAGAACCGTAAGGTCAACCCTTTGCGAATTGCCCAGCTCGAATCTGAGATCGAAACTGTGGAAAAGCAGCAAAATTCTCTAAGTGCAGAAATAGAGAAAAACGCTACTGATTATCTGAAATTAATGAAATTGCACCATGAAAAAGCTGAATGTGATATTCTCCTGGAAGAATTGATCCTGAAATGGGAAAAATTATTGCTAATTGATTAAAAGGAAGTGAGTATGAAAAAATCACCTAAACAAAACAGCCTGGAAAGACAGGTAAAGAAAAAATTGACCGGAATTTCCTCTGAAATCGCTGAATATCTGTTTATGGATGAAGAAATTCTGGCTTTGCAGGATTATGCCAACATTGTTTCTATTAAACGTCTGGGCTTTAATGATCATGGCCCCGTGCACATGCTGAAAGCTACCCTGAATGCCCTCACAATGCTTGACCTGCTGGTGGCTGCCGGTATTGATCTGAACCTTAAAACTGAGGGTATCGGAGATAATGAAGATAGCCGGGTAGTGGTACTGATAGCTACTCTGCTCCATGATATCGGTATGACAGTCTCTCGTGAAAAACATGAATTTATGGGGGTTAATCTGGCTCTGCCTATTATCAACCGAATCCTGGAAAATTTCTACTTTACCAATATGACAAAGCGGGTAATCCTGCGGTCTATCATCCTGGAAGGAATTCTGGGGCACATGGCTACTCAGAAAATTCAATCACTGGAAGCAGGATTGGTATTAATTGGCGATGGCTGCGATATGGAGCAGGGACGTGCGCGCATTTCTCTTAAACTGGCAGACATTGCCAGACGTGGCGATATTCACCGTTATTCTTCCAGCGCCATTACAAAAGTCAAAATCATTCCAGGAGTGATCAGACCCGTGAAAATCGAAGTTCAAATGGCTGAATCTGTCGGTTTCTTCCAGATTGAGGAAGTTCTTTATCCCAAAATCCTTTCCAGTCCCGTTAAAAAATATATAGAACTAACTGCCGGAGTGACAGGCAGGGAGATGAAGCAGTATTTATAAAGGAGGAAATATGGAAATTTATATTTTAAAACCCGCCTTATTTCTTGATCTGGATGACACAATCCGCTACAGCAAATCTGGCGGATTTGTCTCCAGCCCCGAAGATATTGCTCTGTTTGAAGACGTGGAAGAGATCATCTGGAATTATAAAAATGAAGGCTTTCTGATCTGTGGTATCACTAATCAGGGCGGTGTAGCTTTCGGTCACAAAACAATTGCGGATAATGAAGCAGAATTGCAGCAGACCCGCAGCCTTTTTGACCATGACCCTTTTGATATGATCATGTCCTGCTACAGCATGCCAGGTGGTAAAGTGCAGCCCTATAATCACCGCTCGCTGCTCAGAAAACCTGATATCGGCATGCTGGTGCAATGCGAACTGCAAGCCTTTCAGGAAGGAATTATCATCGACTGGACTAAAAGTATTATGGTCGGAGATAGAGATACCGATGAGCTATGTGCCGGAAATGCCGGTATCCCGTTCTATTGGGCAGATAGTTTTTTCTTTCGCTAATGCATCTCTTCAAATATAATTAATTTCTCTTTAAGTTCCTTGATCTCATCACGCAGTTCTTTAATTCTGAATTCTCTGGTAACCATCACAGAAAACTGATGATTAAGTTCATTGTATTTCTTCTGGATCTCTGCGGTCTTTTCTTCCACAAGCTCAGCCAGTTTATCCCGATGCTGCCGCAGTTCATTCTCCACCCTTTTCCTGTCTGTGATATCAATGATAGACACATAAACCTTCTCCCAGCTATCTTCGTAACCCGGAGCTATATTTACCGTTAATTCCACATTTATCACTCTGCCAGTTAAAGTTTTTTCCTCGGTTTCCATTATATAGGATGTGCCTTTTTCATATAGACTGCAGATTTCATCTTTCACTGTTGGCAGAGTTTCTTCGCAGAATATCTTATTCAGAGAAATCATAAATTCTTCATTTGAACTGGCTTCAAAAATCTGCAATGTCTTTTTATTTACCTGTACAATTTTCACCATATCAACACACTTATAAAGCTCCTGCAGATTATTATCAAAAAAAGATCGTAAATCCCTGCTGTCTTCTTTTGGTAAACTGTCCAGATATTGCTTTAAATCAGAAAAATCTTCTTCCCATAACGATACGGGCGAATTCTCAAACAAGCTGCGAAACTGCCTCTCATTATCCTGAAGTTTCTGCAATAATAGATTCCTGTCGCTGAGATCCTGGATAAACACAAACTCATATTCCTCACCGGCAAATTCCTGATGATGCATCATTAACCCTGCCGGAAAACGCTCTCCACTTTTCCGGATAAGCTCTATATCAAAATCCTGAAACTTCTCCCTTTTCTGTTTCTCCCAGAATTCAGCCTTTGTCTCCAGATATTCTTCAGGGATCAGCCTCTCCCAGTCAAAATTGATCAATTGCTCTCTGCTGAAACCCAGCATCTTACAACCGTAATCATTCACATAAAGCATCTCATGATCTTTATTAAGCCAAAAAGTGCCTATATGCGCATACATCAAAGAATATTTAAATAGATTCAAAACATTTTCATTTACTTTACATTCAGTGATATTTCTGCCGGTACCTACCAATTCGCGCAATCTCCCATCATCACTAAAAAGACCCTTCACATTCCAGTCCAGCCAGATAGTTCTTTCGTCAATTATTATTCTTTCTTCAAAATTTGCTGCACTGCTGTCTTGACTTAAGCCTGCCAGTTTTGCTTTCACACTTTCAATATCATCTGACAACACATTAGCAAAAAGCATTGTCCCCTCCAAATCACTGAAAGGCACTCCAAAGGTGTCACAATATGATCTATTAGCATAAATTATCTGATATTCTGAATCTGTGATAACCACCAAATCCTCTGGATTCTCAATAATATTAAGGTAATTACGGTCTGTGCTCCTCATTACTTTTACCTCATCTTCTTCTTATTATATACCCAGACAATTTATTTTATTTTATTGTAACACTGTCAAATTTTTTTATTATTTCTGCAATACTTGCCTGCACTGTTCAATTACGTACACTTTTTGTTGACGGATTTTACCCCGATTCTGTATAAAGGTTACGCTGGTTGTATTTCTGGTTATTATTTATTTTAAGGAGTTCAGATGATTGATAATACAGCAAAAATACTCGTTGTTGATGACAATGAAGACATCCTCTTCAGCCTCAAGCTTTTGCTCAAAAACCAGGTGGGTAAAATTATCCTCGAAAAAGACCCTGCTCAAATTCCCCGCCTTCTGGAAAATGAAGACTTTGATATTATCCTTCTGGATATGAATTTTACCAAAGACTCGATTAGCGGTCAGGAAGGCTTTTACTGGCTGGATAGAATCCTTGAGATCAATCCGGAAAATATTGTCATCTTTATCACTGCTTATGGTGATGTGGAACGCGCTGTGCAGGCTATTCGACGCGGTGCTGTTGATTTTGTCCTCAAACCCTGGCAAAATGAAAAACTGCTCGCTACGCTCTCAGCAACTCTCAAACTTAAAAAATCTCGCCAGGAAAATGACTTGCTACGCTCTCAGCAAAAAGAACTCTCCTCCACCATTGATCAACCTTTCCGCGATTTTATCGGTCATTCCCAACCCATGCAGGAAGTCTTTAATACTATATCCAAAGTTGCCGGTACGGATGCTAATATCCTCATCCTCGGAGAAAACGGCACCGGTAAAGAACTGGTTGCCAGAGCTCTGCATCGCAATTCACCCCGCAAAGACCGGATTTTCCTCGCTGTTGACCTGGGTGCTATCACTGAAACTCTCTTTGAAAGTGAACTCTTCGGACACACAAAAGGTGCCTTCACTGACGCCAAAACCAGCAAGCCCGGACGCTTTGAAGTCGCTGACCACGGTTCCATATTTCTGGATGAAATCGGCAACCTCTCGCTGCCTCTGCAGGCAAAGCTGCTCACCGTTATCGAACGCCGTCAGGTTACACGCGTAGGTGCAAATCATCCTGTCCCGGTTGATGTCCGCCTCATCTGTGCCACTAATATGCCACTTTATCAGATGGTTACCGAAAATAACTTCCGCCGCGATCTGCTATACCGCATAAACACAGTTGAAATCAAAATCCCGCCGCTACGTGACCGCATTGATGACATCAAACCGTTGGTTGAACATTTCCTACCCAAAATTGCCCTCAGATATAAAAAAGATATTAAGTCAATCAGCAGTCAGGCACTAAAAAAACTGCAAGCCTACACCTGGCTGGGAAATGTTCGCGAATTGCAACACGCCCTCGAAAGAGCAGTTATATTAAGCGACAGCCAGATATTGCAGCCAGATAATTTCATCCTCTCACCCACAGACCAGCATCAGGAAGAAATTGGCATAGATAGTTTCAATATCGAAGATGTAGAAAAATCTCTAATCCAAAAAGTGATGCGCCAGAAAAGCGGCAATATCAGCGCTGCTGCCAAAGAACTCGGTCTCACCAGAGCATCACTCTATAGAAGGTTAAAAAGATATGATCTATAAAAATTTTAAACTCAACTGTATTTTCCGGCTTTTAATGATTTCCGGTAATCTCTTTCTGATTTATTATTCTGCCAGTCAACTCGGCTACCACATTACTCCTATCCTGCTTATAATAACATCTATCATCCAGTTCGTATCACTTTTTAACTATATCCAGAAAATAAATCTCTATCTCACCACTTTCCTCGAATCTATCCGCTATGCCGATTTCTCGCGATCCTTCCAGATCGATGGACTCGGCTCTAAATATGATGAACTTAAAGCGGTATTTAATCTCGTAATCAATGACTTCCAGAAAATCCGCTCCGATAAAGAGGAAAATTATCACTACCTTCAAAATGTTATCCAGCACATCGGCATCGGGCTGGTTGCTTTCACCTCAGAAGGCGATCTGGAAATGATCAATAACTCCGCTAAAAAACTGCTCCAGGTGCATCGACTCAAGAACCTTTCGGAACTGGCTGCTATTAACGAAAAACTGCCTTATACTCTTCTTTCGCTCAAATCCGGGGACCGCACCCTTATCCCCATCAACAATAATGACAGTATCCTTCAACTTGCCATGTATGCTACTGAATTCAAACTGCGTGACCGCGCGATAAAACTCGTCTCGCTCCAGAATATCCAAAGTGAACTGGAAGAACAGGAAATGGCTGCCTGGCAGAAACTCATCAGCGTTCTCACCCATGAAATCATGAATTCCATTACACCGATTGCCTCACTCTCTGCCACTGTAAATCACCTGCTCAACGAAAAAAAAGATAAAAACAATAATCCTATACCCATTGATAATGAAACTATTGACGATATCCGCAGCTCGCTGAGCACTATCAATAAACGCTCTACCGGATTAATTCATTTTGTGGAATCATACCGCAGCCTTACTAAAATCCCCAAACCAAAGTTTGCTATTGTCCCCGTAAACAATATCTTCCTGAATATACATAACCTGCTTGATGAAGATATAAAAACCAGAAATATCCGCTTCAACTCTAAGATCAACCCCTATTCTCTGGAACTGACTGTTGACCAGGAACAAATTGAACAAGTCCTGCTAAATATGATCAAAAACTCCGTCCACGCCGTTGCTGAATGTGATGATCCCCACATCGAACTCAAAGCCTTTCTGGATATCCGCGGACGCATTGCTATCCAGATAACGGATAATGGTGCCGGCATCCTCAAAGATGTTATTGATAAAATCTTCATCCCCTTCTTTACTACAAAATCAAACGGCTCCGGCATAGGTCTCAGCCTCTCCAGACAGATCATGCGAATCCACGGCGGCTCCATCTCTGTTGATTCCACACCCTACGTCTCCACCACCTTCACTCTCAAATTCTAAACGACCCCCCCTCCTCCTCTTTTTCCAAGTAGATTTCTCACTCAATAACAAAGCCCAATCGCAGCTGGTTTACAGTGTCCACTAAGTCCGCTTTGTCCGCTGCGTCCACTATGCTCAAAAAAAAATCCCGGCAGCTATTGGGAGCTGCCGGGGATCCACTCGGAGGTGAGTTAGATCAATTATAAATTTTTTACCATTTATCGAGAATGGGTCGGGAAAGGAGAAGATTGAGTTCCTGCTGTTTTCGGATCAGGTCGTAGTAGCGTGTATTATAAGAAAGCTGGGCATTTTGCAGATCAAGGCGGTTTCTATCAAGATCAATGAGTCCTATCGTGCCTAACTGATATTGCTGCTGTGCCATATCCATATTCTGCCTGGCGAGAGTGAGTTTCTGCAGGTACATCTCGCTGGTGGTTTTCAAGTTTTCCAATTCCTGATTGATCACCTGAACGTTGTTTTCCAGGTTCTTTGTGTAGATAGACAGGTCAAGCTGGAGCAGTTTCAAAGAGCGTCTCAGAATCGAATGAGTTTCGTTATTCTGCAGCAGATTGAAGATGTTCCACGTAGCTGAAAGCGAAAATGTATTAGTAGAGCGATAGAATTTTTCTGATTCAAAGAAACTGGTGTCATTATTATGATAAAGTGTGTAGCTGAGTGAAAGTTCGGGCAGGAAATCAAGTTTCTGCTGAATCAGGTTTACCTGCTGTTTTTTAATGTTATTGATTTTCTGCTGAATCGTAATATTGGCGGAGTATTCACCGGGATCAAGCTGAGTAGAAATCATTAGCGTGTCAAGTTCTGAGCCGTTATCTGCTATATTGAGATAGTTGAAGAGCAGGTTACGTGATTTCTGAAGGTTAATTTCAGCATCTTTTACCGCAATGGAATAATCTATCAGGTAAATCTCACTCTGCCGGAGGTCCAGCAGTGATTTTTTGCCATTATCGTAGAGGATAGTGGTTTGCTGGTGGATTTTTCCCTGCAGTTCCAGGTTTTTCTGCTGAATTGCAAGTATAGTCTTGTTTTGCAGAACGTCCAGATACCTGGAGAAAACACTGAATGCTACTTCTTTAGTGGAATTCACCAGGTTCAGTTCAGCATTTTGCTGCTCATACCCTGTGGTAATAATGTTGTAGAAATCAGGATCGTTCAGCGAAAAAGATTTTGAAAGTGATAATTGAGCAGAATTTGACCATTCTTGAGGCTCAAGATCAAAGTCACGGGTACGATACAATCCTGCCGAAGCAGATGGCAATAGATTATAATAACTACTGCGCACCTGTCCGGTGGCATTTTTAAGGGTGGTATTTGCATACTGACTGTCATAGGAATTTTGTAAGGCAATCTCGATTAATTGCTCCAGTGAATAGTTATCAGCCGCCCAGCAAGTGGTTGAAGCAATAATGAGTGCTATAATTATTATATTTTTTATCATACTATATCCTTATATTACCTATATTAAGCCCTTTTTTCCATTTTTTGAACGAAACATAAGGGGAATACGATCTTTTTCTGGAGCTCCGATCTGGATAAGTTCCCAGTCTTTGTCATATTCTTTGATATAATGTTTCAGGGTAGTAACTTTTTGTTCAGAATCAGGATTTTCATCCTCCCAGTGAATGATTTCAACTCTGTATTTGAGTGTTTTTTTCCTGCCATTGATCCGGACATCGATTTCTACATTCTGTTCCGCTTCAAGTGTAGGAATGGAAAGAGATATTTCTCTCATAATGATCTCCTATTTTTATTCATATTTTAGGGCTAGTACTGGATTAGTTCCGGCTGCATGGATAACATGGAAACTGACCGTGATCATGGCAATAATTAAAGCAGTAAATCCTGCAGCAACAAAGATCAGCCAGTTAATTTGAGTTTGATAAACAAAATTGCTTAACCAGTTTTTCATAACGAAATATGCGAGAGGCCAGGCAATGATATTTGACATCAGTACCCAACGGGCAAAATCTTTGGACATCATAACTACGATGGAACTCACTGGTGCACCCAGAACCTTACGGACAGCAACTTCACGCCTTCTCTGCTGAGCAGTGAAAGATGCCAGTCCAAAGAGTCCCAGAGAAGCGATAAAAACTGCCAGGGCAGCAAAAATAGTGATATTCTGGGCAAATACCAGATCCTGCTGGAACTGGAAGCTAAAGATATCTTCCAGATAATTGGCATTGAATGGAGCTTCGGGATCTATTGAATGAAAAATATCTTCAATAGCCTGAATATTGGCAGGATCGTCATTCTGTAATCTAACAAGGTAACGGGGGAAAAATTGACCTATATTGGGAATGATCATGGGATTAACCTGACGCCGGGCAGTAGTGAAATTGAAATCTTTTACAACTCCGATCACAGTGCGCTGAAGGCGGTCTTCATTCTGGTCGATCATAGTAATTTTTTTACCGATGGGATTTGCCCAGTTAAGTTTTCTGGCAGCAGCTTCATTTATCAGCACAGAATTTTCGGGGTCAGTAGCCAGTTCAGGATCAAAATTTCTACCTTCAATTAAATCAATTTTAAGCACATTGATAAGTTCATCATCGATCATCAGTCGGTCAAACATCATCCCTGATTCACGAGTGTAACCTTCTGGGATAACTTCCAGCCTAACCAGTGTGCCTCCTGGTAAATTAGTAACCGTTGCCACCCCTTCAACAAAAGAAAGGTCTTCGATCTGCTCTTTTACGAGTTGGGATTGTTCTGGGAATACGTTGCGGAGTACAAGGACATTATTTTTGTTATAGCCAAGATCAGTTTTTTGCAGAAATTTTACCTGATCAAGAACAATCAGCACAGAAATGATCAAAGCAATCGAGACAGAGAATTGTAATACCACCAGAATGACTCTTTGGATAATACCCTTTTTGCTGGTAGAAAATTTACCCTTGAGTACCTTAACGGGCGTGAAAGAGGATAAAATTGAAGCAGGATAAAGACCAGCCAGAAAACCAACCGTAACAGCCATTATTAAAATGAAAATACTGAATTTATAATTCTCTATCAGGTCATAACTTATGTCTTTTTGCAGGAAATTATTTAGATAAGGTAAAGATATCTCAAATAGTACAAGGGCAATGAGCATGGCAATGAAGGTAGTAAGTATTGATTCCCCGATGAATTGGCGGAAAAGCTGTTTCCTATTACCCCCTACCACTTTTCTGATACCAACTTCCAAAGCTCTACGGGCAGCTCTGGCACTTGAAAGATTAATGAAATTTATAGAAGCAATAATAAGAACCAGCAGGGCAACAATTGCCAGAGTATAAACTTTCATCCGGTCAGTTTTACCTTGATTGAGGTAATCATAACGCAGATGAGCAGAACCCAGATGAACATCTAAAAGTGGCTGCATGGCAGGAGCAAATACTTCGGCAAAACCATTTTGAGTTGCATAGTTCTTAAGTTTTGCCAGGACTGCTTGAGGATCGGCTTCCTGATATATCCTGAAGTATCCAATAAGTGCCAGATTCTCCCATGATTCCCACCAGACAGGATTATCACTGGTACTCAAAGGAGCAATGAGATCAAATTGCAGATGCGAATTGTGAGGGACATCACTGATGATACCGGCTACAAAGGCATCTTCCATCTGTTCATTAATAAAAGGTTTACCTACAGGATCACTTTCGGGATAGAGCATTTCTGCCAGATTTTCTGATAAATATACACCCTTAGAGTCATTCAGTGGGTGTATTTGGTCAGAGGCGAGAATTTTGAAACTGAAAACATCAAAAAAACTGCTGTCAGCCATAAGAGCCATGACATTGACTGTAGCCTGCTGGTCTGTTTCAGTTTCATTTTCCGGCAACGGTAAATTAATATTCATGACAGTCACACGTGTGGCAGCAATGATTTCCGGAATAGCATCAGCCATCCCGGCAACCAGTGGTCCAGAAGTAATAGAATAACTGAGAGCACCTTCATCTTCAGAATTATCAACTGTGAGCAGATGATAGATATTTTCAGCATTATCATGGAAATTATCATAAGTGAGATCATCTATCACATAAAAAGAGATGATCAGACATACAGCCAGACCTATGGCAAAGCCACCGATATTAATGGCAGAATAAGTTTTCTGTCGCCAGATATTCCTGAATGCGATACGTAAATAATTTAAAAACATCTTAACCTCTATTCGTATTTTAATATATTAACGGGATTTGAGTTGGCAGCCCGAAGGGTTTGATAACTAACTGTGACAACTGCCAGCAGGAACTGCAGAGCAATTGGGATCACAAAATCAATTAGTGTAAGATCGTAGTGATAGGCGAATTGCTTCAGGAAGAGATTAGCCATATACATCGCAACTGGAATGGCAATAAGGGCGGCGACAGCCACCCAGCGAAGGAAGCTGCTGGTGAGTTGCATAAGGAGATTATTGATGCTTGAGCCTAAGATCTTTCTGATACAGATCTCCTTGGCACGTCTTTCTGTCATGAAAGATGACAAGCCAAACAACCCCAGGCAGGAGATAAAAACAGCCAGGCAGGTGAAATATAAAATGATAGAATGAGTACGTCTGGTGTCATAATACATTCTGGCAATACTTTCATCCAGAAAAGTGTATGAGAAGGGGAAGCCGGGGCAGATTTCAGCCATGGTGTTTTCGATGTATTTTATAGTGGAATTCATATCCTCAGGAGCAATTCTAATCATGACAATACTTCTGAACCAGCTTAGCTGCGAGATAAGTAGTGGTCTTATTTCCCCTGAAAGTGAGGTATTGTGGAAATCTTTGATAACGCCCACTATATAACCATCATTGCCGAACATACTGAATTTTTTACCAATCGGATCTTTCATTTCCATTATTTTGACCGCAGTTTCATTCACCACATATTCAATTTCCGGATGAATTGCCTTATCCAAAGTAAAGCCATTTCCGGCTACAAACGGTATCTTAAATAGCTTAAAGAAATCATTATCTGTATTATAGTAGTGAAAAATCACTCTATCGTCATTTGGCTTTCCTTCCCAGGTGACGGGATTAATATTTCCCACTTGAGTGGGGAGAGAAGTAGAAGTGGTTACCGCCAGCACATTCTTATTTTTGAGCAGTTCTTCTTTGATAGTGTCAAACTTTTGAAATTGCTCATTTCGCATAGGAAGATGGATCACACAATCTGTATTAATTCCCAGATTCTTTTTGTTTATATAATTGATTTGCTGATAAATGGTAAAAGATAAAATTATGAGAATAATGGATATAGTGAATTGAAAAACTACCAGTAATTTCCTAAAAGATTTCATGGAATCAGAGCTGAATTTATGGGAGAAAATCTGAACAGAAGAATATGATGAGAGCAAAAAAGCGGGATATGTTCCGGCAAAAATCCCTGTAAACAGCACAATTAGAGGAAAGCCAATGATGAATATAAGATTTGAGATAGAAATGGAGATATTTTTGGCAGTTAATTGACAGAATTGAGGCAGCAGGAGTTCAACCAGTGCGATAGAAAGGATCATGGCAAAAAAGGTGATAAGCATTGATTCTGAGAGGAACTGCATTATGATCTGTTTTCTTTGAGCGCTCATAATTTTCCTTACACCAATTTCTTTAGTACGCAGAGCATAACGGGCATTTGCCAGATTCATGAAATTGATGCAGGCAATGAGTAGAATAAGTATCGCAATGCCACTGAGTACATAAACCATAATTAATCCATCTGGAGTATCTAAGGGAGTATAGAGATGCACATGACTGAATGGTTGCAGATAGAGCATATCCTGATCTATCTCCCTGGGGCTGTGATCAACCAGAGCCGTTTTAATTTTAGGTGCAAATTTATCGTAATCGGTATTGGGATACAACTGCACAAAACCGGAGCATTCCCAACTCCAGGTATCAGCTCTTTCACCCATCACCGCAAACGAAAGAATATAATCAATATTCAAGCTTGATTGAGCCGGAAAATCTTTAATGATACCCGTAACAGTGAAAGGACTGCCATTATTGATGATGATGTTTTTTTCTATAGGAGATTCATCACCAAAAATTTTATGCGCAGAACTGGAAGTGAGAATAATGGAATTGGGATCAGATAGAGCGGTAGCAGCATCTCCTCCGATAAACTCAACATCAAATATTTCAAAGAAATTCGGCTCTGTCGCTATTACGTTGCTTTCATTAAAATCTTTATCATTATAATTAAGTGCCAGGTTATAAAAAAAGCGATAACGGGCGGCATTTTTTATCTCGGGATAATTATCTCTTAGAACTGGAACCATTTTAAGGGGTATAGTTCTGCCACCGGAAGGAGAAGCGCTTTGCTCATCATACATGGAAATCTGGTAGATATTTTCAATATCCTGATGAAATTTATCAAACAGCAATTCATCTTGAACCCAGAGCAACAGCAAAAGACTAACCGTCATACCCAGAGCCAGTCCCAGGATATTGATCAAAGAATATCCTTTATGTTTTTGCAAATGTCTTAAAGCAATCTTCAAATAATTTTTTAGCATAATCTGCTCCAGATCATTTTAGTAAAAGCAGTTTCACAGCAGTTTCATTTACCTGATCATCTGCTTTGATAAGATATATGCCGGATGGGAGAACTTCTCCCTGCTCATTTCTGGCATCCCAATGATATTCGGGTTTACTGCCTGAAAGCCAGAATTCATTAACTTTTTCACACTTAAGATTAAATATCTGATAATGGATTTTATCATTTTCCTGACGACTCGTTTGCTCAAACTTCCGGTAGATTGTGGTTGATTGATTGAAGGGATTAGGATAATTACCGCATTGAGCAGTTGTAGAAGAGATGGAATTGCTATCATTATGAGTTAGATAAATATTTGCGAAGTAGGGTATCCTGTTTTTGGCTGTGATCACCAACTGGAGGATATTTTCACTAAAATCTTCCAGTATCACAAATCCCGAGCCATTGGCATCAGTTTTATCTGCATAAATAAGATTTCCGTTAATGTCTGAAAGAGCAAAAAGGGCATTAGGCTCTGAAGTAAGATCAAAAAATAAGCTTTGATCGATAAAATAGTTATATTCTACTTCCAGTTCCTGGGGAATACCCAGGCATGGCGTAAGAGAAGGATCACCCAGCAGCGTAAGTGCATAGATATGTCTGGTTTTCAAGCTTTCATTAATGCCGGTAACACCCTCTGCAGCATGACGCATTTCATTAATGACCATCCCCAGATTATCATATTCCGGGTGCATCAGGGCATCAAAAAGACCCATATCTTCTGGTGTAAGAGGCAGGAAAGGGTCATTATTTCCAGTAGCTATTTTCCAGTTCACATTAAGATAAGTTCTGGTAGCGTTGCCAATATAAGCTACTGCACCTTTATCAGGCAGATTTATAAATGCTTCACCGAAGCAATCATTCTCAAGGAATGTTGCTGTACATCAGCCACCACCCATTACAATCGGGTATTTTTGATAATTATCCAATTCTTCCAGATCATTAATCGTGAAATCAGGATATTTGAAGCGAAAGGCATCAGAATTACCTATATAGTAATAAAATCCAATTCCGGAATTAATTTCATACTTGATATTCTGCACCAATGCTAATGTATCCGCATGGGGATATAAGATACTAATACCAATTATACCATTTGTTTCATAAGTATATGGATTATAGTAAGTATCATTAAAATACCAGTCCCAGCCATAATTGATCACAGCATTCCGGTGGTCAGCATAATCCGGACTATTATTGGAAACTCCCAGAGCATTTGCCAGGTAGGAAAGGTCAGCAGCATTCAGATACTGATCTTTTTCATACCAGATAGTTTTATTAACCAGAGTAGAAAATTCTATCTCATTACTGCAGGGAAATCTGCCTACATAAATTTCGGGAATTCTATTAAGGTCAGTTACTTCACCAATTACTCCGTATATCAGATCAGAATGAATATCACCGGGACCATCCGGCAAACCGTCCACCTGGGTGGGAATACTATAATCTCCGGTGGCATCACCAATGAGCAGGAGGAATTTTGGAGCAGGCTCCAAAAGAAAATACTGCTCTTCAACCCAGGTATCAATTTCTTCTATCGTATCGCCGGATTCACAAAAATGGCAGGTTATCGCAAATCCTTTTTCCATTTTCCAGTCACAAAAATCATTTAAAGAAGGATTATCCTGCCAGTATTGATCAGCAACTATCAGGAAATTATCCTGAGCGAACAGAATTAGGGAACACATAATAACAACACCGAGTACAAGATACTTTTTCATAATTATCTCCAGCTATTGATCTGCCTGGATCATGCCATCCAGGAGATTAACTATCCTATTTCCAAAGGCAGCTTTCTCCCGGGAATGAGTAACCTGAATGATCGTGGTTCCATGCTGATTCATTTTCTTTAATACTTCCATAATCTCCAGACCCTGCTCAGAATTTAAATTTCCTGTAGGTTCATCAGCCAGCAGCAAGTCTGGTTTTCCGATAATAGCCCGGCAGATACCTACCAACTGCTGCTGTCCACCGGAAAGCTGATTAGGAAACAGGTCTTTCTTGGCGACAATATTGAATTTATCCAGGATATCACAAACCAGGCTCTTACGCTCGGGAGATTTCACTTTTTTATAAAGCAGAGGAATCTCAATATTTTCATAAACCGTGAGTTCATCAATAAGATGATATTGCTGGAAAACAAAACCAATTTCGTGTTTATGAATTTCAGTTCTCTTTTTGTCGTTGAAGGAATGGATAGGAATATCCTTATATAAATATTCTCCATCATCAATTGATTCCAGCATTCCCAAAAGATACAATAAGGTTGATTTTCCAGCTCCGGAAGGTCCCATAACCGTGACAAATTCTCCTTTTTGCACTTCCAGATCAATATCTCTGAGAATATATTCTCGTCGGTATTTACTGATATAATATTTAAATACACCCTGCATTTTAAGCATGATATCTCCTATTCATATTTCATAATATTTGCTGGATTCTGGCTTGCTGCCTTGATAGTATGAAAGCTTACTGTTATTATAGCAATCATTAAAGCTGCAAAACCGGAGAGAGCAAATAAGAGCGGATTCAATGATGTTCTATAAGCAAAATTCTGCAGCCAGGTATTCATGGCATACCAGGCAAGGGGCCAGGCAACTAAATTGGCGATCAGTACCCATTTAATAAAATCACTGGTCAACAATACCACTATAGACCAAATGGACGAGCCAAGCACCTTACGTATGCCAATTTCACGGGTTCTTTTTTCTGTGATGAATGCTGCCAGGGCAAATAATCCCAGACAGGCGATTAAGATTGCGATAATGGCAAAAGCTGCTAACTTTTTAGCAAAGCTGTCTTCTTCCCGGAATTGCATCATAAAGATATCATTAAGCGGGAAATAATCAAAATCACGCTCAGGTAAAAACTCATTGGACACTAATTCAACTTGAGAAGCCGCCAGTTCAATGTCATTTGCACGAACCAGCAGGAAATCACTTCGAGGATTATAATGGATGATCATGGGTTCGATCACATTTTTTGCTTCTCCCAGATGAATATCCCTGATAACTCCAATTACACGAAGTTCCACATCTACCCCATCAGCAGGAACCCAGATTATTTTATGACCCTCGATATTATCCCAGCCCGTCATTTTAAAGGCAGTTTCATTCATCAATATTGCAGAAGCTGAGTCAGCTTGAGACCCTCTAATAAAATTTCTGCCCTTGATTAAATCCACATCAAGCGCATCAATAAAATTCTCATCTATAAATATCTCATCTATCATACTGCCAATTTCATCTGTGCGATGATCAAAAAACACTTCGGCAGTAGGTAATGTGTTACCAGGCAGTTGACGTAGTCTGGCAGCATTGCTTACTGCAGAAAGTCCTATCACTCTTTCTTTGAAAATATCTGACTTAAGATCAATTCTCACGCCACCCGTCCTGATAACAAATACATTTTCTTTATTGTAGCCAAGCCTGGTTTTCTGCATGAATTTTAATTGACTGATAACTATAAGTACTGCCAGGATCAAAGCAATAGAAATCGAGAATTGTCCGATAACCAGAATCCGACGCATGATAATACCCTTCTTACCCGATTTGAATTCACCCTTGAGAGTACTGATTGGCTTAAATGATGATAACACCATTGAAGGATAAATACCAGAAATTAAACCAATAATGACAGCAGATAACAAGGCAAAAGGAATGATGAAAGGATTCTGGAGGATATTGAATTCAAGCGGTTTGTTTAAAAATGGCTGTAACCAGGGCAAACTGATCTCCACTGCCCCCAGGGCAACTATCATTGCCAGTAGTGTATATAGGATAGATTCTGTCAGGAATTGCATTGATAATTGGATTTTATCTGCTCCGAGAACTTTTCTGACACCAATTTCTTTGCCGCGATTGGTAGATTTTGCCGTGGAAAGATTAATGAAATTTATGGATGCAACTATCAATACCAGAATCGCAATGATAATAAGACTGTAGATGATGGAAGATTCACTTTTATTCAAGTTAAAGGCGTCATATCTCAATTCAGAAGATCTCAGATGCATATCCAGAAGTGGCTGCATTACTGGCGTGAACATTGTGGTCATCCCGTTTTGCCTGGCAACATCAACAATTTTTTGCTCCACTGATTTTACATCGATATTATCCTGCACTCTCACATAACCTGTAAGGGTGAGATTCTCCCATGAATCCCACCAGAGTGGGTTCAATGAGGAATCCATGGTGATAATTGCCCCATAACGCATATGAGTATTTAAGGGGGGGTCTTTTACGATGCCAGCTACATAACCATCTGCAATAAAACTTATTTCTATGCTTTTACCTATAGGATTCTCATCACCATAAATTGCTTCAGCGGTAGATTCTGTAATATATACAGCATTGGGATCAGCAAGGGGATTATCTTTCTCACCGCTGATAATTTCCGGTCTAAATACTCTGAAATAATCGCTATCGGTAAGTAATGCTCTCCGGAAAATTGCCAGGGAATCCGGTTGTTCAATATCATTTCTGAGCAGGCGTACACCATAACCCCCAATCCGCGTAGCAGCTGTTACTTCAGGAATATTCTCCTCTAATAAGGCATATAAAGGTCCTATTGTAACAGCGGATATCCAGTCCTTGGAATTGTCATTGGATACTATTCTATAAATATTTTCCGGTTCTTCAAAGTGATGATCAAAGGTGAGATCATCAAGAACATAAAGACTGATGATGATGCAGACATATAGTCCCAGAGCAAATCCCAGAATATTAATGAAGGAGTAACTCTTGTTTCTGGAAATCCCCCTTAATGCTAATAAAAAGTATTTCTTAAACATAATGTTCCCTATTCATATTTTAAAGCATCAGCCGGATTGGCATTTGCAGTTTTTACAGTTTGAAATATTATAGCTATCGTGGCAATAATCAAAGCTACTGCTCCTGAAATTACGAAAGTTAAAACTCCTGGATCAATACGGTAGGCAAAATTCTTCAACCATACTTGAGCTGCATACCAACCCAAGGGTATGGCAAAAATATTCGCCAATGCTACCCACTGGATGAAATTTAATAGTAAAAGCCGGGTCATTTCTCCTGTAGTGGCACCCAGCACCTTGCGAATTCCTATCTCCTTACGTCGCTGATTGATAGAATGACTGGAAAGCCCCAGTAATCCAAGGCAGGCAACAAAAATAGTCAAGAGAGAAAATATTTTCACGATTGTACCTGTATTCAGGTCTCTTTTATATAAAGTATTGAATTCGTCATCCAGAAAAATGATGTTAAATGGATTATCAGGAAAAAATTCATTCCATTTAGTTTCGATGTATTCTAAAGTATCACTGATCCTTCCTTTTTCTATTTTTGCAGCAATAAACCTGGCAGGATAGGTTGTAAGTGGATAAATTATTACCGGCTCAATATTTTGATGCATTGTGATAAAGTGAAAATCCTTTACAACCCCAATCACTTCTACTCCCACAGAATCCTCGGAATCTCCATAAATTTTCATCCCTATCGGATAATCCCAGCCGAGTTGAGATGCAGCAGTTTGATTTATCAATACGCTGTTTTCATCGGATTCTTCATTGTCAGGACGGAAATTTCGTCCATCAACTATCTGCATATCAAGAGCTGAGAGAAAATCAGGCTTTATGCTGAATGTACTCCAGATCCAGATGTCATCAGTAGCAGATCCTTCCGGGAAAAGACCGGTTCTGCCGAAAGTGCGACCGGGGATATTGCTTCCACCACCAACAGCAGTGATACCACTGAATTCCTGCAAAGAAGTTATAAAATTTTCTGAGACACGATACATCGCTCTGCCTGACATCTCAAAAACTGCTACCTGTTCTCGATCATACCCGATATCTTTCTGAGAGATATAATGCATCTGCTGCTGGATGATCACCGTGAGTCCGATCATGGCAATGGATAGAGTAAACTGGAATACAACAAGAATCCTCCGTAATAAAATGCCTTTATCCTGTGATTTGAATGCTCCCATTAATACCTGTACAGGATTGAAGCGGGACAGCACAAAAGCTGGATATAATCCTGCCAGAATTCCAATTAAGATACTAATTGCCAGCATGGAATAACCCAGAAGCTGCAACTCTTTTACACCCAAGATTATTTGTGAGCCAGAAATGTTGTTCAACAAGGGCAATGTCAGCTCAAGTAAAGGGATTGCCAGCAGCAGCGAGAATATTGTGATACCAAGTGATTCCCCTAAGAATTGCATTCTGAGCTGACTGCGCAGAGAGCCTACCACTTTTCTGATACCCACTTCCCGGGAGCGCTGCATACTGCAGGCAGTAGAAAGATTCATATAATTCACTGCAGCTATAACTAAGATCAATAGTGCAATTATCGCAAAAATATAAATATTCTTTATATCACCCTTATTAGCAATGTTATCAAAAATTATATCTGTAGAATGGAGATGGACATCTTTGAGAGCTTGAAGAGTAATGGTGAAATTTTCTTCCACATCATGTTCCCGGGTTAAATTAGTTATCCGTTCAGCCAGACCTGTAATATCTGCTTTAGATGCTGCAAGCATATAAGTAGGCATTGCTATCATTTGCCATTCTTCAAGCCAGATAGGTCTGTTACTGTCTTCCGGCTGCTGTGCTTTTGCCAGAGCAGCAAAGGTTGACAGCGAAGCCAGTACATCGAATGTGAAATGGGTATTATTGGGTAAATCTGCCATGATTCCCGTCACGGTAACTTCAATACCATCGATTTTAATCATACTTCCCATGGCTTCTTTATCACCGAATAATGAACTGGCAAGTCTGGGTGTAAGGATAACACTATAAGGTTCTGAGAGCGCTGTCAACACATCTCCCTTGATTAATTCAAAATCGAAAATAGTGAAGAAATTAGCATCCGCTGCTCGCACGTTTTCAGCATAAATACCTTGTTCATCATCTAATTGCAAAAGCATCCTGCGTCCTCCAGATATTCGTGTGGCAGCTTCAATTTCAGGAAAATTATCCGCCAGAACAGTTCCCAGGGGAGGCATTGTGATACCTACTCTTTGTTTATTTGTTCCCAGTGCTGCATCAATGGTAAGCACGCGGTATATCCTGTCTGCTTTTGAAAACACTTTCTCAAATGAGAACTCATAATCAATAAACAGCATAATCAATAAACAGGCGGTGATCCCAATGGAAAGTCCCAATATATTGATGAAAGAATACAGTTTATTTCTCAAAATATTCCGTATAGCAATTTTTACATAATTCTTGAACATAGTGTCCTCCTATTCACGTCGTAAAACATCTGCCGGATTTGTCTGACAGGTTCTTAATATCTGAATACTGATAGTAAAGATACAAATCAAGAATATTACTAAACCTGCAGTTACAATGGTTTCAAGTGATATTGCCGTTCTGTAGGCAAAATTTGCCAGCCAGCAGTTTAAAAATATCAAGGCTGCCGGTAGCGCTATAATAAAAGCAATTAATGTTAAATTGAGCTGCTCTGTGATAACAAGCATTATCAAACTATTAATTCCTGCTCCCAGAGATTTTCGGATGCCAAGCTCACGCTTGCGACTTTCTGTGATCAGCAGCATCAAACCCAAAAGACCAAAACTCGCTATAATGATGGCAATATATGTTAAAATGATTGTGATCTTACCAGTGATCCTTTCATTATCATAATTCTCACTCAAGCCCGTTCTTAAGGTCATAAATTCAAAAGCGCTTTCCGGAGCATATTTTGCCCAGGTTTCTTCTAAAAAAGATATTATCTGAGTTATATCCCTGCTAACCGTTCTGATAGCAATATAATCAGTTAATGACGAATATCTGCTTTCCCAGACCTGCTTGATCACCAAAGGTTTGATAGCACTATGCAAAGATTCAAAATTAAAATCTTGCACTATCCCGATGATTGTTAATTTACCCCAGCCTTGATGATACAGGTTTTTGCCTATTGCTTCATCTGGTTCATACCCTAAAATCCGGGCATATTCCTCATTTATCAGTATGCCTGAGGTATTATCCGCTTCGTCTCCTGGTGCAAAATTACGCCCGGCAGTAATATTTACGCCAAATGTAGCCGGAAAATCATCTCTCACCAGAAGGAAAGGCACCTTTGTCTGCTCTTCAGAAAAATTACCTTGAACAGAAAAACCTTCACTGATATGATTCATTCCAGCGATAGTGCGCATTCCACAAGCACTTTCCAATGCAGGATTTGAGAGAATTTCATCCAGAAATTGCTGATAATGCTCATCGGCTACAGGGGTGTTATTTACCGGCAGGATCACTAAATTATCCTTATCATAATTGATATCGAAATTTTCCAGATAATTGACTTGACGAGAGATTACCAGAGAACTGATGATCAGAATTGTGGTTATCATTAACTGAGTAATTACCAGCAACTTCTTCCAGATCAAACTTTTTGTTGATAATAAATGTAAATTACTAAATTCTCCCTTATCAGGCCTGGAGAGTATTAACGCCGGATAGATACTGATCAAAATGCTTACCAGATAGCCTGTAGTTATAAGCAGAAGGATTGATTGCAAACTCCATATCTGGGAGTTTTGGTAATATATACCCACATATCTGCTTATCATCGGAAGAGATGATTCTATGATGGTCAAGGCTGCCAGTAGTGAAAAAGTGCAAATAATCATTGCTTCTATCATGAATTGACAAATAAGGTGAATTCTTCCAGCTCCACTTACCCGATGAATATTGATGGCATTTAGTCTTCTGCTTGGGGAAGCCAGACTCAGGTTAATATAATTGATTGCTGTGATAACAAGCAGAAATATTGCTATGGATATCAGGATAAATAAGAGATTTCTACTGCCACCGGGCTCAATTTCATCCACCAGCTTATTATCAAGGTGGATTTTTTCTATGGGCTGAAGTTCTAATTTATTATAATCTCTATATTTTGAGGGAATATGAGTTTTACAATATCCACTAAAAGCGTCTTCCAATTCCCTGCTGCTGCTGTTTGACAATAGATAAATATAGCAAAAATTATTATCAGGTGCTTCTAAATATCTATTCCAGGGCTGGTTCTCCAATGTGGAAAATGATACTATAAAATCAAAGTGAAGATGCGATTGTCGGGGGAGATCACTTATTATTGCGCAAACGGTTAGATCATAACCATTATTGACTTTCAGCGATTTACCAATCGCATCTTCACCATTGAAATATATTGCTGCGGTAGTTTCTGTTATTACCACCTGACCCGGCTGATCAAATGAATTGGATACATCACCATCTAACACTTCAAGATCAAAAATATCAAATATTCCCTTATCAGCATAAAATAGATTCCTTTCATGATAGAGTACGTCATTATACTGAACATTAAACCCCAGCCCCCAATAATTCCACAATCTGCTGACTGCGGTAATATGATCAGGATAAGCCATCTGGAAATCTTCTCCTACTTGGGCTGGACAATTACCTTCATATCTCCGCCCATCTTCAGCAGAATCATATGATCTGATAATTCTGTAGATATCCTGCGAATTTTTATTATATTTGTCATAGCAGCATTCATTTAAGCAATAAACTGCTATCAAAAATACGCAGACAAAACACAGAGTGAGACCCATCACATTGATCATCGTCAGAAGCTTATTTCTTCTGATATTGCGAATCGCTGTTAACAGGTAGTTTCTGAACATGACTACCTACTCGTACCTGATTGATTTTATAGGATTTGCAGCAGCAGCTTTTATCGTGTGCCAGCTTAAGGTGAGGAGGGCAACACCAAGAGCAATTAAACCAGAATAGATAAAATTCATTATCCCGGCATTTACTCTATAAGCAAAATTATCTAACCATTTTGTCATGAAATACCATGATAGTGCCCCCGCCAGAATATTTGAAAATACTACTAATAACAGGAATCTGCTTGATAACAACATTAGAATATTCCCCACACTTGCCCCCATTACCTTTCTGATGCCAATTTCTCTGGTGCGGCAGGCGGTTGTATAAGAAACAAGACCAAAGAGACCTAAACAGGAGATCAGAATTGCCAGGATAGCAAATAGATTGAATAGGCTGCTCATCCGGTATTCAGCATTATATAACCGGTTATAATATTCATCCAGAAACAGGTATTCAAAAGGATAGTCATCGCTGTATTTTTCCCATAAAATCTGTAGATCTGCCATAAATGGCTGCATATCTCCTGGCTGAACCCGGATGAATACCTGATCATGAACATTCTCGCCAGCATAGGAAATTATCAGAGGTTCTATCCGGCTGCGTAATGACTTAAAATGAAAATCTTCCACTATCCCGATCAATTCTCCTTCTTCCTCCCGGTAATATGACATCCCGGTTCCCAATGGTTCTGCTAAGTCCATGATCTTCAGCACTTCACTATTGCAGATATAATTCAGCGTATCTGTACTAATTTCACTCGAAAAAGCCCTGCCTTCCTTGATCTTGATATCAAATGTCTCAAAAAATCCCGGTCCCACATTCAAGGTGTGCACCAAATGCCTCCGCTCTTCACTATCAGGCATATCTGCCCAGCTTAGACCATACCCGGATGATACTATGTTAGTAGGCTTGGCACTGGCTGTTGTAAGCGATTTCACGCGGGGATTGCTTAATAATTCTGCTTTAAATGCCTCAAACTGAGGACGAAGACTGCTATTTTGATTTATCTTCACTATCTGGTCTTTATTATATCCCAGATCAATTGTCCTGATCAGGTTTATCTGCTTAAAGATTATCAGTGTGCTTGATATCAGGGCTATGGAAAGTGTAAACTGAAAAACTACTAATATCTTCCTGAATAACACTCCACCTTTACTGCTGCCTAATCCACCTTTTAATACCTTCACCGGCTTAAATCCCGATAAAACTAAAGCAGGATAACTACCAGCTACGATTCCACTGATCAGGGCAATTAATACTATCCCCGCATAAGCTCCCAGATTATCTGTTAATTTCAGATTCAGGGATTTTCCCGTAAAATCATTGTAATATGGCAATAATATCTCCACTATCACCACTGCAATGCAAAGCGCCATGATTGCTATTATCAATGACTCACCCAGAAATTGCTGGATCAGTAAACTGCGATTAGCTCCCACCACCTTTCTGATACCTATCTCACGTGCCCTGAGAGGTGATTGAGCTGTAGATAAATTCATAAAGTTTATGCAGGCTATCAGCAGGATAAATACTGCAATAATGGAGAATATCTTCACATATAACTGACTTCCATGTCCGCTCCAGTCAGCAGTATAATTAGATTTCAAATGTATATCTTTTAGGGGCTGCAAATGAAGTCTCACATAATATCCTGGATCATGCTCTGAAAGGAAACTTCCAATCTTTTCATTTAATGCCTCAAATGACACATTCTCTGCCACTTTCACATAGGTGATATAGGAATTGCTGCCCCAACTGGTTTCTATGTCATAACCTAATGTCTCCAGTATATTAAATGGAGCTATCATATCAAAATACAAATGCGAATTAGCAGGGGGATCAGCCAGCACACCTGTTACGGTCAGATCCATTGTACCCTCAAAATTCAAGGTTTTACCGATTGGGTCTTCCTCTCCAAAATATTTCCTGGCGATCGATTCAGTGATCACAAAAGAGGCTGGTTCTGCTAATGCCTGATACTTGTCACCTTTCAGTAAAGGAAAATTAAATACATCCAGAAATGAAGCATCAGCCAGAATTATATATTTTTCGCGGAACACCGTTTCATTATATTTGATCAATCCGCTTATGTTGTATTGAATGCGCACGCTTTGCTGTATTTCTGGAAAATTCTCCACCAAACCCGGTCCCAAAGGTGCAGGAGTTACTCCCACTGGAAACGGATCATCGCCCTGCTTCTGTTCTTCTGCCACCCGATAGATATTCTGATAATCATTATGAAATCTGTCATAACTTAGCTCATCACTTACCCAAAGCAATATCAATATGCAGCAGCTCATTCCAATCGCCAGACCCATTATATTGATCAAAGAAAACGTCTTTCTCTTATACAAATGCCTGAATGCCGTCTTGATTATGTTAAATAACATTTTATTACCTTCTTATTCGTATCGCATTGATTTCACAGGGTTGCTCGTTGCTGCCCTGAATGCCTGAAAACTGACTGTAATTAGGGCTATCACTAAGGCTGCCAGTGCTGCTCCCAGGAAATTCATGGGATTTATCTGAATGCGGTAAGCAAAATTCTCTAACCATCTGCTCATAAAATACCAGGCAAGGGGCCAAGCTATTAAATTAGCTAAAAGCACCCAGCGTGAAAATTCAGTAGATAATAACAGCACTATTTGACTGATTGTTGCACCCAGAACTTTACGGATACCGATTTCTCTTCTGCGTTTTTCTGCTGTGAAGGATGCCAGACCAAATAATCCCAGACAGGCAATAAAAATGATCATTCCAGTAAAATAACTAAAGAGCTTGATTAATCTGTCTTCGCCTTCATACATCCGGTTCAGATGCTCATCCAGGAACACATATTGAAATGGATCATCTGGATTATATTGCTGAATGATTCCCTTTATGTCTCCCATTGTCTGATGAAGATTTTCTCCCTTTATACGGATAAATAAACTCAGATTACCTCGGGTTCGTGATTGAAGTTGATCATTTATCAGATAGATAATTATCGGACTGATCTCCTGACGTACGGAATTGGGATGAAAATCTTTTACTACTCCTATCACTTCCTGATAAAATATCACTCCTGCACTATCTGTATGACTTCTTACCCGCTTACCAATAGGATTATCCCAGCCAAATTTCTCTACTGCTGTCTCATTTACCATTATCACTCCAAAACCATTTTCTTCCTGATCCCGCTGATAATTTCTGCCGTCTGTTATGGACATATCCATTGTGGAAACAAAATCATAATCAACCTGCATGAATTGACAACTCGTCTGGATAAAGCCACCTTCGTTATTTTCCACAGTTGCTGGAAAACGGTTAAAAGTTGTGCCCGGCAAATCGTATGAACAGGCTGCTGAGATTATATCTGGATGATCTCTCAGTTCCTGTTTAATCACAGTGAGATTCCTGGTTACCAGTGTATCGCGTACGGTTACTGCCAGCACATTTTCTTTATTAAATCCCAGATCAATATCCCGGGCAAATTTTATCTGCTCAATCAGGATCAAAGTAGCAATTATCAAGGCAATAGAAATAGCAAACTGCATCACAATTAATATCTTGCGCAGCAGCATTCCGCCTGTGCCGTTATCTGATCTGGATTTTATGGCTGCCACAATTGTAAAATTTGACATCACTAGTGCTGGATATATACCTGCTAAAATTCCCACAAATATTCCCACTCCAATAATAACAAGTATCAGCCCCTGATTACTGAAAAGGTTTAAACTGATATCCCGCATGGTAATGCTGTTAAATACCGGCAGTAATAGTTCTGCTATTACCAGAGCAAATAGTGAAGCTATCAATGAAATAATGATTGATTCCACTAAAAACTGTCTGATCAATAACCCGCGTTGTGAACCAAACAATTTCCTGAGACCTACTTCTCTGGCTCGCCGTACTGATCTGGCTGTTGCCAGATTCACATAATTTATACAGGCTATTATCAATAAGAATAATCCGATTGATGCCAGAATATATAAATTATTAAGACTTCCATTGGGCACCATTTCCCAGGTTAAATCTGATTTCAGATGAATATCCTGCATTTTTTGAAGAAAGAGATGAGATGTGCCGTCAAGAGTATCATATCTCTCTTTCATATAATCAGTAAAGAATTGAGGAAATTTTGCCTGCAGGGCTGTTGCATCTGTACCTTTATGTAATTTCAGATATTGATATACCTGCCAGCCGTACCAGGCAGTTTCTTCGCCAGGACGATACGCTGCAGCCCAGGGTAATAGTGCTTCATACTCAAAATGACTCCGTCCCGGCTGATCTTTAAATACTCCTTTCACTGTTATTGGAAAGCGCTCACCTACAAAAAGGGTTTTACCAAAGGCTTCTTCTTCTCCAAATAATTTACCTGCCAAACTCTCTGAGATAACAATTCCTATTTCACCAGTTAAGGCATCTTTGGGAGTTCCGGCAATAAATTCCGTAGCAAATACATTAAAAAAAGTAGAGTCCACGGCAAATATCTTTTTGGATTCGATCATATTCTGCTCATAAGAAAGATTAGCTGTGTGAGTATATAATCCATTGATCCCCACCACCCGGGTTACTGCTTCTATTTCCGGATATATTTCCTTCATCTGGGGTGTGATCGGTCGGGGGGCATTGCAATAAGTATCTATCTTACCCCCCATATTGTTGCGATTGCAAAGCCGGTATATCTGCTCACCATCAACCTGAAACTTGTCATAGGATGCTTCTTCTTTTATGTATAGTCCGATCAGAATGCAACAGGTGATACTGATTGCCAGTCCGGCAATATTCAGCAGAGAATAAAATTTCTGTCTGGTGATATTCCGATATGCTATTTTCAAATAATTTAACCACATTTTAGTTTCCTTTTATTCATACTTCAGGGCATCTGCGGGATTTGTCCGAGCTGCTTTTATTGCTTTGATACTAATTGTGAGTACTGCTATCAAAAGTGCCAGAATGCCTGAAACCACAAAAAACCAGACCGAAATATTAGTACTATAGGCAAAATTATCCAGCCATTTCCTCAGTCCATACCAGGCAACTGGCCAGGCAATGAGATTTGATACTAGCACCAGCACAGCAAAATTCAAGGTTAAAAGATAAACAATTGATGATTCTGTGGCACCCAGCACCTTGCGAATACTGATTTCTCTGCTTCGCTGCTCAGTTGTATATGAAGTGAGCCCTAATAACCCCAGACAGGCTATAAATATGCAGATAAGAGAAAAATAACCAAATATTCTAACTGTTTTGGCTTCTGCTTCATATTGAGCATTTAAGCTCTCATCCAGAAATTCATAACTAAAGGGAAAGGTGGGACAAAATTCGTTCCATTTTGATTCAATATAATCCAGAGTTGCCTGGATATTCTGCGAATCTATTCTCAGTGTAATTGTCCGTAAAGGCTCATCGGAAAGCATGAAACATAATGGATCAATTTGATTATGAAGAGAATTATAATGGAAATTTTTCACCACTCCAATCAAGCGAGTACGCCTGTTTGCCTCATTATTTGGTCCTGCTCCAAATTCAAACTTCCTGCCCAGAGCATTATCACCCCAGCCCAGCACTTCTGCTGTCCTTTGGGTGATCAAAGATGATTCTTCCAAGTCAGTAGGTTTTTCCGCATCAAAATTTCTGCCCTTCACTATCTGCATTCCCATGGTATCCAGATAATCATGATCTATAAACACAAAATTTATACCCTTTTCATTCATCTCACCATCATTGGTTTCATAACGCTGCACTATTATTCCATAGTCGCCGCCAGGTACGCTCGAGGATGTTCCTGCTTTTAATATCTGGGGATGCTTAAGTAATTCTTCCTTGAAAGTAAGCAGATTCTTGGCTCCCAACGTATCGCGAACTGTGAGTACCACCAGATTCTCCTTATTATATCCCTGATCTGTATTCTGCATATAGCGCAATTGACTGATCACCCCTAAAGTGCAGATTATCATGATGATCGAGATGGAAAATTGTAAGATTACAAGCAGCTTTCTTAAAGTTGTTTTGCCCTTGCCTAATTTGCCTTTTAACACTTCCACAGGCAGAAATGATGATAAATAAAAAGCGGGATAACTGCCGGATACTAATCCCACTACGATGCAGATCAGCAGTAAAATACCCAGATAGTTCATATTCTTAGCTAGATTAAGGCTTAAATCTTTGCCGGCAAGGGTATTAAATCCCGGCAGCAGCAATTCTGCTGCCAGCAAAGCTACAAGCAGAGCAAAAAAACTTATCACTATTGATTCCAGCAGAAATTGCCTTTGCAGTGATCCTCTTTGAGCTCCCGCAACTTTCCTGATTCCTACTTCTGTTGCCCGTCCTGCTGATTGCGCGGTTGCCATATTCATATAATTTATGCAGCCGATCAGCAGTAAAAATAAAGCCACGATTCCAAAAATATACACATAAGCTAAATTACCTGTTGGTAGATCATATCCCAGCTTGGAATGAAGATGTATCTTATCTAACCGCTCATACAACATTTTAAAGCTGGCATTCATCTCATTGCCCAAAGGTGCTATGTATTTTTCGTTAAAAGCCGGATAACCTGCCATGATATTTGCCATGTCACCGTCTTCACGAAGCTTGATATAGGAAAAAAATCCTATATTCCAGAATAGATTAGGATCCAGACTGTGAAATCTCTCAGAACCAAAAAATTGAGCCAGCGTTATCATAGAGCCTAGTGCCTTAAAATTTAAATGACTGTTCTGGGGCAGGTCTTTGATCACACCAGAAATCGTGAACCCAAACCCGTATCCCGTTTCTATATACTCACCCATCGGGTCTTTATCCCCAAATATGAGGCTGGCAAAACTCTCTGTAAGCACAATCTCATTAGGATCATCCAAAGCTTCAGATGCCTCACCGCGCAAAAATTCATAAGAAAATATCTCAAATACAGTGGAATCGGCATAATACACATTATCTTCAAAATATTTCTGTCCTTCATACTGAAAAAGATTGTTGTCCATATCCATATAACGGCAATATTGCTGAACATCCTCGGGAAATTCCAGCTTTATTGCTGGTGCCAGAGGCATTGCTGTCGCAGCAAAATAATCATCAGATTCCTGAATCGTGAAATGTGACTCTAAACGGTAAATCCTTTCATAATCAGCGTTATATTTGTCATAAGAAAGCTCGTTAATGATATATAACCCGATCAGGATCGTGCAACACAAGCCTATTGCCAGTCCAGCTATATTGATGATAGTGTAAGATTTCTTCCGCATTAAATTACGGACTGCTATTTTGAGATAATTCCAGAACATTAGATTCTCCTATTCATATTTTAAAGCTTCAATTGGATTAGTGTTGGCTACTTTAGTTGTGTGATAAGCTGATGTGAGAAAGCTAACAAGCATTGCTCCCAAAAATGCCAAACCAAAAATCAATGGATTGACTGCGACTTTATTAGCGTAATTTTTTTGCCAAAGATCAAAGATGTAATAAGCCAGAGGCCCTGCCAGAATGGCCGAAATGATGATTGTTGTAAAAATCCCTTTGAACAAGGTAGCGATGATCTGCATAACACTGGAGCCCAGGATTTTGCGAATTGCAACTTCTTTTGTTCTCTGGATTGTTGTGTAGGAAGTGAGCCCGAAAAGACCAAAGCAGGAGATCATGATGCAGAAACAGGTGAATATACTGGAGAGTTTTTTCTGAATCTCATCACTTTGATAGATCGTATTCAGATCCTGTTCCAGAAAGGAATAATTGATCGGGAAATCAGGAGAAAATTCCTGCCATTTCTGTTTGATAAAATCCATTGTCTCGGAGATGTTTTCACCCTTTAAGCGTACATTCAGTACGCCCAGTGGAGCAAGTGACTGCAGCATATATATCGGACTAAGCTGGTTTTTGACAGGAGCGAAATGGAAGTTTTTTGCTACTCCGACCACTTTTCCGTACTGGTTTTTCTTACCATTGGACTCTGTCCAGCCAAACATATCAACCATTGCTTCATTAACGATGAAATCGATTGGTTCCCCTTTCTGCCGCTCGGTTATGAAATTACTGCCGTCTATTATATCTATGCCCATTGTTTCCAAAAAGTATTTATCCACATATAAGATTGGATTTGCATGCATTTCCATTTCTCCGCTTTCGGTTTCCCATCCAAAGGCCAGGCCGGAAAGTCCCTGACCCAGAGCAGAACTGGAAAATCCGGCTGAAACCACATTGTGATGAGCGATGATCATTTCTCTAAAATTTGTGAATTTCTGCTTTAGCTCTTCGTTGGAAGTGTAGATAGTAACAACATTTTCCTTTTTAAATCCCAGATCAAGATTCTGCATGAATTCAATCTGCTGACTCATAAAAAGTGTTAAGATGACAGCCGATATTGAAATGATAAATTGAAAAGAAACAAGGACATTTCGGAAATAACTTCCAGTCTTTCCTTTTTTCAACTGCCCTTTCAAAGAAGAGATCGGGGCTAAATGAGAAAGATAAAAAGCTGGATATAATCCGGAAATAACTCCTACCAGTACAGTAAGAAGGATTGAACCAAATAGTAAGGTGGGATTACCGAATAGATCTATCTCCAGGTTCTTATTGATAAGTTCATTAAACGGTGTGATTTTTAAAACCAGCTCTGTCAGAAATAAACCAAAAAATAGGGCTAAAAATGCCAGTATGATAGATTCACTGAGAAACTGACGGATCAATTGTTTCTTTTCAGCTCCCAATGCTTTCTTGATGCCGATTTCACGTGCTCTGCTTCCTGCTCTGGAAGTTGCCATATTTACGTAATTTATACAGGCAAGGATCAAGATGAACAATCCGATGGATGTAAAACCATAAAGGAATCTACGATTAGCTTCCGAAAATCTGGAATTAATGACTGATCTGAGATAGATATTCGGTAATGGTTCCACTACCGCAATATAGTTGATGCGGTCAAATTCTGCCATCTCCCGCTTATAGAAGTTTTTAAATTTTGCCGAAAACTGGTCGGCTGTGAAATTTTCCTTAAACAGGAAATAGGTGAAGAATGACATGCCGCTCCCTAAAACTCGGGGTGAATAAATTTCTTCTAAATTCTTGCCTTGTAAATAGGAATTAAGCGAAATAATCCCGGAAAACTTGAGATGAGAATTATCCGGTAAATTTTGAATTACTCCCGTAATTTCATAGATTTCGTTATCAATTTCCATCTCTTTTCCAACAGGATTTTGATCATCAAAGTATTTGCTGGCAAGATCTTTTGTCAGCACAATAGTATTTGGTTGCTCCAGAGCATTGATACTATTTCCGTAAATGAAAGGATAAGAAAACACACGAAAAACACTATTATCAACCATCATCAGGTTGTTTTCGTATAACGTTATGTCATTGGCTTTCACCAGCATAATTCCAGGATAGTTACAGCGTACATATTCTTCTATTTCCGGCATTTCATGTTGCAAAAGTGGACCAACTGCCATATTGCAGGTCGATTGTGTGCTGTTAATTCCGCCAATGGTCATATTTACACCATAACGATATATCCTGTCACTATTTATGTGGTGCTTATCATAAGATAATTCATTCTGGATAAAAAGCAGTACTAATATGCTGCAACATAAGCCCAGTGCCAAACCAGTAATGTTCAAAAAAGAGTGAAATCTATCTTTCAATATCACTCGCAAAGCTTGAATAATGTTTTGCTTGAACATACTTAGATTCTCCTTATACCTGCTCTCCAAATCAAGTTTATAAATGGAATTCTTTTTTGATATTCTCGGTTACTATGTGACCATCAAATAATTGAATGATCCTGTGTGCATATTCGGCATCCGTAGGAGAGTGTGTTACCATCACAATTGTAGTACCAGCCTCATTTAATTGTGTCAGCATATCCATTACTTCCTCACCATTGGCACTATCCAGATTTCCCGTTGGTTCATCTGCCAGTATCAGCTTGGGATTGGTGATCACGGCTCTGGCAACTGCCACGCGCTGCTGCTGTCCACCGGAAAGCTGCTGTGGAAAATGTTTGGCTCTATGAGCTATTTTCATTCTGTCCAATACCTCATTTACCCTGGTTTTGCGTTCACTTGCAGGCATCTTGAGATACAGCAGAGGCAGTTCCACGTTTTCATACACAGTAAGCTCATCTATCAGATTAAAGCTTTGAAAAATGAAGCCTACATTAGATTTACGCATATTAGTACGCTGACGTTCCTTGAACTTTGCCACCTCAGTCCCATTAAAGTAATACTCTCCTTCTGAGGGATTATCCAAAAGTCCGATCACATTCAGTAAGGTGGATTTCCCACAACCTGAGGGTCCCATTACTGCTACAAATTCTCCGGCTTCTACGTGAATATTCACGTTGTTCAACGCCAGGGTTTCCACTTCGTCTGTACGATACACCTTCATTAAATTGTTTGTCTTGATCATTATTCCTCCAGTTTTTATTTTAGAATTAACTTTTCGGCTCTGCCAAAATTTGTATAACTTGATACGATTACTCTTTCACCTGCTTCCAGTCCTTCCAGAACTTCATAATAGCGCGGATTCATTCTGCCTAATCTGATCTCCCGCTGCTCCGCACTCTTGCCATCGGGATTGATCACAAATACATACTGCCCGCCTGTGCTTTGATAAAATCCACCTCGCGGCAGCAGCAGTGCCAAATTGGATTCGCCTAATTCCAGCTTGACTCTAAAAGTTTGACCTGTGCGCAGGTTCTCAGGATATTCTTCTCCAGCAAATTCCAGATCTACGCTGAACCTGCCGTTCTGAACTTCCGGATAGATCTTATTAACCTGCAATTGATAAGTCCCACCGGCAAATTCAAATTCCCCCATTAAGTCACGATGTATTCTTGAAATATAATGCTCATCTACATCCATATTGATCTTATAGGAATCCACTACATTCATTTCTCCCAAACGCTGTCCCTGTGATTTCGCTTCCCCTATCTCTGCATTCAAAGAAACAAGCTGTCCACTGATCGGCGCCCTCACATTCAAATTCTCCAGCTTATCACGGATCATGCTCAGGTTCTCTTCCATATTCGTTACTGAATTTTCAAGCTGCTCTATCTGGATTGCCCTGAATAAGGAATCTGTCTTTTGACTCTCAACCACCAGAGCCTGCCTTTCCTGATAATACTCGTAAGTTTCACTTGAACGCAGATATTCTTCTTCGGAAATATATTCCTGCTCATATAATTTCTGCTTCTGATTATAATCCCGCTCCTGTTGCTCAAGCTGATAATTGATCTCCATCAGCTGCTGACGAAGGTTCAATTTATTCTGCTCCATAGATAAGCGCGTGCTTCTCAGATTATTGATCTGATCTGCCAGATCAGCTTCCCGGTTCATAATGCTCAAATACAAATTCGCATTGCTCAACCGCAGGATCACATCCCCTTTTTCCACAATTGACCCTTCTTCCAATAGCACTTCTTCTACCCTGCCGCCTTCCATGGCATCCAGATATACTGTCCGGCTGGGAACCACTCTACCAGTGACGGTGATATAATCCTGAAAATAATCCTCTACTACCGTCTCAATCGTGATCCTGTCCTGCTGTACATTATATTTCGAGCGATGATCTCCCCAGATGATGCTGTAAAGCACCACTGCTACTATTATCACTGCCATACTCAGCAAAGCTATCTTCTTAACTGTCCATTTCTTCTTCTCAATTTTTCGATCCATAAATATCCCCAATAAAATATTTTTACTTTTATATATGCAATTTAAGAGCCATTCTCACAAAACACTACCAAACAACATTTTACCCATATCTTATCCACTCCCAGACTGTCCACCTCCGCACACTCACCTGTCCGCCACCGCACACTTTACCCCGAATTATAAAACTCAGTTATGGTATTGAGTTAAGACAATGTACCCATTGGATTGACTTAAGAACCGCCCAAAATGAATGTTATTCTGACAATAGTGCCACGCTTCTTCGCCTCTTATCCGCGACCGCACAATCCGTCTAATCCGTGTTCTATCTTCCTCTTCCCTGATTTTGCTTGACTTTCGCGGATGATAAAATAATCTCCACCAGATATGGAAATAGAAAATAAAAATCTCGAATTAGAGCGTCCGGCAATTTATGTGGTTGCTACGCCTATTGGTGATGTGAACGATATCACCCTGCGAGCTCTAAAAGTTCTGGCTGCTGTCGATCTGGTGATCTGTGAGGAGCGCAAAGTTGGCTCACGACTGCTGAAAGGTTATGACATCCGGCAGGAACTTATAGAAGTTAATGAGCATAATGAGCAGAATGTGGTCACTGAACTGGTATTAAAAATAATAACAGAAAATCTGGCTGTGGCAATGATCTCTGATGCAGGAACGCCGCTTTTTGCTGACCCGGGCAATAAACTTATCCCGCAGGCATATCAGAGCGGAATACGAATCGTGCCGGTGCCGGGAGCTTCATCTATCATGGCAGCCTTAATGGCAGCGGGGGTAACTACCAGCAGTTTTTTGTATTACGGGTTCTTACCAGCTAACCGGCAGAGTCGGCAGGTAGCTATTCGCCAGCTCCCCAATGATACAGATATTATTCTGCTGGAAGCACCTTATAGATTGAAGCAGGTTCTGGCAGATTTGCAGAAACACCTGGGTAGCAATCGCCAGGCAGTGCTTGCCTGGAAACTCACTTATCCCCAGGAACAGATCATCGAAACGGATCTTGGCAGTCTCGTGCAGATAGCGGAGAATCTGGGAAAAGGTGAGTTTGTGCTGATCCTTAGGGCAAGGAAGCGCAGATGAGTGAACAATTGGACATTTTCTCTGAAAAGCAGAAACCTACTAATGTACCATTGGCAGAACGCGTACGACCTGCAGAATTAGCTGAGATCAAAGGGCAGAGCAAATTGCTGGAGCCCGGTTCACTGCTGCGGACTATGATCGAGCAGGATAATTATTCCTCCTTTATCTTATGGGGACCTCCCGGAACTGGTAAAACTACTCTGGCAAAGCTGATCCAGAAGCAGACTAAAAGCCGCTTCGTTTCCTTTTCAGCAGTGCTTTCCAGTATTAAAGACGTAAAAAGTGTGATGAAGGAAGCAGAATATAATCTGCAATCAACAAATCGTAATACAATTTTGTTTGTAGATGAGATACACCGTTTTAATAAGTCACAGCAGGATGCCTTCTTACATTATATAGAGAGTGGAGCTATAATTTTGATAGGAGCTACAACTGAGAATCCTTCATTTGAGGTAATACCTGCGCTGCTGTCACGATGTCATGTATTTGTACTGGAAAAACTTAGTGATGAAGATGTACTGGGCATTTTGCAGCAGGCTACCCTGCAGATCAATAAACCAGTGAACCTCTGCGATGAAGCTCTGCCCTATCTGGCGCAGCAGAGTGGCGGGGATGGTCGCAAAGCACTGAATAACCTGGAGATGATTGTCAATAGTGCAGCTCCTGGTGAAGAACTTACTGTAGCCAGAATTGGAGAAATACTTTCACGCCAGATCATGTATTATGATAAGAACCGTGAAGAACATTATAATATCATTTCCGCCTTGCATAAATCGCTGCGCGGCAGTGACGCCCAGGCGGGGTTATACTGGCTGGCAAGAATGCTGGAAGCCGGAGAAGACCCGATGTATGTAGCGCGAAGGCTGGTGCGTTTTGCCTCTGAAGATGTAGGCCTGGCTGATCCTCAAGCAATCATTCAGGCAATAGCTGCCAAAGAAGCCGTTCACTTTCTGGGTATGCCGGAAGCAAATACTGCTTTAGCACAACTTACGGTCTATCTGGCGACAGCGCCCAAAAGCAATGCCTTATATGATGCTTATAAACAGGCAAAGGATGATGCCACAAAAAGCAGTCATCTCGGTGTGCCACTGCACATTCGCAATGCCCCCACGAAATTGATGAAAGACCTTAATTACGGCAAAAATTATCACTACGATCATCTTTATGAGAATGGCTATCATTATCAGAAATACTTTCCTGATGCCATGCCGGAAAAAAAATATTATCAGCCCAGCAATTTTGGCTTTGAGAAAGAAATTCAGAAAAGACTGGACTGGTGGGCAAGACTGAAAGAAAAACAAATCAAAGAAGAAAAGGATAAGAAAATTTAATTATGCAGGAATTCATCATATTACTCGTGGTACTTCTGATTCTTCCCGCTCTCGTAACCGCAGATGGTTATAAAACCCCGTCCAGTAAAATACAGGAAATTTATGATATCCCGCCCTTGCCCTATATGCAGTTCATTAAATATGAACCAACAGCCCTGGAAAAAGAATATTCAAATAATATTACCTTAGCTGACCTGGCACGCGAAGAACTGGGACTGGCAGGAGAAAAAATAGACCCGGCAATCAATGGTGTGCATGATAATTATCCTGAGACAGTGATCAGGCTGGTAAACCTGGAAAATGGATCAAAACTGGAGTTACCCCTGCCGGAAGATATCAGGATCATGAGTACTTCCTTTTCACCTGATAGAAAATTACTGGCTTTAGTTAGCGAAGAAGACGATGGAATATATCTCGGTATATATGACCTGGAGCGTAATAATTACCGGGAACTCAAAGAGCTGCGGCTTAATGATGCCCTGGATATTGATCTGCAATGGTTTAATGATAACAGGCATCTGCTGGCAAAAACTGTTCCTGCTGATAGAGACGAACGCCCCTCTCCACCTAAAGTACCAGAAAAACCTGTTATTCAGGAAACTTATGGTAAAACCAGTCAGACCCGTACTTATACGAATCTCCTGCAGAATAGCTTTGATGAACAGCTTTTTGACTATTTCTTCACCTCGCAGCCAGTAGTAATAGATGCGGTGAAGATGAAGTATAAAAAAATTGGAAAGCCGGGAATATATAGCTGGCTGGAATTATCTCCTGATAATAACTATATTCTGGTTTCAGAGATTTTAAAGCCTTTCTCCCGCGAATTGCCCTGGTATAGATTCCCACGGCAATATATAGTATGGAATAAGAAGGGCAAAAATGTACGTCTGCTTTCTAAGCGTCCACTTAGCGACCAGATACCGATTGGTGGCGTTTATAATGGCAAACGCAGTTTTGAATGGCAGCCCCAGATGGCAGCCAGTCTTATCTGGGCAGAAGCTTTAGATGAGGGTGACCCCAAAAATGAAGTAGAATTTTGTGATAAACTGATGCTGCTGGAAGACATCGAAAACGGCGAAGCCCGGGAATTTATAAAGTTGCAGCAGCGCTACCGCTATATCCAGTGGTCAGAAAAACCCGACTGGTTCATTGTCTATGAATATGACCGCGATAAACTCTGGCAGAGAGCCTGGCTGACAAATCTCTCCGGGGCTGAACCATATAAGATCGATGACCGCAGTATTCAGGATCAATACAATTTCCCCGGCAGCCTGCTGACCCGCAAAAATGAATATAACCAGGAGCTTTTCATTCATCAGGATAATCACGTGTATTACCTGAATAATAAGGGTGCCAGTCCGGAAGGCCGTTTCCCCTATCTGGCAAAAGTCAATCTGCTGTCTGCTGAGAAAGATATTCTTTTTAAATGTCGCGAAGGCTGGCTGGAATCTCCTGTCTGCTTTATTGATGAAAATCTCAAGAAAATTGCAGTCAGCTCGCAAAATCAGGATTCTCCACGTAACTATTATATCTATGATACTGAATCAAAAGAAATACGCTGGCTGACAGAATACCAAAACCCCTACCCGGAATGGGCAAACCTGCCTAAAGAAATTATTCATTATGAACGCGCAGACAGCGTGATGCTTTCCGCCGCACTCTATCTGCCGTCGGACTGGGATGGAATAACAAGATTACCTCTGGTGCTTAATGCCTATCCTGAGGAATATACTGACCTTTCTACGGCAGGACAATCCAATAAATCTGCTGATACTTTCACTTATTTCTCCGGTGCCAGCATCAGATATTTTGCTTTAGCTGGCTATGCCGTGCTGGCAGATGCTTCTATTCCGATTATTGGCGATCCGGAAACTGTAAATGAAACCTTTATCAGTCAAACCTGTCTTTCCGTGGAAGCTGCTATTAATCATCTCACAGATAAAGGTGTGATTGACCCCCGGAAAGTTGGCATTACAGGACATAGTTACGGTGCCTTTATGGTGGCAAATGTTCTGGCTCACAGTGATTTGTGCCAGGCTGGAATTGCTAAAAGCGGGGCATATAATAGAACCCTTACTCCCTTTGGATTCCAAAGCGAAAGACGAACCTTATGGGAAGCCAAAGATTTCTATGTTAAAGTTTCTCCCTTTATGCACGCCGAAAAGATCAAGCAGCCCCTCCTGCTCATCCACGGTGAAGAAGATGATAATAGCGGTACCTACCCTATCCAGTCTAAAAGACTTTACGATGCCATTAAAGGCAATGGCGGCATTGCAAAACTGGTGATGCTCCCCCTGGAAAAACACGGCTACAGCGCCCGTGAAAGCAACCTGCACGTTATCACAGAAATGATCCAATGGTTTGACCGCTTTGTGAAAAATGCCGAACCAGTAGTAACCGGCGATAATAACTTAGATGATTGATATTGAAAAACTGGAAGACTCTTTTTCCTTAATTGGTATCAGCAGAATCCCGGTTTTCATTGATATCTATTTAGCTTCCACAAAGACTTTTATTCCCAGATTTGAGAGATTTTATAAAAAGAAACAAAATGATAAACTATATGATCTGGTACACAAAGTTCGAGGAAGTACCGTAAATTTCTATGATAGCGAAATTATTTATATCCTCACTGACCTGGAGAATAATTTATTACAACAACCATTAAAGATCACTACAGATGACATCGCTTTACTCAAAACCAGGTTCACCCGATTTTGTCAGGACCTCACCACCCTGAAAGCAAAATACAAAAAATAAATACTATAGCCCCTGCTCCTAACCATATAACACAAATAAGGATATTCGTTGTGAATCCAACCTCATTCCACCCCGCTATGCAAAAATTTGTAGCTTAATCCTCCCGGATTAAGCATCTTATTTTCCATCAAACTGGATAGTTTGATCTACATAGCAAACCACCACATGGTAAAAAAAATCCACTTAGCTAAATTATTACTATGCTTGTCCTAATCAAAATCTTTAGCAAAAAGCATCTTCCCGAATTTATGAGTAATTTCTGCCACTAAGTCATATGTGCACCGCTGGGTATTTCCAAGTGGGGCGTAGATGACGACCATTATCATCTAATTCCAATAACGAATTTTATGATAAATTACAAAGCTGAAATCTCAACCTCCTGGCTATTATTGTTAGGAAATGTTAGGAAATGTTAGGTCGTAACTAATTGCTATTATGTTAATTACAGTATATCCTAACATTTTTGCCCCTTTTTTAAATATACATACCCCTATTTATAACTTTAAAAAAAATACAGCTTTCTTCACTAATACAGATTTTTAAATCCCTAATACCAAGTTCTTAAATATTATCGTATTACGGCTAATTTCTCACTTCTCACTGATTAAAATGGGTTTATCCTTCGCAATGGTTGCTACCAGTTGCTGCCCAGGTATAACTTTTATGTCCACTACGTCCACTTAGTCCACTACGTCCTCTGTCCACTAATTCACTACTACCCACAACCAGACCACGATTACATGAAGTTTTCCCGCGTACCCAGACATCCTTGATCTGATTGTATTAAATTCAAAATTCAAAATTAATTCAACGCCCAGCGTAAGTATTTATCAATATATGCCGTTTCCAACTTTTTCCTTTACATTTTTACCCTTAGTAAAAGTTTCACGACAAATATACTCAAAAAAAAACAGGAGAGTTTATGAAAGTATCTGAAAAGATTGAGCAGTTGCAGCAGAAAGAAGCTCATATCAAGGAAATGGGCGGCGAAGCTCGCATCCAGAAACAGCATGATAGTGGCAAATTAAACGCTCGCGAACGGATTGACCTGCTCTTTGATCAAGACTCATTTCGCGAAATCGATATATTCGTAAAGCATCGCTCCACTAATTTCAATATGGCAGAAGTTGATGTTCCCGCAGATGGCGTAGTTGTCGGTCACGGACTGGTTAATGGACGCCCTGTGTTTGCCTTTTCCCAGGATTTCACTTCCCGGGGAGGTTCGCTGGGCGAAATGCACGCTGCCAAAATCTGCAAAGTAATGGACCTCGCTGCCAAAGCAGGAGTCCCCGTTGTGGGATTTAATGATTCCGGCGGTGCACGGGTGGAAGAAGGAGTGCAGGCTCTGAAAGGTTACGGTGATATCTTCTTCCGCAATTCCCGTAATTCGGGCGTGATACCTCAAATATCTGCCATCATGGGTCCCTGTGCCGGCGGTGCTGTCTATTCTCCAGCTATGACTGATTTTATCTTCATGGTCAAAAAATCCAGCCACATGTTCATCACTGGTCCTCAGGTAATTGAAACTGTAACCGGTGAAAAGACCACTTTTGAAGACCTGGGTGGAGCTATGGCACATAATTCCAAGTCAGGTGTAGCACATTTTGCCTGCCAATCCGATGAAGATGCTATTGAGCAGATCAAAATCCTGCTCAGCTATCTGCCCTCGAACAATCTGGAAGACCCGCCACATGTACTTATGGGCGATGACCCTGCCAGATTATGCCCGGAGCTGGATACCATTATCCCCGATAATGCCCAGCAGCCTTATGATATGAAAGATATCATCAAATCTATTGTGGACGTCGCTGAATTCTTTGAACCGCATGAATATTATGCTGAAAATGCTATCATTGGATTTGCCAGACTTAATGGGCGCAGCGTGGGTATTATCGGCAATCAGCCAACCTTCCTCGCCGGCTGCCTCGATATTGATGCCTCAGATAAAATTTCCCGCTTTATCCGCTTCTGTGACGCTTTTAATATCCCTATGATCACATTCGTGGATGTTCCCGGCTACCTGCCAGGTACTCAACAGGAATGGGGCGGCATTATTCGGCATGGTGCAAAACTGCTCTGGAGTTATAGCGAAGCTACTGTCCCCAAACTTACGGTTGTTACCCGTAAAAACTACGGCGGCAGCTATATTGCCATGTGCTCCAATCATCTGGGTGCTGATATGGTTTTTGCCTGGCCCTCTGCCGAAATCGCGGTGATGGGTGCTCAAGGTGCTGTGAATATCATCAGCAGCTACCGTAAAGAAATCAAAGATGCAGCCGATCCGCAGGCTATGCGTCAGTCAAAAATCGCTGAATATGAGACAGCATTCAGTAATCCCTATCTAGCAGCAGAGCGTGGGTATATTGATGCTATCATCATTCCTTCCGATACGCGGATCAGACTCATTGATGCTCTGGAGATCATGTGCACAAAAAGAGAATCCTTACCTCCCAAAAAACATGGTAACATCCCGGTATAGAGGCAAAAATGAACGATAATAGAAAGAAAAAAATAAAGGCTGCCATCGCAGCAGTGACTTATTATCTGCAGGAAGAAGAAGCCCGGCAGACCAAAAAAACCAGCTTTTGGTTACGCAGCGGACGAGAGATGACGATGAATAATCGCTACCTTGTGCAAATGCGCAATTTTAGACGATAATTATTGGAGGATATTATATGCAATACGATAAACATGGCGTTCTGGAAAGACGGGAAATGCGTTATGAAACTGACCGTCCCCAGGCAGAATACCCCATAAAAATTCAAGACCTTACCTTCCGTGACGGGCATCAATCTTTATTTGCCACCCGCGGTAGAACAGAAGATATGCTGCCCGTGGCAGAGAGAATGGATGAAATAGGCTTCTATTCCATGGAAGTTTGGGGTGGAGCCACCTTTGACACCATGCACCGCTATCTGGCAGAAGACCCCTGGGAAAGGATCAGAACCCTTAAAAATTACATTAAGAAAACTCCATTTTCCATGCTGCTGCGTGGTCAAAATCTGGTGGGTTACCGTAATTATGCTGATGATGTGGTTGATAATTTTGTCCAGCGAGCTGCTGATAACGGTATAGACATCTTCCGCGTATTTGATGCCCTGAATGATTTCCGCAATTTTGAAGCTGCCGCAAAAGTGATCAAGCGCAATGACAAGCACTTTCAAGGCACCATCTGCTATTCGCTTACTGAAATGAGAATGGGTGGTGAAACCTATAACATAGATTACTACCTGAATAAGGCAAAAGAACTGGAAGCGATGGATGTAGATTCTATCTGTATCAAAGATATGGCTGGCTTAGTAGCTCCGTATGATGCCTATAACCTGGTGAAAGCTTTGAAAGCTCAAACTGATATTCCTATCCATTTGCACACGCACTTCACTTCCGGTATGGGTGATCTCTCCCTACTGAAAGCAATTGAAGCCGGCGTGGATATCATTGATACCTGTATGTCACCTTATGCCTATCGCACCTCTCATCCCGCTGTGGAACCACTGGTGATCACGCTGCTGGGCACGAACCGCGACACTGGCTTTGACATCAAAAAACTCGCTGATATCAGTAAAGACATGGAAAAAACCATCCCTAAATACAAGCACTTTGCTAATGACACTAAATTCTCTATTATAGATACAAATGTGATCCTGCATCAAACACCCGGTGGTATGCTCAGTAATCTGGTGAACCAGTTGCGCCAAATGGATGAACTTGATAAGCTGGATGATGTTTTTGAAGAACTCCCAAAAGTTCGCTTAGACCTGGGTCAAGTTCCTTTAGTGACGCCTACAAGTCAAATCGTAGGCATTCAAACTGTCAATAATGTGCTCTATGATAAAGAAGAAGAATACACCCAAATCACGCAGCAGGTAAAAGACCTCTGCTTTGGGCTTTATGGCAAAACTACTCTGCCCATAAATTCTGAAGTGCAAAAGAAAGCACTTAAAGATTATCCTCGCGGGGAAACTCCTATTTCCTGCCGTCCCGGTGATGAGCTGGAACCGGAAATGCCTCAGGTAAGAGAAGACGCCAAAGGACTGGCAAAAGACCTCGATGATGAACTTATCGTTGCGCTGTATCCAGTAACTGGTAAGCGTTTCCTGAAATGGAAATACGGTATGACAGATATCCCCGAAGAAGCCAAAGCTAAAACCATAGAACAGGTGAAAGAAGAAGAAGAACTGGTGAGAAAAGTGCTCTCCGGTGAACTGCAGTCTGCCGGAAAATCACCGGAAAATGTGGCTACCAGACCTTTTGATGTATATGTGGATGGTGAATTATTCCACGTGGAAGTAGCAGACCCTCAGGATAAAAAGGGATTTGCTCCCCACAAAAAAGCAGAAAGCAGCAGCTCAGATGCACATACTGACGGTGAAAAAGTGCTCACAGCACCCATTCCCGGCATGATCAATGAACTCAAAGTGAAAGTGGGCGATACAGTGAAAGAAGGTGACACTGTCCTGGTACTGGAAGCCATGAAAATGTTCAACAACCTGGAAGTGAAATTTGCCGGAACAGTTAAAGAGATCAAAGTTGACGTAGGAGATTCTGTAGGAAAAGGCGACGTTCTGATCAGCTTTGAATAAATAATTTATATAATCCACGGCTGTATTAAGCAGTCGTGGATTTTTTTTTATGTAAAACCACAGAGGACTAATGTACACATCAACAATGCGTTATGAATTTAAAATTGATAAATTTGCTGAAGCCTGTGAAATCTGGGAAAATAAAGTGCTCGCTTTAGCAGCAAAACAGCCCGGATTTGTCCGTATGCAGTTTCTTGTGCAACCTGATAAGGGTATTGCTCTGGCAATAGGCACCTGGGAATCCCAGATCGCTGCCCAGAATTTCATGAAAACCGGAGTCTTCAAAGACCTGCTGGAAGACCTGAAAGATTTCTCACTCTCACAGCCTCAGCCGGAAATCTGGGTCCTCAAATACTACCGTAGCTTAATCGTCCCCGATTAAGCATTTATAAGATAAAACCTCCAGGCATAGTCAGACCACATTTTCCTCATTCCAATCCTGAGGTCCAACCTCTGCATCTATATAAATCCCGGCAGCACAATCAAATAATGTATCACTGTGTGTACCGCTAAAGTTCATATTGGTAATGTCAAATTCCACATAAACCTGGTTTTTGATATAGTCATAACTCCACTGATAGCTTATTTGACGTACCGCAATGTTCAGGGGATAATGTTCGCTTTGCATACTGCCGGAGCCATAATCTCTTTGACCACCAGTTCCAAATGGACTGTAATCATAATAATATGCCATAAAATCCTGCTCTGATAACGGAAAACCATCCTCATCTACTAAGCCATCACAGTCATCATCATATTCTCTTGTATAAGAGTAATATCCATTGCTGGGATCCTCTGACAGGTCCATAAATGACAGCGGAAACCAGATTTCAGAATTTTCTAATACTGGTTCAAAAGCATAGGGCTGAAAATTATACAGATAATTTTCTCCAAAACCCGCAAAAACCACAGGCAACTTATTACTGGAACGAAAAGGAAAAGCTATTCCTGCTGGATCTTCATCAATACATCCATCACCATCATCATCATAGCCCCCGGTGTATTCAGATGTAGAGGTCTCTATTACTATATCCTGTTCATTAAACATTTTTGATATTGATTAGCTAATATCTCAGATTCCAATGGATTATAAGCAGGTAGTAACTCCTATATATCAAGATCACTATCATAACCCACAGTTGTTAATGTATCAACTATCAGACGCAAATCCGGCGTCCAGTTCGGGTCACTCATAGGAACAGCATCCCCTTCATCTAAAGGTGGGTAATGCAACCAGTATAATCTTCGACCCCAGGCATCTCTTCTCACTTTTTTCGCACCAAACCAGATAGACCATGTCTTTAGTCTGTCAATGCCCTATTAGCCGGATACTCCAGGGAAGGAAAACCTTCTCCATTGGAACCTATTGTTCCATAATTACTCACCCTTAATTCCAGATTTCCCACACTGTGAACTTTTGATTTATCTAAAACCCTATCCGAATTATCTGAGTAACAATTAACACTGATAAGTGCTGATAAAAGAAATAAAATAATCCCAATCTTCATTGCCTCAACCCCCTGATTCTATAATTATTTAATTCTATATCAAATATCTATATCCTATCAGTCAAGCTATATTTGCACTTTAGGGGCTAAGTGATTGGGGATGTATGGGTCTTACATGTTTTATATATTCTATATTGGGTGGTCAACTGGTTGAAATTATATATTTAGAATGAAAAAGCCCGGCAAAAGATATCAATCTATTGCCGGGCTTTACTATTTACCTAATAGTGATCAGGTCAATTACTTGAGCATGATCATCTTATTAGTTACAGTCTGATTTCCAGTTTCCAGTTTGTAGAAATAAATACCACTGGTAACAGGACTATCGTTATCATCAGTACCATTCCAGGTTATATATTTAGTTCCGGCAGTAACAACGCCATCAACTAAAGTATTAACCAGCTGACCCTTAACATTGTAAACCTTAAGGCTAGCGTATCCATCAGTTGGGATATTGTAAGCGATAGTGGTTTCAGGGTTGAAGGGGTTAGGATAATTGCTGACAGCAGCAGTAGCTGGTGCGATTTCTTCTGGTTCATTACCTGGGGTAGGTAAGATGATCGCGCGGATCATAATGTTACCTTCAGTAACTTCCTGCCACTGGTTAGCAACAGTTTTCCAGCTTTGACCCACGTTATCAGTATCAAAACCGATAGAAGCAAGGTTAGCCATCTCGAATATAGCTACATAGAAGCTGCCTGAACTGAATGTGAGAGCCTGGTGATGTTCTTCGGGAATTACTATAGTATTCCAGCCGACATGCAGATCATCAGTACTAATATTGAACTGAGCAAGCTGAACAGCACCGGGCATTCCACCTTCATCAGGGAATACACGGAATACAAACTGACCAATATTCATTTCTTCGATATACACTTTAATATGAGTAAGAGTTCGTGAACTTGGAAGAGCTGGAGAGAATTTCACAGCCATATACTGAGCGATTCCCACATTGAGACCTTCTTCGGCAGTGCCATCATCATAAGCGATTTCTTCAGCTTCAGCAGGCATGATATATGCCATAGCTTCATTACTGGCAGCACCATCAAGTCCGTCATAAAGTGCAGTAACTACATAATAGTTCCAGACACCCTCAGTTGGAGTTTCATCCAGGAAAGTAGGAGTATCTGAAGGATCTACAGTTCCGATATTCATGTAATCTTCACCGCTGGTAAGTGAGTGCCACACATTGTAGCCAGTCACATTACGGTTAAGAGTAGTTGTATTATTTGCCATGACTCTGCCGCCATCGACATAAGCATGTATATTCCAGTTGTAATCCAGACCTAAACCAGCCATTGACTGCCAGGCACCAGGAGAAGTAGCAATCCAGTCACCTTTACCAACAACGGCAGGACCGGCATCAGTACCGCAGCTATACTGACCGGCAGCATGAGTTACTTCATAACCGATCCAGTATTCAGTACCGCTGGCAATAGTGATAGGAGTATCAAGATCAAGAGTTACCCAGTCAGCACCAGTAGCGGTGAAAGTCTGACTAAGCAGTTCTGTTCCGGCATTTGAGCCTTCCCAGATATGAAGAGCCATAGAAGAAGGAACATCATTGATGTATAATTCCACCTGAGTGAACTGCCCACCAACATAAGCCATCAAATCTCCTGGATCGAAACTGGCAGCACAATACATAGTACCACCATTAGTGAGACCTATAGCATCATCATTAGTTCCGTTATCCCATTGCAGCCAGCCTTCTTCTCCACCTTCAGAGATAGGATCCCAGGAAAGAAGAACCTGACTATCTTCTGTGACTTCTGACATCAGATTTTCCGGAGCTGGTCCCAGATATACTTCCTGCATTACATAGAAATTATCAATTCTGAGACCACCGGGAACTACTTCATCAGAAGTATTTGAATGCATACCAAAGCGGAACTGAACATCGCGTCCAGCCAGCATTGAAATGTCAGCATATTCCACACCCCAGCCTTCGGTAAAGAGGGTCCAGGTAGTAACAGCACCAGTAAATACATAATTATCAATATTCGGATCATTGAGGGGATTAGAAATTGAATTCCATCCAGTCCAAGCACCACCAGCAGGCATTGAACGAACTTCTACATGCACATAATCACAATCAGGGAAAGTACCTGCATCAAGTAGAGTTTCGACATAAACATCCCAGGTGAAAATACCATCATCTGGCAGATGAAATTCTGGAGAAATAACAAAATTGCTCATACCTGGCAAGTAAGTGTCTGTACCATCATCAAAGCAGCCCACAGCATTTGTTGGGCTGGGAGCCATAGCGTCTTCATACACGTGCCAGAGATTTCCAACGACAGCTCCGCCATATCCAGGAACCATTTGTGCATCACCGGCAGCACCATCTCCATCAGAAACGAATTGTCCGGCATCAGTATCAATTTCGATGTCATCAAGTTTAAAACCAAACATGCTTGGGTCATCAGCAGTGTTATAGGCAGGATCGGAAGCAAAAGCAAAACGAATTTTTACAGCGTCACCAGCATAAGCTGAAAGATCAAAGTTTGCTTCAGTCCAGTTTACCCAGTTAGTTGAACTTCCCCAGCCAGGAATGTTCACGCCTTCATTAAATTCATAACCGAATGAATAGAAACTTGTGCCATTATAGGCAGGAGTTCCTGCAATGGGTGTCCAGGTGTTGCCGCCATCAGTAGATATACGGACATTGGCACCATCCCAGGCATTGTATGGTGGGTCTCCACCTGTGTCTTCGCAGCTAAGTGCAAACATGAAGTTCAATTCCGGGTTAGTTGCTGCAAGTGTAAGAGTGGGGGTATCCAGAACCAGATAACGGTGATCTGTATAACCACCCAGGTCTTCGTCACCCATCCACCATGAATTGCCATCATAGGCTCCTACGTCACTAATGTGCCATTCTTCATTCCAGTCTGTTGGAGCGGTTTCGTCATAGTATTCCCATTCTCCTATTCCACCTTCAAAATCTTCCTCAGTAATCGTGATAAAATCACGCATATGAGAATTTTGACGGCTTAAAGGGGTAGGGTTAACATCTTTAACTCTTACCACATTGTTAGCAAACAGAACGGAAGCCAAAGCGACAACCAATAAAACAGTGAGTAATTTTTTCATTACTATCCTCCTTAGAAATATAATCTCATTTATCTTGGAGATACTTACATCTTTTTATATCAAAACCCTTATTTTTTGTCAAATATTTTCCTTAATATTTTTCAAAGTGTAAAGAAAAGCTCATTTTCTTACTATTAGAGTTAAGATGTTCATTAGCCATAAGTATAATACCCTATTAATCTTCCGCCATCAATTTGAGGAGATCAATTACTCTTTGAGAATATCCCCATTCATTGTCATACCAGCTGAGCAGTTTTATCATCCTGCCATTGACCATAGTGCTTTTGGCATCAAAGATAGAACTGTGAGGATTATGGATAATATCAGTGGAAACCAGCGGTTCTTCAGAATATTCCAGAATATTTTTCAGGTGCCCCTGAGCAGCATCTTTCATCAGAGTATTTATCTCATCAATGGAAGTATTGCGTTCCACATAGATAACAACATCAACCAGTGAAGCATCAGGAGTGGGCACTCTCACGGCAAGTCCATCGATCTTACCCTGCAGTGCAGGTATCACTTTACCGGTAGCAACTGCTGCCCCGGTGGAAGTGGGAACGATATTTATTGCTGCTGAACGGGCGCGACGCAGGTCACTATGCGGTGCATCAATGAGTCTCTGGTCACCGGTATAACTGTGAATAGTGGTCATAAAGGCACTTTCCACTTCAAAATTATCTGTGATCACTTTCATTATAGGAGCCAGACAATTTGTCGTACAGGAAGCATTGGAAACTATTTCATGCTCTGGTTTAAGGGAATCATCATTCACACCTAATACGATTGTGGCATCAACGTCATCTTTGGCTGGAGCAGAAATAACCACTTTTTTAGCACCGGCTTCCAGATGTTTTGCTGCCTGAGCCCGTTTGCGGAACACACCAGATGATTCTACAACATAATCAACTTCGAGTTCCATCCAGGGCAAGTTCGCAGGGTCTTTTTCAGAGAACACTTTTATAACGCGATCATTAACTGTGATGGTAGTATCTGTATGAGAAACGCTGGCATCTAAAGTACCGTGAACCGAATCACGTTTTAGTAAATAAGCCAGAGTAGGGGCATCTGTAAGATCATTGATCGCAACAACATTGAATGTCTCGGACTGCAGCAGCATTCCGCGGAAAACCAGCCGTCCGATTCGTCCAAATCCATTTATGGCAATATTAAACATAATTTCTCCTTTTTGCGGGTTATAATAAAATAGATTTTCCGGCACTACCGGAAATTACCGTCAGTTCCTGTAAAGCGCGTGAGCAGTTTTCTTCTGCTTTCCCTATCCATTTACGGGGATCAAATCTTTTTTTATCGGGCATGTAGTCATGATCAGAGATACCAGCAGGTTTCACAATAGCGTCTTTTTCTTTTTCCCAATATGCCTGCACAGCACTAGCCATTTCCATCTGATACATGGTATCTTTATTGATTTTCACCACACCATTGGCAATTGCATCCTGCTGCTGACGGGTAGTGAGCCCGCTGGCACCATGCAGTACGATCCCGGTTTCCACATTATTAGCGATCAAGAGATCATCAATCTTTTTGATGAGGTCAAGCCTGAGGACAACTTCACTGCCTTTGGTAACTCCGTGATTTGTTCCCACACTGGCAGCAAAAAGATCAACCTTGGTTTTTTTAACAAACTCCAGAGCCTCCTCAGGATTAGTATAAAGTTCCGTGTCACTGACAATTTCGTCTTCTGAGCCTTTTATGTAACCGATTTCACCTTCTACCAGCACGCCATATTTATGGGCAATTTTAACTACTTCAGCGGAGATGCGGATATTTTCAGAAAATTTCTCATGGGAAGCATCAATCATAACGCTGGTCACCAGATTGTTTTCCAGGCAATATACTATGAAATCAAAATAGTTTGGAGTAGCATGATCAATATGCAAACCTACCCCGGAATGTTTGAATTGCTGTGACAGAGTTTTAATCATAGTGCTGATCAGCTGGGCACCTGTATTCATATCTTTACTGTTTCCGGCTGCATATTTCACAGCACCGCTGCTCATTTGTAAAAGACCGTCAGATTTCGTCTGGTCATAGCCCTGCAAAATACCCCGTATCGTAAAATCAAATACGACATTAGAAGCTATAATACCAAAACGCTGCTGCTTGGCTTTATGAAAAACAGCTTTCAGCTCTTCTCCTGAATAAAACATATTTTCCCCCTTTAAGAAAAAATCTTATCTTAATACTATAATATAAGGATAATTTCGAATTTATTTCATATTTTCAAATACATTGGTTTTGCCATTTAGCTCATCAATCATATATCTGGCATCATCTGATAAGTCACCATCCGGATATTGATCGATCAGATTTTCAAAAACACCAATTGCTTTTTCTTTATCCTTGATCTCTTCAGAATATAAAAATCCCTTCATAAACATTGCTTTATAATCATCAGAACCATTCGGATAATACTCGCAAATCTGGTCATAATAATAGATGGCATCTGTGTAGCGGCGTTTCTTCTGAGCGTTTTCAGCATTTGTGAAATATTCCTCTGCTGTCAGTTTTTCCACCAGATTATCCTCAAAAAGCTCTAAACCGTATTTCTGACGTAAATCAAGGTCAGCAGTTTCAAAAAGCTCCCGCGATCTATCACGCCGCATTTCATTTTCAATCTGAACTTTTGCTTCATCAAAAGGTGTTGCCACGGGCACAGTATCCTCTAAAACCCGGAAAAATACATAGAAATCCTGGGCACTTTTAAAAACTTCACTAAGCTCATTCGGTTCTGTTTTGCCATAATCAACATTCCAGACAACATCACACCAGAGCGTATCAGTTCCGCATTTGGGAATAATATTATTTTTATATATGTGATCAATTTCGCCATTTTCAAATTCAAATACTGAGCTGGCTAAAACGGCACTGAGTGATTCTGTATCATCTTTTTTCAACGCTTTTTTCACTGTTTTACGTGCTTTTTTAGCTTCTTTCTCGCTTTTGAAACCAAATGCCTGGATTTTACGGAAAGGTTTTGTACTGAATTTCTCCAGATTATTATTGTAATATTCATGCACAGTATTTTCGTTAACTTCAATTTTATTAGTAACCAAGCGGTTATATACTTCACGCAGCATCAGATTTCTATATACCATGGGCATAGCTTTCAGAACTTCAGCATTTTGATCGAATCCTGCTTTGAGAGCTTCATGGTAATACAAATCCATTTTAGTCATTTCACGGATGGAATTCAGTCTGGATTCCAGACGCAGGAAAGGCTGTTTGTTGCGGTTTGGCAAGCCGTCATACAGTTTTTTCAGGTCTGCAATAGTCTGTTCCACTTCGGGATTATTACTGGTTACATATTTTTGCTCAGCAATGGGGTCAAAAGTGGATTGATCATTAAAATCAAGAGAATCAAGTAATTCCTCGTGAATCGTGACATTATATTTCTGCCAGAGTTCCTGGTCATAATTTTCAAAGAATTCCTTTTCTACCTGGGGGCGATACTGCTTTTCCACCATAACTTTGGATTCATCAAAAGTAACCCCTGGGAAGTCATCAAGGTGTTCCAGAAAGTATTCATAGAGTTCCTCATCAGAAATCTTGATTTCATTATTTTTGAGGTATTTCTGATACTCGGTATAATAAGTGGCCTTGATCTGGTTAATGGCTTTTTCCTCAATTTCAGGATCAGTATCTAAACCTAATGCCAGCGCTTCCTGATAAAACATTTCTTCTGTAGCCAGTTCATTAAGAAATTTCACTTTCCCCTCATAGGACTGGTATCTGCCCTGATACATTACCGGGATCATATTAAGCCGCTGGTTAAAGTTTTCCATCGTAATTTCACCATTTGAATACTTTGCCAGAACGGTTTCAGGGGCTATTTCTGCCCAAAGGAATCCTGAAATTAATAATGCTGTTACCACTATCAGTAATCTAATTTTCATGCTCTTATCTCCTTATTAAAGTTACATTACTTAAGCAATACAGCAGAAAAAATAATTGACTTATTCAGTCAAGTAAATAAATAGACAAATCAGGAAGATAATGGAGGTAGTTATCTATATGGAAAGCGTGTTTCGACCAGATTTTGTCCTGGCTCAATATTTAGCTGTCGATAAGAAATCATTTCTTAAAGAAATGGCAGATTTCCTGTATCAGAAGCAGGTCATAAACTCTTCTGAAGCTTTTTTTGGGGCAGTATGGTCTCGCGAACAAGTGATGTCAACCGGAGTTGGCAGAGCTATTGCCCTGCCTCATGGCTGCAACGATTCTGTGCTGGATTTTGTGGTTACCGTCTGCCAGCTGGCAGAACCTGTGGACTATGATTCCATCGATAATAAACCAGTATCACTGGTTTTCCTCCTAGCCGTACCCCCTTCCAGACAGACCAGTTATATGAAAGTGCTGGCTGCAATATCAAACTTTGTCAGGCTGCCTGGTAAAACCGACCAGTTGATCGCAGCAAAATCTCAAGAAGACATCTTTAAATTAATCAGTGAAATCAAGGTAAAATTCTAAGAGGATTATTAAGAGGATTATAATGAAAAAAATATTTAGCATTATTCTGCTGACCGGACTTATAACATTCTGCTTTGCTGCTTCTGAAAATGCCGGAACTACCGGCTTCACTTTTTCCCGTCTGCTGTTTAGCCCCAGAGCTTCTGCTATGGGCTCTGCTTATACTGGCGTTTCCAGTGATGCTGAAGCTGTTTTCTTCAATCCGGCAGGTCTATATCAGATAACTGGCACTCAAGTCAGTGCCGTATATATGAACTATCTGGAAGGTATAAACTGTGGTTCACTGGTCTATGCGAAATCACTTAATAACCACTCCGCATATGCACTTTACAGCCGGTTTTTATCAACAACTGAGACCAGGACTCTTAGTGATGCTCAAGGTAATTACCTGGGTACTGACGGGACGTTTGGTTATTCAAACATAGATGCTGGCGGCTCGTACTCATACCATTTCTCAAATAGTTTAAATCTGGGCAGCACAGCCAGACTGCTTTATGAATCAATAGATGGTAATTCGGCTTCGGCATTTGCTTTTGATCTCAGTCTCTATCATATCACCGAAAACGAGAATCTTCATATTGGTATTGCTCTGCGGAATCTGGGTTTTCAGCTTTCTTCCTTCACCTCCGATAATTACAAGGAAAATCTGCCTGCCCTGGTTGATCTGGGTTTTGGCTTTCAAATCATACCCGCTTTACTGCTGGCAGCAGATTTTTACAAACCTTTCCAGAATGATTATTATCTGCGGTATGGACTGGAAGTGATACCACAGGAGAATCTGAGGATCAGAGCAGGATACAAAAGCGAGGCAACTGACTGGAAGACCGGCGGATCGGGCGAAACTCTGGCAGGTCTTACAGGTGGGTTTGGCATAATCTGGGATCGTTATGAAATTAATTATGCCTTCATGTCTTCTGGTGATCTGGGTTTTGTGAACCAGGTGGGCATTTGCTATAAATTAAAAGGAAATCAGAAATAATGAAATGTAAAGGAATTAATAAATCAGAAACCAGAAAACTCGGTAAAACTCAGTATTGTAATGCCAGTCTTCACCCCCACCAGATATATTGCCATGTTTGCGGACATGCTACACCTGCCCTGAAAACCGATCTTGCTGCCTCTCAAAATTTCTCCAGCACCTGGCAGGAACATAAAAAAGAATATACCAGGTCACTGGGACTCGGCTTATTTATCACTCTGGCTTTCATCATTCCCCTGGCTATCCTTACTTATATCTTCCGGGGTAACTATTGGATAACTAATTTAGTTGTACTTCTGCTGACACCCTTTATTCTGGTTCCCTTTGCCCAGAAAGAAGATATAGCTTTTTCCGGTTATCTCAGCAATTTAAAATATTATCCCCAATTCCTGGTTCTGGTTCTGATCGCAGAATTATATTTCTTTGCTCTTAAGGTGATATGCACCGGTTTTCTCCTGGATATCATGGTAGATCCGGTTCTCCATATTGTCCGCCTGATCATGGTGCTTTATGGTATTGCCTGCGCTCTTCCAGTTCCTGTACTTATGGTAGAAAAAAACCTTAATCCACTCAAAGCCATTATTATCAGTATAAAAGCTGGACATGAAACCCGCTGGCAGCAGTTCTTCATTTCTCTGCAGATTCTTATTGCCAATCTGGCGGGAGCTTTGTGCCTGCTGGCTGGACTGCTGGTCTCTGTACCCCTATCCTATAAATTGATCAGAAATTATTACCTCCACATGGTGGAATATGAGCTTTTTGTTTCGCCAAATCCGACTGTGAAGACGATGGAAAACTCTCCTGACAGAATACCAGGCAGGTCATAAACTCTGTTTTCTATCTCATGTATTTTACAATTCTCAATTTTTTTCTGAAAAATATACTTTATTATTGGACAAAGTTGGGGATTAAATAATTATTACTCAAATATTAAAGATAGCAGGGAGTTTGTTAAATGGATACAAGCAAGAGATATATCAACATGTGCCGGAAAGCTGATGAGATAAAAACTCATTGGAAACCGGAACAGGGTGATTACTTTTATGGAGTGCCCGAGGATTTTGCCGATATGGAATATGAAAAAGGGATTTACCGGATTTTATTGTGTGATGATGAATTCTATTGTATTATTCCTGATAACTATAATCTTAAAACCAAAGATTTTACCGGGTTCGGGGATGAAGATGAAACCGTCTTCCTACCCCGGCAAGATAATTTACAAAATATGATTGATTTTGAATTGCATTATGACCTTATCAAAGAATTCTGTGATTGGATTTCTGCTCTGGACATCTCCATGAAAGAAAGACTGCAAACCATGGAACAGACCTGGCTGGCTTTTGTGATGTTGAAAAACTACAGCAAAATCTGGACTGGAAAAGACTGGGAGCATGTAAGCTTTGCCTAATATTTTTACTGACCTGCCGAAATTTCCGCTACCGGAGGAGATTTCCTCAGCATTATTTGAAAATGACAAGGTTAAAATTGAAAAAATTATCTCTACCGGTCAGGCTTCTCCCCCAGGATTCTGGTATGATCAGCCTTTACAGGAATGGGTGCTCCTACTCTCCGGTTCTGCAGTTATTAAGTTCAATAACCCCGTAAAGAGAATTGAGCTCCAAAAAGGTGATTTCCTTCTCATTCCGGCTCATCAATTGCATCGCATCGAGAGCACTTCGAAAAATGAAAACACTCTCTGGCTGGCTTTTTTCTTTCCCTGATTTCGGACAATGTCCCACTTGAATGCCCGTTTTCGGCATTTTAAACAACCCTCCCGCTGAAATAGATGTGGAACTAAGTGCCTGATATACATTGAAATAAATGGTTAAATAAAATTTATGCGGTTTTGGCTTGAAAATTGCACTGCTTAGTGTAAGTTTAATATTGTGAGGTTTATATGGATAGCCTGGTTAAAGACCCGATAAAAAGAAAAATATTTATTCTGGTTATTCTTTTTATCATTGTAGCTATAAGCATTTTTGGAAGTAAGATATTCATGGATAAAGTTATTGCCTATTATATCAATAAAACCATAAATACTAATTCACTCTTAGACCTTAACCAGGTTGTATATCGTCATATTATGCTTATCCAGCGTAACTTTGATCTGCTTATCTCGGCAAATTACAATCTGGAAGATATCTCTAAACATAAAAATGATATTAAAAAAAGTTTTAATGATATCCGTATAATTCTTAATAATATCAAATATGGCGGCTCTTTTGATTATAACTACTTTGATGATTTTTCCATATATTCTTCTGGAACAAAAATTATCCATTTCACTCCCGTAAAAAACCTTAATACTGATGAGTATGTAAATACTTTTACGGCTTCTCTGATCCGCCTTAATGAAATCTGTGATGAACTTAATAGGGCTCTGACTTCTAAAGAACAAAAGATTTCTGATAAAGTTTTACAGGATTTTGCTGTGGAAGTAGAATCAATTATCCAATCCAGCAATATTGTTATTTTGAAATTCCATAAAGCTGTGATGACGTACCAGTATAATATCAGTCGCGAAAAAATGGCTCAACTTGATAAGTATAACCTGATCAGATATGTGGGACTGCTGGTGATCGGCTTGATCAGTTTGATCATCTTTATCACTACATTTATCCAGATAAGTAATATTATCGAAGAAAAAAATAAGACCATGCTTGATCTTGATAAAGTTAACCGCTCCCTGCTCAAGGAGCTGGAAGTAGCAGAAAACGTCCAGGCATACCTCAAACCTCAGTGGCTGGTTCTGGACGAGAATCTGATCTTCTCTGCCACTTACACACCCTCCAAAAAAATTGGTGGTGATTTCTCTGATACTATCACCATTTCAAAAGGAAAATATGTCACTTATGTGGGAGATATCTCCAGTCACGGCGTGCAGGCGGCTTTGATCATGAGTGCTGTGAAAGCAACTATTAATATGGTGATTGAATCTGAAAAAGATAACCTTCAGCCTCATTATATTATCAGAAGAATCAGCAATATTATCAGCAAGGAACTTTTCCCCAATAACTACCTCACTCTTCTGATCTGCCTGATCGATATTGATCTGAAAACCGTTACTTACTATAATGCCGGTCAACCACCCATTATTGTTCTAAATAAAAAGTCCCGCGAAACCAGTGTTGTTTATGAAAAAAGCTCTGTACCCATTGGCTGGCGTTCCGATTATCAATATTCCGAAGAAGAAGAAAACACTATTAATCTGGATGATGATACTATTATTTTCCTCTTCTCAGATGGTATCTATCAATGCCGAAACAGAGATAATGAACAGCTCAGTCTGGAGCAATTTGCTGATTTTATCTCTGAAAACTTTGATGAAGACAGGCAGGTCATTCTGTCACATATGCTCAAAAGCAGCCTCATCGAAAAAGGCTATACCATTAATTCAGATGATTTCACTCTCGTAAGCTTCTGGAATAGAGAAATGGAAGACCCCTCTGTAAGCCAGCTCACGCTTATGCGATCCCTGCTTACTAATACAAAAGATATCGGTGCCTTTAGTGAGCAATTTGTGCTCACTAACCAGGATGGTAATTTTGAACTTGCCATGCAGGTGGAATTAATCGTTAATGAGTTCCTTAATAACATCATTGTACATGGACTTCGCAGCAAATCCGATACCGTGATCCTCTTCAAAATGGAATTAGCTGATGAACTCATTCTGTCTTTCTGGGATAAAGGTATTACGTGGGATATCCCTAATAAACTCCCCGGGCAAGACCCCTTTGCCAATAAAAATGACCTGGATACTTCCGGTCGCGGTATCCCGATTATTTATTCTCTTACCTCAAAAGTATTCCGAAAAAGACTTGATGAAGTCAATGAAACTGTGATGTATATCCCGCTTACAGGTAATATGGAGCAATTCTACGATTGATCAGCTATCCCAGAATTTGCGGTCCAGACTCCGGTATTGAATTGCCTCAGATACATGCACAGAGGTGATATTCTCTGAACCTTCCAGGTCTGCTATCGTGCGGGATACTTTCTTGATCCGATCAAATGCCCGCGCCGATAAACCCATTAATTCCATCGCCTTTTTCACCAGAATCTGGCACTCTTTATCCAAATGACAATATTTCCGGATCAATTTCGGACTCATCTGCGAATTGCTATAGATATTTTCTGCTTTAAATCTTTCTAACTGACAATTCCGCGAGTTATTTACCCGTTTCCTGATCACTTCGGATTTCTCACCGTCCGGTAAAGCACTCAGCTCCTGATAACGCACTGCCGGAACTTCCACATGAATATCAATTCTATCCAGCAGCGGTCCCGATATCTTAGCTCGATAACGCTGAATACTGGCAACTGTGCAGGTGCAGCTATGCCCCTCAATAAAGCTGCCATAATACCCGCAGGGACAGGGGTTCATAGATGCAGCCAGCATGAATTTTGCCGGAAATTCCAGGCTTTGTGAGGCTCGCGATATCGTTACTACCTCATCTTCCAAAGGTTGACGCAATACTTCCAGTACAGATTTCTTGAATTCCGGTAATTCATCCAGAAATAATACTCCGTTATGTGCCAGTGATACTTCCCCTGGCTTGGGATAACTGCCTCCGCCTATCAGGGCAATATCACTGATAGTGTGATGTGGTGAGCGAAAAGGCCTTTGTTTGATGATACCGGTTTTGCTGTCTATTAAACCGCTTACTGAATGGATTTTAGTGGTTTCCAGTGCTTCATCAAGCGAAAGATCAGGCAGTATGGTGGGAAAACAGCGTGCCAGCATGGTTTTTCCTGAGCCTGGAGGTCCTATCATCAGAATATTATGTCCTCCTGCCGCTGCAACTTCTAAAGCCCTTTTCACATGATACTGTCCTTTCACATCATACATATCCAAAGGATTCTCACTCTGTTCAGCAAATATCCCATCCCTGTCTATTGTAAAAGGTTCTATCTCTATTTTACCTTCCAGAAATTCTACTACTTCCCGTAAATGTGTGCCAGGATATACCGCCAGTCCCTCTATTATAGCTGCTTCTTTGGCATTTTCAAGGGGCACGATGATTCCCTCCACCTCATCTTCACGACAGGCTGTGGCAATAGAGAGGATCCCTCTAACTGCCCGTAAATCTCCATCAAGGGATAATTCACCTACCAGTACATACACCCCTTTCCTCCGGATACGAACCTGATGCTCTGCCAGCAGAACAGATACTGCTATCGGCAGGTCCAAAGACACTCCTTCCTTCTTCACATCTGCCGGTGCCAGATTCACGGTATAATTATGAGAACCAAACCTGAATCCGGAATTTTTGATCGCAGACCAGACTCTGTCCTTACTTTCTTTGATGGAATTAGAAGGTAAACCTACTATTGAGAACTTATTCGTTCCGCCTTTGATATCTGCTTCCACTATCACTTGCCGGGCATCTATGCCTTGAATGGCATAAGACACTGTTTTTCCATACATATTGGCTCCTATCGTTTTACTACTACTGTAGCTTTTTCCACGTGTATTCTCCCCGCGGCAGAGCTTTCAAACAAGATGATGTATATGCCTCTCGTTACTATTTTTCCACTCTTATCTCTGCCGTCCCAGAGATAATATCCTTCTGAACCCTGATACTCCTGATCAGCTATTTCTCTCAACTTTCTGCCTTTCAAGTCATATACTGCTATTTTCACCATATTCAGATTGGCAGTATTCTGATATGCTATCACTGTATGCTCTCCCTGAGCAGGATTAAATATCCCCGGGGTCACTGTCAGCTTTGTGCCCGTTACCGGCAGGTCAGTATAGATACTGTTAGCTGCTCCGGGTGTGCTGCCTGCCACGCTTCTGCTCCAGTTATCAGCATTAGCCGGTAATAACGGATTCACTCTCTCTATTGAAATGCCCTGCTTCGATTGATTCCAGGCTGGATCAAAAGTGAATATTTCAAATAAATTGCCATTCATATCTAAGATTCCAAGCTGACAACCGCTGTCTGGCAAACGCTTCAAACCCTCATAAATCTCCAGCTCTTCACCATGGCTTGCCTGCATCTCTTCCACATCTGCTGCAGAACCTGTGATCAGCACATAATCTCCTTCTGCCACTATTACACAACTTTCATCACCTGCAAGCACCTGCAGTGATTCTGCACTCCCATAACCACTATTTCTTTTCAGCTCCAGCCACTCTGCTGCCCCGGATTCCGGATGATACATGATCTCATTGATCACCCAGCCCAGACTATTCAGGTTATAACACGTTTCCACCTGATTATTAGACAAGTCGCTATCACCTTCGGCAAGTAATTCATAAGTGTAACGATAATAACCCGTCTCAGGCAATTCTGTGCAAATCTCAATCTCAAGACTGTCTCCCTCCAGATATAGATTCTCTATACTACTGCCTGAATGACTCCCGGAAAGCTCTGTCCAGTTGATTTCCAGAACCGCTTCTTCCGGCAGAGTTATCCCCTGATTCTGCACGCAAAGATAATGATATAGATAAGCTTCGCTGCCGATTATACCCCTGAACTCCAGAGCCAGGTCTATCATCTCTGCCATAATACTATTAGCAGAACCTGCCGTCTGACCTGTCTCTGCCTGGCATATGCCCCACTCGCTTTCGGAATCCCAGGGATTCACCCGCTCCCAGCTTATCCCGTTTTCCTGACCTGCCTGCTCACTATATTCTACCCTCGCCAATAACGTATCCCACTTATCCAGTAAATAAAGAATATCACCTGTGTCATTTAAACCCGGTAACTGCCCGCATTCTATCACCTGCTCCGGCGATAGACCATACTGCCCGATAAGCGCCTGCGGCTCATCACAAACAACTACATAGCCCAGCTGCAAATCCGCTGCTGATAGACTGCCGCTATTGCCCGCTGTGTCTTTTATTGATAAGTTACCCACAAAGTTATCCACAGGATTATTCACCAAAAACTCTATCCACTCAACTCCCATTGCTAAAGGCTTTACCATCAATTCGTTGTACTGTATGCAACTAATTCCTATAAGCAGCGAACAGCCACTTATATTATTATCTATGTTGCTGTCATATATAGAGTTAAGATGAAGTTCCGCCTGGTAGTAACCCGCTATATTATCGCCGATCTCGCAATAGTATTCCCGATAACCTTCACTAGTTATACTGTCTATCAGTAAACTCTCAAATGGTTGATTATTAAGGTAAATATCAAGGCTGCCCACAAAGTTATCCACAGCATTTGTGGATAGATTATGGATTGCTGTGTATAAATATATTTTCCCGGATTCGGTGTACATCTCTGCCTGACAAATCTCCAGATCAATACTGATGATATTAGCTGCTTTGGGACTGGGAATCTGGCATTCCTGCCAGTCAGTACCCAGATTATTATCTGCACCATCCGGAAATCTGCCCAGCGAACTGCCTGCTGTCGCATCCGGGGCAAAACTCATGCCAATCTCACCACTATCATCCGGCAGACCATTGCTGTTAGGAAAATCATAAAGTACTGTATCTGTCCAGAGACTATCGGCAGAAACCAGCCGCACCCCATCTGTAGCATCTCCCCCGTTTTGAAAAACCAGCTCAGCAATCAGATCTGCTCCATTCACTTCCGCTTCTCCCACTAAAAAAAAGCCTCCGCTGAAAATCTGCACTTCAGGAAAAATAAAGATTGCCGTGAATTCGCTGCCTGCTTTTTCAATTGTCCAGCCATATAAATTTATGGCTTCCGCTCCGGCATTATATAATTCCAGCCACTCATAGCCTTCATCATTGCCCGGATGATCATAATATATCTCATTGATCACGACCTGGGCAACCGCAAATCGGGCAGCACATAATATAGCAGCTAACATTAATTTTTGCAATATCATTTTTCCCTTCGTATAATCGTCTTCAATAAAACCCTTTATAAATAGTGAATATGTGTGGTAATTAGTCAAGTATAATATTTCTGAACCGTTCATTCCGTAAAAGGTGGACGAGCAGACAAAATATTTCAGTGGGTATTAATATCCTCTGATTTGTCCACTATGTCCTCTGCGTCCGCTTTGTCCTCTCACAATTTCAGGAGAAGAGCAGTTGTATTATTACAGTCTATATTCCGGGATCAGGGATTAAAATCATCGTAACGGAAAAGAGAGATGATTGAGGAGCCAGAAACTACATTTCCCAGGAGAGTAGCAGTGATAGTGCAAGAGGTCATACCTGGACCTCCGGGAGCGGGAGCGGGGCATTCATAGCGGTGGAACTGGACATCTTTAAGAACGAGACCTGCTTCACCCTGCTGTCCGGTGATTTCAGTGAAGACATCATTATCATCATCAGTACCCATATCCAGTGGTTCACCCAGAGAGGATGAGAAGATCACTCTTTGATTATTGATGGGATTATTCTGACCATCTTTCACAATAACGCGAACCGTGGCATACTGCTCATCCGGCGGGTTATTGGGGTTGCTGTCATCCCAGTCAATATGGGCTGGTGTTACAGTGATATCGAGGTACGGGGTCTGGAGCGGCAGCCGGAGCGAATCAGTATCGCTGAATTCACCGGTATCCACCTGCACAAGCACATAGTCATTAGTCATGGTGCCTTCATAAATAAGGTTAGTATAGGCAGTTCCTTCCAGAGTATCGCCATTGGCATTTTCATTACCGACATAGGAATTAGCCTGCACAGAAGCGAAATCAGGGTCCTGGGGCAGGGAGAAAAAGACGGCAGTGCCGGAATCAACCGGATTGCCATAGTTGTCAGTGAGTAAGGCAGAAACTTCAACCCGCCAGAGCCCTCCACCCATATCTTCTCCGCTGTCGTCACCGCTGATAGAGAAATCTACTGAATTAGGAGGTCCGGAATGAATGATAATGTTAGATTTTTCGGCGCTAATGAGCAAACCTTCAGTAGTATATGTGGCTGCTCTCACTCTTACGATACCTGAAGAAGTCCCGCTGGAGATAACCACCGAAGCCGAGCCGTTTTGGGCAGAGACAGTATCCGAGATGGTATTTCCATTAATCAGAGCACCCAGCGGGTGATTAAGTAATTGGAAAAATACATCCTGGTCAGTATCAATAATGTTTCCATTCAGGTCATGCAGAAAGACATTCAAAGAGCTGCTTTCCTGACCGCCAGTGCCCTGTACCTGGATATTAAGCGGAGCATTATCAAAAGCGATGGAGGCAACTTCGTTATAAACCGGTTCGATGATATTAACCTGAATCTGGGCAGAAGAATTCTCACAGAAAGCTTCAATAGTGGCAATTCCGAGGGCGTTGCTATCCCAGAAAGTGGATTTTGCGACACCGGAGCTATCAGTGGTAGCTGATCCGATAATGCTGCCAATATTAGTGCGGAAAAGAACTTCAATACCGGAGACAGCAAAATCATTCCCATCTTTAACTATAGCAGTGATAGTGGAATAAGTTAGATTATTATCTCTAAATATGGTAGTAGGATTTGCCTGGAGAACCATTTGATAATTAACCGCTTCCAGATTACGTTTATCACAGGAACTGATAGTGAATATAATTGCTGTCAGCAGTATTAAGTTAATTATTTTCATTTTAATCCTTTAACGGTCTTATTGGTCCAGAATCTGGACATCTATTTGAGAATGGTCATTATCACACTCCAAATATATCGTGGCTATGCCGGAGACACCATTATCATGGAGCATATTTGTAGCATAGCCAAAGGCATTAGTCTGAGCGGAAGGCAGGGCCATATAACCGAGAGATGTCTGGAATGTGACAATGGCATCTTCCATAGGTGAGCCGGCGGCGTCAAAGACACGGGCGCGGATAGTGGAATAAGTTTCGGGATCATTATCAGCGTAAATAATCAGCGGTTCTGCTTCGAGGAAGACAATCTGCAATTGATTCTGGAGAATAGTAACGCTGGTATTGGCAGCTAAATCCTGATATGTAGCAGTGATGACGGCAGTGATATCTGGTCTTTCATTATACCAGAAAGTGGAATTAGCAATACCCTGGCTGTTTGTGTAGCTATACCCCAAGATAGAGCCGACCGAGGTAGAAAAATTGATCTGCACATCGGAAATTGGAGCGCCAGATTCGGTGGTCAACAGGGCGTTGATATCTGCATAATTTGCGCTTGTGCCTTCGTAGATAGTATCAGGATCGGCGGAGACTGTGAGAACGAGTTCAGGGTCTAAAACATAAATATAGCCGGTGGCAGTGTGGTTCTGGTAACTGGCAGAAATCTGAATAATTTCAGGTTCATCACCGGAAAAATTAAAATAGACCTGGGCAACACCTTCAGAATCAGTAAATGATCCGGAGCCGATAAAACCAGAGCTGGCTTCAAAGGATACTATCTCACCAGCGAGAGCATCTCCATTGATATCAGTAAGCCGGGCAAAGACATCAGAATCATAATTTCCCGAATCCAGATAGATCATATTTGGTTCAGCCCAGATTTCCAGACCATAGAATGGAGTATTCACAATATTAATCGTAATCTCATCGAGCAGAGAGGCAAACTCAGCCTGGCAGGTAGCAACAGCCGAAGCGGAGCCATTATACCAGAAATTGGATTCTGCGATGCCAGCTTCATCAGTGAGAGCTGATCCTGAAACGTCACCGATATCTGAACTGAAATTAACCTGGGCGTTGGCTACAGGAGTTCCATTTCTGGTTAAAGCAGCATACATCTGGCAGTAATTAATACCAGTACTGAGATAGATTGTATCAGTATCGGAACTAAGTGTAAGCAAGAGATCGGGGTGAGGTACCAGATGGATGACCATAGCAGCCTGCAGACCTGAGCAGGAGGCAGAGATATTTGCTATTCCGGTTTGAGAGCCGTTATATGAGAATGTGGCAAGGGCAATACCTTGTGCATTCGTGGTCTCAAAGGCGGTGATAGCACCAGTGTCTGTTGTGAAGACCACTGGTGCATTTTCCACTGGCTGGTCATTACTATCCGTGAATAACGCCGAAATCTGGCATTCATTAGTTTCTGAGCCCATAAATAAAGTATCGCAATCAGCAAAAAGCATAAGGTTGGTCAAATTATTAAGAATAGTAATTTGGGTAACAGCCTCATATTCTTCATAACTGGCTTTGATAGTAGCAGTACCTGGTTCAGATCCATTGTATTCAAATATAGTAATGGCAAGACCATTATTATTTGTGATAGTAGAAGCAGGAATCTCGCCAATACTGGCGGAAAATTGAATTTCTTTGCCAACCTCCGGCAGGTTATCTTTGATGAGCATGGCAGTGATCTGGGAAGAATTAGGGAGTGAGCCAGCGTAAAGAGTATCCGGTATGGCGTTAATCGTGAGCGAATATCCTCCGGATGTGGGATTATCAGTCTGGCAACTGCCCAGAAAGAGGAGTAATAACAAGAGATATATCCAGTGAAATTTCATGGTTATTCCTTATAATGAGTATTACTACTGCAGGATATGGACATCAATTTGCGACTGGTCATTTTCGCAGTTTACATAGACAGTAGCTACACCATAAATGCCGTTCTCCTGCAAGCGGCTGGTGGCATAGCCTTCTTCATCTGTTTCAGCATAAGGCTGCTGCATATAACCAATCGTAGTGGTGAAGCTTACAACGAGTCCTGCGGCTGGAGAGCCGGCACTATCAACCACCCGAGTAGTGATCAGGGAGTATGTATCGGGGTCATTATCGGCATAAATAAGCAGGGGATCAGCCTGCAGGAAGATTATCTGGGGCTGATCTTCGAGAATCGTAACGACAACATTATCGGCTATTCCATGATAGTTAGCAATGATCACAGCATGAATATCAGGTCTTTCACTATACCAGAAAGTGGAATTTGCGATGCCATTATCATTAGTATTTACATAATGGAAAATTGAGCCAATATTAGTAGTAAAGCTTACCTGCACATCAGTTATGGGATTTGCATAAGCATCGGTTAGTTGAGCATAAATTTCGGAGGAATTGGCACTTGTACCCATATATATAGTGTCTGGAATAGCCCAGACTTCCAGATTGATAATATCCAGTTCGTAAATCTGGATAATGTTATAAGCAGTGTCACCCATATAGGTAGCACTGATTTCAATCTCACCTTCTTCATTTCCGGAGAAAATATATACTGCTTCAGCATAGCCGGATGTATTCGTGACAACATTGGGAGTAATAAAGCCGTCAGAGGCAGCCATTGTGATACTCTGATTCTGCAGTGGAACATTGTCTCTATCGGTAAGGTGGACATGCACATCCGTGCTGTATTGTCCTGAGCCGAGATAGATCGTATCCGGAGCAGCCCATATTTCCAGAATAAAGGGATTCTCATCAACAATGTAGATATGCAGTTCGTCTTCCATGCCGGAATAAGAAGCGCGAATTGTGGCAATACCGGTTTCAGTACCGTCATACCAGAAAGTGGTTTCGGCAATGCCATATATATTTGAGATACCGCTGGCAAATATACTCCCCATAGTGGTAGTGAAATTTACCTGTGCCCCTTCGATAGCATTACCATCTTTAGTGATGGCAGCTTGAATATCGCAGGTATTAATGCTGGAGCCTACGTGCAGTGTATCACGATTTGTGGATATACTGAGACTGGTGCTGGTATCAGTGGGATTACGGTCATCACAACCACTGATCAGCAGGATTGCAAGAACAGCCAGCAAAGATGCAAATAGAATTCTTTTCATAAATATCCTCCAATAATTATAAAGCAAATTATGTTCCTAATTTATTTAATATAAGTTGATAAAATAATTTTACCCCAATCTCGATAGCTTCTTCAGCAGGTAGAAACCTGTCACTATGGAGTGGATAGCTCTTTTTATCTGAAGCTCCCAGCCAGAACAGTAAGCCTTTCCAGCGAGCAGCAATAAAACCAAAATCTTCACCTGCCATGGTCATTTCTGCCTGGCGGTAATTTACATTTGTTTGAGCAGCAGCAGTTTTCAGGTTTTCCAGGAGCTCAGCAGAATTATATACTTCCTGATATTCAGCCAGAAATTCAGTATCAATTTTAACATCGTAAGCAGCTGAAACTGCCTGACAAATTGCTTTGAAGGATTCTTTAAGAGCAGCTATCCGCTTTCTATCTGCGGCTCGTATAGTTCCGGAAAGCAGGCAGTGAGCAGGTATGGCATTACGGACCGAACCGGCAGTCAATATACCGAAATCACAAAGAAAGTGCTCATCTGATTTCACAATGTGGGGCAGCTGCTGCACAGATTGATATACTTCAATACCCGCCTGAAGGGCATTTCTACCTTTTTCAGGGGTGGCAATGTGAGAAGAAACACCTTCAATAGTGACGTCATACTCGGCAGTGGCAGCAAAGAAATTACCCGCCCGGCTACTGATAGTGCCCACTGGCAGATCAGGCGACACGTGCAGAGCATAGGCGTTTTCTATCTCATATTTTTGCCAGACCAGATCAGCCAGTACTGCTTCGGCTCCTGAACATCCTTCTTCAGCTGGCTGAAAAAGAAAAAGCAGATTGCAACGTGGTTTATGCTGCATCACCTGATCGATGAGCCCCAAAAGAATTGTGATGTGGATATCATGACCGCAGGCATGCATTTTGCCGGGATGAATAGAGCTGAAATCGCAACCTGTGTTTTCGGTGATGGGCAAAGCATCCATATCAGCGCGGAATAGCTCGTATTTATCCTGACTGCCGGTATATTCCACCAGCAGACCAGTAGGTGCAAAACGATGTATTTGCAATCCCGGATAAGACATAAGCTTATTCAGAATATATTCTTGAGTTTTAAATTCCTGAAATGCCAGTTCAGGTATTTGATGTAATTCCTGTCTGACTTTGATTAAATTTATCACAGCAACCTCACTTTTGGGGTAATTGTCTATTTTGTTGGCTATCGCTGTCAATAATTATTTACTTAAATTTCTAACTTGACCATAAATTGTCTTATTATCCTCTTTGTTTATGAGAAAATTATTAAGATGTTTAGTACTTGTAATTATCCTGATTGCCGGCAGTATTGAGCTATGGAGTGAGGATGGTCCCTACGTTTTCTGGAAAAATGAAACTCCGGTAGCTGTGTATATAGTAAACCAGCAGATAATCCGTGATACTTTAACTGCGAATGCCAGGGGTGAATATTTACTGGATTGGTCAAAAGGGCAGGCAAAATCAGTGGTTTTGCAAAAAGAATTCAGTCAGCCGGTAACCAGTTTAGCCAAGCCGGAGCGCTTTCTGGCACTCAGTGATCTGCACGGCAATCTGGCGGGTACGGTAGAGCTTTTACTGGCAGCAGGAGTGATGGATGAGCATTATAACTGGATATATGATGGCTGGCTGATCATTGTGGGCGATGTATTTGACCGGGGTGAACAGACTACGGAATGCCTGTGGCTGCTTTATCATCTCTGGCAGCAGGCAGAGGGAAAGATGATTACAATTTTGGGTAATCATGAAAATATGACAATCGGGCAGAAAACCCATGAAATGAAAGATAAATATGGTGAAACCTGTGCCTTACTAAATATGACCTATAATGAGCTTTACGGAGAAGATACTTTGCTGGGCAGCTGGCTGCGCAGCTGGCAGACAGTACTGCAGCTGGATGATATACTTTTTGTGCATGGGGGTATTTCTGTCGGTTTTGCCCAAAGATTTCCCGTTCTTTCAGAAGTAAATGAACTTGTCTGGGATTATTATCATCAGGTTGATATTCAGAGTGCTGACCTGGATTACCTTTTTCACAGAAATGGTCCTTTCTGGTATCGCGGCTATTTCAGCCCAGAAGATAAATGGGAACCAGCGAATCCTGAAATCATTGATGGCATCAGGCAGCAGTATATGGTAAAAAATATTGTGGTTGGTCACACAACATTTGATAAGGTTCAGTATGCTCAGGATGGCAGGATCATTGCAATTGACGCCGGTTTGAAGTATCAGGAATCTGGTTCTGCTCTTTTATATGAGTCAGGTAGATTTTTTGTACTTGCCTCTGATGGCACAATTTCTGATTTAACACCATAAAAAAAAATACGAGGATAAATATATGAGAATACCCAAATCTTTTGCCAGTGATAATAATTCCGGCGTGCATCCTGCAGTGATGCAGGCTTTGCAATACGTTAACGAAGGTCATTATACCGGCTATGGCGACGACCCCTATACACTGGAAGCAGTAGCGAAATTTAAGCAGCTATTAGGTGATAACATCGCAGTCTTCTTTGTTTATAATGGCACTGGGGCTAATACAGTGCTGCTTAACACTGTCACCCGCAGTTACCATTCCATAATCTGCCCCGAATCTGCTCATATCAATGTAGATGAATGCGGTGCACCCAGTGCAGTTACCGGCTGTAAAATGGAATACATCCGCACTACTGACGGGAAATTGACTCCTGAACTGGTGGCTACGATGATGCACGGCATAGGTTTTGAGCATCATTCTCAGCCCAAAGTGGTTTCTATTACTCAATCCACAGAATTGGGAACATTGTATTCACTGGCGGAATTGAAGAGACTGGCAGATTACTGCCATGCACATGACCTGCTGCTGCATCTGGATGGGGCACGCATCGCTAATGCCGCTGTAGCTCTGGGATGCACTTTAAAAGAAATGACAACTGATACCGGCATTGACCTGATGTCGTTTGGCGGCACGAAAAATGGCATGATGTTTGGTGAAGCAGCGGTATTTTTCCGTCCTGAACTGGCAGCAGACTTTAGATATTTCCGCAAGCAGGGTATGCAGTTGCATTCCAAGATGCGCTATATTTCTGCTCAATTCTCTGCCTTATTTACGAATGATCTCTGGTATGAAAATGCTCTTCATTCTAATATGATGGCACAAAAACTCTATAATGAGTTATTAAAAGTGGAAGGTATCACAATTACCCGTCCCTGCGAAGTAAATTCTGTATTTGCCATCCTGCCGGCGGAAGTGATTCCCCGTATGCAGGAGAAATATTTCTTCTATATCTGGGACGAAACCACTCACGAAGTCCGTTTTATGACCACCTTTGACACTTCGATTAAAGATATTGATCATTTTATTGAAGCCTTAAAACAGGAACTGAGCAGCTGAACAAAATATCTGCCAGGGAGGCAATATGTCAGAAATTAACAGTGCTGTCATTAATCAGGAAGGCTACAGCTTTGATTTCAAAAATAGTGATGAATTTTTAAAGAAAGAAACCGCCAGAGTTATCAGAGCCAGAAAATCGCTTGGTCTCGAAGGTCTTACAGGTGGACTGGAAGCAATAATTATCAATACTCAGGACTACCAGCACAAGCCTGCTGTAAAAGAATTGCTGGCTACTACTGGCTGTTATCATGATAAATCATATTCTGACGCTGATTATATTACCAGTATTCTAAAATTGAAAAATTCTGCTGATATTCTGATAAGAGAACGGATAAATCCCGAAAATCCCTTTCAAAAATTTAATCTTAATCCCAAATCTGAACATCTCCCTGATACCCGGCTGGAAACTTTTATTTTTAATTCTCCTGATATTGCCAGATATTATCAAATCCAGAAAAGAAAGGGGATTAAATTTTTGACCCCGGATATTCTCGAATATGATAACTACTACTTCATACAATCGGAACCTTCTGATTATACCGGGATTTCAATAGGCATTATCCAGTGGAAAAAGAATATTGGTGAATATCCTGGTAAAAACGATTTGGTATTATCCTGGGATTTCAAAAAACCTGCAAGACAATATTTACACAACATTAGCTATCTTGATCACACCGCCACCCGCGTACGAGCTCAGGACCGTGACCCTGCCATCATAGAATTTATGGAGCTAACTAATTATAATTTTGATTTTGCCATCTATGTGAAAAACCTTAATTCCATCACTAATGTAGCCCGGCTTTCCAGCAAAGATTTCGCCATGGTATTCACTTCCGGAATTGCCCCCTTCAAAAATCCGGAAGAATCTGGACCTACCGAGAAATTTATCTTTAATTACGGCACCAGAACCCATCACATGGCATTCATTACCCAAAATATCGAAGATACATATCAAGAACTAAAAAACGACGGTGTTAAGTACCTGGTTGAATTAATCGGCTCACCCGAGGATGGATTGAAGCAGACTTTCACTGTGGCTTCGCCAAACACGCTCCTGGTTAATGAATATATTCATCGGTATGGAGATTTCACCGGTTTCTTCACCCGCCAGAATGTGACAATACTAACTGATGCAACAAATAAGCAATAAAGCTATAATATTTCAGGACATTGATATAGCCTAATTTCTCCCCATAGCATATTCATTGCTCATTTTAGCTACAACTTTTTCAATGTAGTTCCTGGTTTCTTCGTAGGGTACGTCTTTGCGAAGTTTTTTATAGAGTTTCTGGCTGTCCATAGTAGATAGGTCAGCGAACATTTTATCCCAGTTTTTCTGTCCTATCTTGTTCATCTTCCCGGTCATGGCTTTATAGATAGTTCCGGGTCCGCCATTATAGCTGCAGATCATACAATATGTCTGATTAGTTTCATTTTTCACTTTATCCCATTTATTATCAGCGAGCCAGCGCAGATAGGCAATACCCATGTGCAGATTAATGTCAGGATTAAAAAGTTCTTCAGAAGTGGGTTTCTGGTTTTTGTGGAAGAGAATATTATTCATATTTATCCCGGCATATTTGGGGACGATCTGCATCATACCATAGGCATTTCCATGCCGGTTATATGCTTTGGGATTAAAGTATGATTCTGTGTGCGCAATAGCAAGTGCCAGTCTGGGATCAATCTGATATTCCTGGCAGAAGTTTTCAATAATGTGTTTATATTTTTCTGCCCGTTTACGGATATGATCAGGGATAAGTTCCATAGAGATAGTATATTTGAGCCGGGTTTGATTATCGGCTCCGGTCACTTCTGTAGTCTCAGCATTAGCAGCGATTTCTTCTGCAATTTCTTCTATCTGGTCTTCGCTGATCACCTTACCCGAGCTGACCGGGTTTTTCACTTGTTCAGCGAGAATAGGTTTATCAGTGCTATCTTTTTCCTGCAGGATGCTGACGATCTGCTTTTTGATGATCTCGCGTGCTTTCACCTGATCCTGGGGAGAAGTGCTTTCCACTACGGCATCCACTTTAATTTCACCGGATTCAAAGGAGACTTCACTGCGACCGGAAAAATCTTCGTTATAACTAACCCAGTCTTTGGGAGTAGATTCCCGAAATTCGTTCCATAGTTTTTCAATATCATCTTTATACTGGATAAAGAGCGAGTCCTGCTGCTGGTGATAATTGGCAAAATCAGCATTTTGCCGATTGATGTAATCCGTCTGCTGCTGATTCTGACCGCTAAGATAATCTTCAAATGAGTCCTGTGCCAGACAAAAGGCACTGATGACAAGAATTACCATAAATAAAACTGCTTTATTTATCATAACCACTCCTTAGGGAATTTCTTCTCCCTGTATTTTTTTAATTTGATCGCGTAATTCCTTAATCCGGAATTCTCTGCCCACGAACAGGCGGTTCAATTCATTAAGTTCATCATTCTTTTTTTGGAGCGCAGAATTACTATCCTCCAGATTATTATTAGCTATTCTTAACTCCAGAGTACGTTCCTCCACCTGATGTTCCAGGCTGTTTCTGTAGAGATTAAGTTCCATTACTGTTTTCTTATGTTCATCAATTTCAATCTTCAGTTCCTGGTTTTTTTCGTCAAGTTCTATTGTTCTTTGTTTCACACGCAATTCCAATTCTTGTTCGAGTTTTTTTCTTTCAGCAATCTCAGCAGAGAGTGCTCTGTTTGTGGAAAGTTTTATACGCAGAATGATATAAAGTGCGCTCAGAACAATGATCAATCCGATGATACCCAGCAGCATTCTCATATTTTTAGTTTGTGATTTGAGCAGCATAAGACTGATTTCTTTTTTTTCATTCGCTGCTTTTTCCAGGTCATATTTCACCTGCAGATCTGCAATCTGAGTTTGGATGTTATCATTATAAATAGAGTCCTTTATGGCAGTATATTTCTGGAAAAAATCATAGGCAGATTGAAACTGATTGCTAAAGCCACTAATATGCGCTAATGCCAGATAGCAGTTCATAACCAGTTCTCGGGCTTTAATTGCCTGTGCTTCTGCCAGAACGTCCTCTATTTCCCGGCGTCCCTGCCGGATATCACCTAATTTTGCTTTTAGATTACCAATATTAAGCCTGGTATTCAATACATTATATGTTTCCTGCCCCTCAATGCTTAGCAGCAGAGATTTTTGATAATAATAGAGGGCACTGTCCGGCACATTCAAATCAGAATCGTAGATAGAGCCAATATTATTCAGAGCTTTGCAGGCAGCATTGTCTTTATGAATCTGATGAGCAATGGTCACTGATTTTTTCAGATACTCCAGGGCTTTATAAGGTTCTCTCATGTTACGGTAGATCAAGCCAAAATTATTATAGGAATCTAAAATGCCTTCTTTTAAACCAAATTCCTGCCGTATTGCCAGGGCTTCCTCCTGATAAGCCAGAGATTGTTCAAAATCACCCATCATGCCATAGATAATACTGATATTATTCAGCGTATTATGATTTTTCGTGCTCACCAGCTCTAATGATGTGAAAAAATGGGACAGGGCAAGGTCAAAATTACCCATTCGCCACTGGCATAAACCCAGATTATTTTCTATTTTGCCCAGATTCTGCTGGTCATCCAGTATATAAAAAAGTTCTTTAGCCTGCTCAACCATTGCAATTGCCCGGGTAAAATTGCCTGTGGAATAGTAAATCATACCAATATCATTAGTAATCTCTGCCGTCATTTTATCATCTTGTAATTCGTGGGACAATTTCAGAGCTTTCTGCATGATCTCAAGTGCTGCTGTTAATTCCCCATGATAGTTTTTGAGCTTTGCCTGATAATAAATTGCTTTTAGAAATCCTGACTGATAATCTATTTCCTGAGCCAGCCTAAGTGCTTCCTGATTACAAAATTCTGCTTTTTCGATGGAAGTATTGATACTGGCTTTGGTTAACTGGTTATAGATATCCACTCTCTGTATATCCTGAGCTGTTAATAGAACTGCTTCCAGACTATCAATAACGGATTGATCAGCAATCAGAACCGCCAGAGCATTAAGAAATATAAAGATTAAGATCAATTTTCTCATATAAACCCCAATTAATAAGTACTGCCTAATCATGTGCTATTCACCATCTTGGGGGAACTGGTTTATGATGCCCACAAAATACTGAAGTATAAGAGCAGCATCATAAGAACTGACCTGCTGATCATTATCCACATCGGCAAAGAAAGTTCGGGCAGCGCCCCAGGGTAGAGGAGCTGTGATTCCGGGATAAATGCCCACACAATATCTCAGGATCATGGAAGCATCATATGCTTCAATTTCACTATTATAATCCACATCACCCTTTTCCGATACAGGTTCATATTCAGTAAGCAGAGTGGGATCACCTGTGAGAGCCATACCATAGAACCAGCTTCTATAGCATTGCTGATATTCTCCTGATTCATATTCCACCATGGTATCATTCCACCACATTCTAAGTGCTTCACCCATCACTTCACCATCTCCCAATGGACCATAGAAATTCTCAAAATCCAGCATCGAACCAGTTTTAGTAGAGCCAATCGAAGCCATTCCATGCTCATTTCCCAGCACATACAGACTTCCCATGCTGTTATCCTGAGTAAATCTGGCATTTGAGCAGCAGAATAGATTGTAAAACATAGCATTCGGGTTACAGGGTAATATTTCATTATTATGCACCAGTTGATACATACTGCCATTATTCTGATAAAAATAATGCGCATCCGGTCCGGAATGAACATGCACCTGAATCCATTCATAAGTGCCGTTCCAGCGGTTTTCACGGTAGTCATAAGCTGTAGTGTTATTAATTTCAGAGACCATTTCCACTTCTGAGTAGTTCATCAGCAGAGCGTTTTCATATTCATCTGCCCAGTATGACCAGTCATCATCGATGTATCCCAGCGCAATATCGCTGTCAGTTAAAACGCCATTTCGATAAAGATGATTGCGCTCAAACCAGTTGCTGAGTATTTGTACTTCCTCACCGGCATAGCTCAGGTTATCAGCCCGCAGACGGCTGATAGCCAGTTCCGCAGCCATATCACCATCATGCAGATCATAAACACCATCGTTATCCAGATCACTCCAGATGCCGTCCAGATCGGCAAAATACTGATCCATGGGGAATTCTACCCAATACTCACTTTCTCCCTGAACACCATCGGCATCCCAGTCTTCCCATAATTCAAACCAGAACACAGGCAGGTTACCCAGCAAAAACACTCCCAGAATATTGTCCGAATCATAATAGTCACTGATTACAGTTTTCAGGTCGATATATGAAGTCCCAGTCCAGCTTAAGATAATTACATTCCTTTCTTCCCGCTCCAGATCCTGAGTCCAGACAGCCAGTTCTATTTCCAGACTGACATATAAACCTGAATCTACAATTGCCAGCCAGGTGCCGCGTTCTGAGCGGGAGCTATGCACTTTCTCCTGATAAGCAGTATCATCAAATTCCTGATCCGCGCTAAAATCATGGTAAGATTTTACGGGATACTGATCTTCCAGCAGATTTCTGGTCACTGGTATATCCCCGATTTGAGCATTCAAGGCAAAAATACAAAGTAGAACAGTGAAAAATACAAATTTCAGCATTAGTTTTTCCCTCCTGTTTTCAATGAAAATAATCTAAATAATGCAGCTCTGATTGTCAATGAATTTGCCGCGCAGCCTGATAGATTTTACCGTAAAAACTCATAATTACTCCTTAATATATCTAATATCCACGAACTATATCCACCTGATCAGGCATAATGCCGGTAACATAAAAAGAATTTATCATCTTTACGAGATGCTGCACACGCAGAAATTCCGTATCATAATTAGCAAAAGAGCCTCCACGATGTGGACTAAGCACCACATTATCGAGTTCATGAAAGGGCAGATTAGCGGGGAAAGTGTGCTTTCTGTCTTCTATACTGCCCGGATAATTATACCACACATCCAGTCCCGCAGCGCCAATTTTACCCGATTTCAGCAGAGCGTAAAGTGGCTTTTCTTCAATAAGTGCACCTCTGCCAATATTCACAATCACAGCATCAGCAGGTAACAAGTCCAGTTTCCGGAAGTTCATAATATTCTCTGTTTCAGCTGTGAGCGGTAATGTGAGTAAAACGACCTGCATAAGCGGCAGGATGCTTTCCAGATCAGCAGCTGGGTGAATTTCCACGTCAGCTTCGAGATATATTTTCAGGCAGTTTCTCCGGGTGGCATACACCTTCATACTTAGCCCTTTGCACATCTTTGCCAGATGCCTGCCCACGGAACCATAACCCAGGATCAATACATTTCTGCCTGCCAGCAAGCGGTTTGGCAGGCCTTGATAGCGCGGAGTCCAGTCGCCTTTCTGCAGACTATTATGAGCAGTCACGATATTTTTAGCAGCAGTGAGCAGCAGTGCAAACGCCATTTCGGCAGTAGGCAGCGCATTATGGTGCAGGTTATGCAGTTGCAGATACGGATATTTTTTGATCAGGTCAGCAGTGGAAGCGGGAATTCCAGCGTAGGGAACAATGATATACTTTAAATCTGCTGCTGCAGTGATATATTTTTCTTCCGGTCTGCCCCAGACAAGAATCTGATAATCTGCTGTAAGTGGCAATTCTTTACCCCAGGTAATATGAATAGAGCTATCCAGATTATCTTTCAGGAACTTCTTTTGCCAGTCCTCATATTCACCATAAATAAATATCTGCATTTTATCTCCTTCGTTAAGCTGCGACATTAAAAAGTATTCGATGATTTTTGACAATTTAAACCGCTCAGACTGTATGGAATATGCAGTTTAATCTTTTAGATAATCTAAAAAATCTTAATCTGGAAGATAACACTACATGAAGCTGAATAAAAAAAGTCTTGACTTAGATTGGGGTATTTTTTGCTTAATTAAAAATGACTATCCGTATAGCTCCGCATAAGTAATTCCGCAAGAATTTGTACAAGCCGTAATTACTCTGTCTAATAACTCATTCTCATGAAATCTCCTATTCAACCTGTAGCAGAATTCATCAAGATATGACTGAAGG
>JAIPGP010000077.1 GCA_021735645.1 Candidatus Cloacimonadota bacterium
GAAATTTGGAATAGATTAGTTGATTGGTCGTAGTTCTCGCCCCACTTTCGGAGTACCGCCAGCGGTGCAAGTCCTACTTAACTGGTCAATTATCATTAAAATTCCTGCTATGAAAACAAAAAAACAGGGGGATGCCAGTATTCCTATATTTCCTGATTCTCTCCCTCTAACTAACTAAGCCACTTAAACTAACTGCATTCCTGCTAAATCCAATCCTTAATTCTTAATTCTTAATCCTTAATTTCTTTCCTTATTTCATAAGTATAATTTTCTTAACAATGTGTTGCTTGTTACTTTTTATCAATTCAGCAAAATAGTTACCGGATGGTAATCCATTTGCCTTCCAGGATATTATATTTTGTCCTCTTACTGCATTATAATCATGGTTTGAGACTATCTGCCCCTTGATATTATATATATGCAATTCCACAAGATTATTATTTTCACAAGAAAACGAAAATCGTATCTCAGGATTGAATGGATTGGGATAGGCTACAAAATTACCAGGCAAAATTGTTATAGTTTCATCATTAATTTCAGTACCATCTGGATTCAACTTTGTTATCCCAACAGTTGAATTACTGTATTTTAATAGACCTACAATGATATTTCCCTCTGGGGTAGTTCTTATGACTTTGTCTCCATCTCCTGCACTATGGTAAGGTAAAAAAACAGTCCAATCTTCATTATGCTCAAAATCAAATTTCCTTAAACTGTCATGATATACTAAATTGCTGAAAATGGATAGAACTTGATCATCATTCGTAATAGCAAAGGAAGAATACATATATCCGCAGTTTTCATAACCTTCTTCCACCCAGATAGTATTACCTTCTGAATCAAGTTTCCAGATAAATCCATCTCTCGTTACACCTGCTCGCGTGTAGCCCCCAACCAGGATATCGCCTTCTAATGTCTCTACTATAGTATGTCCATTATCTCTATCAGGAGTCAGATTAAGATATCTTGTCCAAATTGAATCTCCGGCAGCATCTGTTTTTATTACTAATACAGCATCATTAATCATATTCTCATCAAGAACTGCATAACCTGTAATTAAATATCCACCATCATTTGTCGAAATAATTGCTTTTCCGGCAGTCCATAATGTGTTTTCAATATAAAAATCATTTATCCAAAGTACGTCTCCTGTGTCTGATATTTTGGCAATACAGGCATGACTTGTTTCATAATTATTAAAAGCCTGAGCTCCGGTAATAATGTAATTGCCGTCATTAGTATTATCAAGTGATTCTATTCTTAGATCATTATAGTTTGAATATGACTCAACCCATTCCCTGTTACCATCAGAGTCTCGCTTTATCAATATAGAATCCAGCAGATAGTGATGAGAAGCAGATATAATCCCCCCATCATCCGCAGCAACAATTGCCTGCCCAGCATTCTCATATTGAAAAGAAACTTCATCCCTCTTAGCCCACAGCAATTCTCCCTCTTGACTTACCTTTATGACAAATCCCCAGCCAATAGTGGTTTCCGTATTTATGGCTGTACCATTCACCGCATAGCAGCCATCACTCATAATCACCACATCTTCCACACTAAAGATTGCTTCGTTATACTCATCGAACGGGTCATAAGTATGCACCCAGGATTCCTGAGCATATATCTCTGCGGTAAATATTATTAAAAAAAGTAAAATAATCCTTATCTTCATTGTATCCTCCCGTTCATTATGTCATAGTTCATATGTTTACAATCTCCATTTTCTTGTAAAGAAATAAAAAACCCAGCTAAGGGGTTTTTGGATGTAGCTTAATCGTCCCCGATTAAGCCTTTATTTTCCATCAAACTGGAAAGTTTGATCTACATAAAAAACCACTTCGTGGTAAAAAAGCAAAATCATAGCCAGCTAAGGGGTTTTTGGATGTAGCTTAATCGTCCCCGATTAAGCCTTAATTTTCCATCAAACTGGAAAGTTTGATCTACATAGAAAACCACTTCGTGGTAAAAGGAAAAATCATAGGCGGCTAAGGGGTTTTGGGATTTAGCTTAATCGTCCCCGAATAAGCCTTTATTTTCCATCAAACTGGAAAGTTTGATCTACATAGAAAATCACTTCGTGGTAAAAAAGCAAAATCATAGGCGGCTAAGGGGTTTTGGATGTAGCTTAATCGTCCCCGATTAAGACTTAATTTTCCATCAAACTGGAAAGTTTGATCTACATATTAAGTCGATAATGATCTCCCAACAATATATAGTACGTTATTTTCGCATACTGGTATCTTTAATAAAATTCTACCAGCTAAACAGGTCTTGCCCAAATGACTTATCTTGACGAATGGAAGCGGGTGGCAAGAAATAGAAAGGAAAGAAAATTAAGGATAGGAAAATGGAGTCTAAGCATTTAATAATGGGGACGGCAGGTCATGTGGATCATGGTAAGACGTCGTTGATTCGAGCATTGACGGGTTATGATTGTGATACACATTTGCAGGAGAAGCAGCGCGGTATAACGATCAATCTGGGTTTTACCAGGCTTAGTTTACCTTCAGGCAACACAGTAGGTATTGTGGACGTGCCGGGACATGCAGATTTCATAAACACGATGGTTTCGGGTGCTTGCGGAATAGATTTTGTGCTATTGATAATTTCGGCAGATGAAGGAATTATGCCGCAGACGCGGGAGCATTTACAGATCATGGAGCTACTGGGTATAGAGCAGGGAATAATTGTCTTAAATAAAATTGACCTGGTAGATGAAGAGCTCTTGGAATTAGCCGAGGAAGAGGTGTATGAGTTTGTGGAAGACACTTTTCTGGCAACAGCAAAAGTGATGAAAGTATCCAGTTTAACGCAGGCAGGCATTAGTGAGTTGATCCGGGAAATAGATGATTATGTGAATAAGATACCCCAGCGTAGTGCAGAGGGCTTTTTTCGGATGTACATTGACCGGATATTTACAGTAGAAGGATTCGGGGCGATAGTGAATGGTTCGGTGCTTTCCGGCAGAGTCAATAGTAATGCCACTCTATACTTGCAGCCGGGTGAAAGGCAGGTGCGTATTCGCAGGATTGAGCGTTATGGCATTGAGGCAGAAAGTGTTCAGGCGGGAGATCGGGCAGCCTTAAATCTGGTGGGTTTTAAGCAGAAAGAATTTAGTAGGGGAACTCTGCTTTCAGAAAACAGGATAAAGCCAACAAATCTGATAGATGTGAAGATCAGGTTATTTGGTGGAGATCGCCAGCTGGGCATCTGGAATCAAGTGGTTTTTCTAATGGGAACCGTGAAGCAGATGGTGCGGCTGCATTTGCTGGATCAGGATGAGCTTGTGGGAGGAGAGCAGGGACTTGCCCAGGTATATCTACCTCGGGCAATAGTGCCTGTGATGGGAGATAAATTTATTATCAGGCTGTCTTCCGGCGATCTCACCTTGGGCGGAGGAGAAATAATAGATCCCTATCCGCTGCATCACAGGCGTCGGCGTCAGCAACAGATAGAAATAGTGAAAAAGCTCTCCAGCGGTGATCTGGCAGAGATAATAGCAGCGGAAGTGCGTAAAAGCATGCTGCCGGTTTCTTTAACGCAGATAGCAGAAATGATGAATCAGAAGGTCGATGCACTTACAGAAAGCGTTTATTCCAGTCTGGCAGGAGATATAGCCTTTTTCCAAAGTGAGAAACAGATCATTTTGCTGATGACAAAGCTAAAAACTGCCTATAAAAATAAAGTCTTAAATAGTATCCGGCTATTTAAACAGCAAAATCCCCTGTCAGAGGAAGGCAGAAGTTTTCAGGAATTGCTGGGAATATTTGGCGAAGACCGTAATGATATTACCCGCGAAACTCTGACAATGCTGCTGGAAGAGATGGAAACTGATGTGCAACTGCGGAAAGCCGGAAAAACCTGGGTGCTCTATAATCACATTGTGGAATTAGACCCGGAATTTAACCGCAAAATTCAAGCTGTAATGAATTATCTGCTGAGTTGCGGGAATAATGTTCCGCTAATGGCTGGTATTAACGAAGCTGCGGGTGCTGAGGGTATTGAAGAAAAGGAATTGAAGCTGATACTGCAGCAATTGACCCGTCAGGAAGAGATTATACACTATCAAAACAGCTATATTCACAGCCAGGTGGTGAAACTGGCGCAAGCGAAACTAACCAGTTTTTTGAAGCAGCATGAAGAAGGTATCACACTGGCACAATTCCGTGATATTATGCAAACTAACCGTAAAATGGCAGCGCTGCTGCTGGATTACTTTGATAAAAAGAATCTAACAGTGCGGCGTAATGATGTGCGATATTTTACCACACAATATAAGAGATATTTAGAGAGTTAAAGCAATATTAGAATCGGAGAGATCAATACGCTCCCTTGCCGGTGATAACCGCCGGAATGGTTTTAAGCAGGATTTTGATATCTTCCCAGGGCGACTGCGAGCGAATGTACTGTTTATCCAGTTCCACCTGTTTATTAAAAGGAATATCACTTCTGCCTTCTACCTGCCATATACAGGTGATACCGGGCTTGATATGCAGTCTTTTACGGTCTTCCAGGGTATATTGATTCACTTCTTTGGGCAGTGGAGGTCTGGGACCCACCATACTCATTTCACCTTTGAGTACGTTGATAAGCTGAGGTAATTCATCTATACTGAATCTGCGGATGAGTTTTCCCACGTGAGTGATACGCGGGTCACGTTTCATTTTAAAGATAACGCCATCCTTAGATTCATTTTCAGCCAGCAACTGGTCTTTGATCTTCTCTGCCCCTACGATCATAGAGCGGAATTTATAGAACAGGAAGGGTTTACCATCTTTGCCTATACGCTGCTGGGAATAGATAATCGGGCCCGGGTTTTCTAAAAAGATAGCAATACCGGTAATAAAGAAAACCGGTGAGAGTATGATAATGGCAATAAGGGAGAGGAAAAAATCAAGAAATCTTTTCAAGCCATAGGAGAAATTAATAAAGGACTGCCAGAAAAGAATTTTATGCATGTGTGATGATTTCTCGTGCTTAAGGTTTTCTTCCGAAAATCTGCTGATAATCTTCTCCGTTTCTTTGTCCCTTTTGCTCATTTTTGCCTCATAAAAATTTTCCTTATTCCTGATTCAATAAAAAAAGATAGCGAGTTCTTTTGTCAATTATAATGATTTTTAATCGAGGATAGTTATCTGTTTGAATTCCGAGATAAAGCGTTTATCGATCAGGCAGATAGCGTGATAATTTTCTGTTTTGAGAATTTCCATTTCGGGGTTATTTAATGAAGAGGAAATTATCAGGCAGAAAATATTCTTTTCAGCAGGCATTTTGGGGAGAAACATCAATTCAGGGAAAATAAGGCTGAGATTCCGGTTGCATTTTCTGGCGTCAGCCTCAGAATCTGCCAGCAGGCAGACAGGTATCTGCCTCTGAACACAGAAATCTGCCATAAGAGGAAAAATATCTACCAGAGCGGTGTGTCTTTCCTTAATTATACCCAGTTGAGAAAAATCGATGATTTGCAGGTCATGTTTTTTTGAGGCTTTTTTAATTTTACTGGTAAGCCAGGCAGCGGTTTTTTGGATATGTTTTACTCTACTGAGGAAGAGGGGATTACCTATTATATAGCGATGGAACATCCGTCGGGGTTCCATCAGGAGACGATACACCCATTCGAGTCCTATATCCCGCAGCCAGCGAGGAGCTCTTTTTATTCTGCCGGAATAGAAATCAAATAATCCGCCAACGCCAATTGCTATTGAGCAGTTTAAATGCGGAAACCATTTTTCCAGCCAGCGTTCCTGGTAGGGGGCACCAAAAGCAACCAGCAGGATATCCACTTTAAGAGCATTTATCCTCTCCACAATCCCGGCACTTTCAGTTTCCCAGTTAAAATACCCGTGCTGAACTCCTTTGATATTCAGCTCGGGATAAGTGGAAGTGAGGCTTTCTTTCATTTTATCTGCAATACCTTCCCTGGCACCCAGCAGGAAGAGTGAAAAATTATTTTCAGCAGCCAGTTCCACCAGCCTTGGCAGCAGGTCAGTTCCATTAATATTTTCATTTTTGGGATAACCCAGCATATCAACGGCAATATTAATGCCAATACCGTCTGCAAATATCCAGTCAGAGGGCGAGGATTCAGTTAAAATTTTTCTGTAATCAGCATTAGCTTGGGCAAAGGTTTTATTGAAGCAGTCTGGATTAACGAAATAGATTTTTCTTCGGGTTGGGGTAGAAGAAAGGTAATCTCTATTATTGATAGTGTTTTTGATCTGTTCCAGTGTCTGCTGCATGGAAACATTGCGCAGCCTGGTATTAAAGAGAAAAATAGGATCAATCAGGTGGGGCAGATATTTCACTTTCTGAAGTGAGCGGAAGGCTCGAGCCACTAAAAAACGGATAAAAAGCAGAAATTCGGCTTTAACCAGCCGGATGAAACTGATCAGGCTGGGATTAAGTTCCGCTTTCAACAGCAAATTACTGACGAATTCCTTATCAGTCTCTTTAATGCCTTCATATGCTGTGCGTGAAGCAGAGCGGATATACCAGAGGTTGATCGCGCCTGGGGCATAGTCATAAATGAAAGCATCTCCGATTTCCCGCTGAGTATTCATACTATACCCAATGAGATTCAATTTACCTGACACTACATAATAAAAAAGAGCCAGATTACTGAATGTAGAAGTATTAAAGTATTTAACAGTTATCAGATTACCCTTTTTACCATAACAATTTTCCGTGCGAAATACCGGTTTGCTGCTGAATATGCGGCGTAAAATCAGAATGAAATGAAAACCTGAAACAAAAGGCAGTATAGGAATAATAAATATAATATGCCAGAGTCGATGAAAGAAATGGAAAAGTGGCAGCCGGGCTAAACTAAAAACCTGATTAGGTTTTTTATCAGTAGCAGAGAGTTTATTCAGAAGTTTCCGGGAAAGTTCTTCCCGGGTTTTAGTCTCGTTTTTGGGCACGGGATACTATCTCCTGATATGACTGGATAATCTTATCAGCATGTTTTTTCCAGCTGAACTGCTTCACCTGTTTAAAGCCGTTTGCAATCATGGCTTTCTGCATTATCTCACTGCTGATAACCCGCCAGATGGTTTCGCGGATAGATAACTCTGAATAGGGATCAAAAAGTGCGATTGCTTCGCCGCCAATTTCCGGCAGAGAAGAAGTATTGGAGCATACTACAGGCACACCGGAAGCCATTGCTTCAATCAGAGGAATACCAAAACCTTCATAGAGCGAGGGGAAGATGTATAAGCTGCATTGCTGATACAGTGCTGGTAACACTTCGCTATCCACAAATCCCGGGAGATGAATTCGTTCTTTATCTGGAGAGTTTTTCAGGTATTCCAGCACTATTTCGCTGCCAGACCAGTTTTTCCCGGGCAGCACCAGGTCGTAGCGGTTTTTCAAATCCACAGGCAGGTCTTCATAAGCTTTGATCAGTCTGAGATGGTTTTTGCCCGGGTGCTCGATTCGGGCAATATAGAGAAAATATTTCTTGCTGATACCCAGAGGCTTAAGCACACTTGCTGGTGCTGGCTGATAACGCTGACTGTCATAGCCATTATAATTAACCTCAATGCTTTCCGGGGACATTTTATAGAATTTTATCAGATCTTCTTTAGTATTTTTACTTATAGCCAGAATTTTATCTGCTTTTTTCACAAAGAAAGGTATCACTATTTTGATGTAGAACATGCGGAAGGCATCATATTTGGCAGGTATATGGAATTGAGAAAGATCATGAAAAGTGACTATTGAAGGGATGGGGAAACTGGCGAGTAGTCTGCGGTTAGCAGCAGGCAGAAAAATAAAATCATAAGATTTCAGATTATACTTGCCGGGCAGAATAAATAGATGCCAGAGCATATTAATGACAGCATTTTTAAGTTTATCTGAGACTGGGATTATTTTCAGGTTGGGGCTGCTGACCGGGAATCTGCAGACATCGCTTTCCAGCATGATCATATCTACCTGATGATTTATTGAGAGAGCTTTGACAATATTATTAATATAATCAGAAACTCCTGACTTGCCTTCATCATAAGCCATGCCACTGACAAATATACGATATGATTCAGGATTATTTTTCATAACGGGAGAGGACATTATTTTGACCTATACTGGTATCATTATCACCGTTGATTTTTCGCTGGCTGCCCAATACAATGCCTTTATAATAGGCTTTATTATAGGTGATATTGCGAGACAGAGAGCCAAAAGCCTCTGCTAAATTACCCTTAAATAACAGGTATAAGCTATCCCGCAAAGTTTGTTTACAGATTCCTGTTATCATTTTGCCCAGCGAAGGCTTTCTGTTATAAATAAAGGCATCTGCTTCTCCTTCCACAAATTTTCTGCCGTATATCTGCTTGAGTGTATAATTATGAGAGTGCATAATAATAGCATCAGGTACATATTTTATCTGCATATCATTTTGCACTGCCCATTCGCCCCATTCCGTATCTTCCGATGCCCAGGCAGTAGTATAAAAATGATGCTTCTCCCAGGCAGCCCTGCGCATGGCAGCCATAGGCAGTGAGAGCCGAATCCAGTCTGGAGTCTGCTCAGCATCAGGAAAACTCAGCCGATAATCTCTGCGTACCCAGTCAAAAGCTTCCGGTCGCGGTATTTGACGGGTAAGAGCAGCATCTACTGCCGCATCATCAAAAGCGTTTACCAGTCTCTGTAAAGTATGAGGACTTAGCGGTACACCATCTGAATTCTGGAAGACAATAATGTCTGCCTCTGCCTGTTCTATTGCCATATTCAATACTGAGCCGGGATAATATGACTTAGCTTCTATCTGGATCAGACGGCAGGGGTATTGCTTCACTATTTCCAGGGTACGGTCTGTAGAGCCGGAATCTACCACCAGCAATTCAAAATCTTTATATGTTTGTGAATATAAACCAGCCAGAGCCTGAGCAATCACCCAATCTGAGTTTTTGCTTCTCATGATCACAGATACACGTGGTTTGGGATTTGTCATAATATCATTTTATCCGGCAGCAGATCACTCATAAACACGGTCTGATGATCAGCCAGCCAGGGCAGAATTCTGGTTTTGAAAGATTCCAGTTTATCGCATAAATACAGGGTTATTGGGTGGATGATCATATTGGAAATCACTCCATTTGCTTCATTTTCCTGTAAGCCAGCCAGCACCAGATCAGTCCATTCATCTATATAATATGAGTCTGCGCCAAAATCATCACTCCAGTTATACCGTTTCTGCCACCAGGCAATCCACTGGGGGGTGCGTTCAGCGTGAATAAGATGCTCATGATCGGGTATGATGTTGATGGGAAGATTAAAGATACCTGCCGGAGAACTAATTAAGCCATTAGAATTTTTCTGTACTCCATCAGAACATATTTTTATTCCCAGACTTGCCAGCACTTTTTCGGTATTAGGTCCGTGCATATACATATGGTTTCGCCAGACATTGATGGTTTTTCCGGTTTTTTGCCGGATGATCTTAATTGTTCTGGCGGCATCTCTTTTCTGACAGAAATAAGGACCATTATAATTGCCTGCTGCTTTCTTCCAGATTCTATGACCCAAGGCAGGTTTGAACGCATTGTAATTATGACCGCCAATTTCAACCGACTTACTATTGCAGATATATTCAAGGTTTTGCCATTCTTCGGCAAATGACCTGCCGGTGATAAAAAATGTCACTTTGACTCCAGCACTTTCCAGCAGTTTCAGATAAATATTTGCTATCTGCATCTCTGTGATATCGCTGTGCTGCTGATTCCCTGTCCCCAGGCTCATGTGGTGAAGATCACCGGTCAAACAGATCATTCCTGCTCCTTCATTATTTCAGTTTTATATCGTATTTCTGCAGCAGATTACTAAAGTTTGTATCCATATAATGTCCCCATTTTTTCAGGTAGGCACTGCGCAAGTCCTCAAAATTAAAATTCTTAACTTGAAGATAGCCCCGGGCAATTTTTCGGTAGTCCTGATTTCTCATATTATAGGCAATTAAGGGATATATCAGAGACAGGACTCCTTTTTCTCCCAGAAATTTATAACCCATTTTTACGCTCATCGGTGCCTGACCGGGAAATTCTGTCTGCATATTGGAATAATTTATGAGCCGTTTCCCCCAGGCTTTGATCCCTAAGCCGGCTTCACTGATACCATGTGCCAGAGCAATATAGATATAATTATCCCAGTCAAGTTTTCTTCTATGCAGCCGCTTTGATTCACAGAGTAGATTTATATTCTGCAGCAATTGCTTCAGTTCTTTCATCCACTGGCTAAAATCTTTCAAGAGAAACGGCTCATAATCAGGTTGAAACCGGAAATTCATCGCGTCATCATATAATTTCTTGAAATCAGGATTCACATCAGAACGTGCCTGCATCCGTTTCTGTTTCTCCAGATAGCTCCAGTCATAATCCCCTAAAAAGTAGAGCAGACAATCACCATAACCGATGATACTTTTCACTGTGTGTCTGATCAGCACTTTTTTCAATTCCAGATCGAGTTTGTGCTGCTTCATGATCAAATCGTTAATGATCAGTAATGTTCCTCGATTCACCAGCAGATTTCGCGCATCCCAGGCGGGAATATTCCGCAGTTTAAATTGCTGGCAGGTGGCAATGATATCTGTATTACCCAGCAGCATTTTATGACCATATTTCATATCATACCAGAGAATGCGGCAGGCAGAACTGCGTAATTTGCTGGCATTGATCACACTTACATCTATGCCAATACCGATTCTCTCTTTCAATTGCTCCAGAGCACTATCTATCTGGGCTTTGATCTCTTCCAGCTTTTCACCTCGCACGTCATTTGCCACCAGCATCAAATCAAAATTGTTATGCGGAAGTTCCTGCCCGTTAATTATCACTACTCCGCCTTCTCCACGGCCATACCCTCCCAGCATATAAAGGCACTTATACTGCTTCTCAGGGATTGTATCTGCAATAACGATAACTATTTCCTCCACCATACGCCTGATGAAGTCTTCCACTTTCTGGCTGCCTTTAGCCGTGAATTTTCCCCAGCTATTACTATCTATCATAATTTGCTCCCTTTGATAATTTGTTCAAAATACTGCTGCAAAGAATCAAGGTGCCTGACAGCAGTAAAATTCTTTTTATACATCTTATATCCTTGTTTACCCATATTTTTCGCCCTTTCCCGGTCAGATAGAAGTTCATCAATTATAAATGCCAGATATTTGCCGTCATTGGGAAAAACCAGAAAACCATTTTTCTCGTTTTTTAGCCATTGTCCAATCCCGCCCACATTAGTAGCTATTACCGGCTTTGACCAGCTCATAGCTTCCAAACCCGATAAACCAAAAGTCTCCGGCACCCTGCTGGGCATGATCACGCAGGTGCAGTTTCGGTAAAGTTCCTGCAATTTTGCCTGCTCTACATGTCCCAGAAAAGTAATTCTATCTTCTAAACCTGCTGACCTGCATAATTGCTGATATTCGTCCATCTGCCTGCTGCTGCCTGCAATTAGCAGTGGAATATTACTTTCTAATCTGCTCATAGCCTCTATAAGTTTATCGATTCCTTTACCCCGTAGTATCTGACCAGCATAAAGCAGGTAGTTCCCATCTGTTACTGGCATATTTTCCGGTTCTTTCCAGGAATACAGGGGGATCACTTTTATCTTATCAGCGGCAAAGCCATGGTCGATCAGATGATCTTTCATATAATCCGAAGCGACTACAAAACCAGCCAGTTTTTTATTTATTCTCTGCTCTGCCTGCAATTTACTTAGACTGGCAAATTTAAAAGGCAATATTCCCTCACTCCGGTGGATAAATCCCAGGCAGGGGTAGCAGCGTAATCCGGTAGGCATGGTGCAGGTTTTTAGACTGATAGTTTTGTATTTATGTTCCCTCAGACAGAATAATTTATGATCATGAAAGAAGCGAATAACGGGTTTTCCTGTCTGCAGAAGCTCTTGAATTGCCTTTTTCCCTGTCAATCTGTGCACATAGATGATATCGGGATCGATCTCTGCTATCTGCCGTGCCAGCAGCACTCGCGGGAAAGCAGCTTCAAATACTTTGGTAAATTTCGGTTCTGTCCAGCCGTCCACATCATAGATCATAGTATTTACATATCCTCTTTCTGCCAGGTGAGCAGCAGTATGATAGATATAGCTTTCGCATCCACCAGTGAAGTCTGCTTTGTCATTGATCCAGAGTATTTTTATTTTAGCCATGCTTTTTTATCCAGCATTTCCTTTAAGGATCTACTTACATTGCTATCCAGATACAATTCTCTGCATTTAAAGTGCAGCTTTTGCCCCAGACTAAGCCTGCGCAGAGGGTTATCAAGCAAATTAATAAATTCCCTCGCCAGTTCTTTGGCACTGTTTTCTATCACAATCTCCTGCTCTCGCAGTTCCAGCCCTTCCATTCCTATGGAAGTAGTTAACACTGCTCTATACTGATTAGCCACTTCCAGAATGCGAGTCCTGGTGCCGGAGGCTACCCGTAAAGGTAAAAAGATAAATAAGCTATCGGATAATTCCTGCTGAATATCCGCCACTTCGCCCACATAGCGCAGCCTCTGTTTGCCATAAAAATAACTACTGAAGTGTTCATGCCAGCCTTTACCTGCTATATCCAGATACAAATCCCGCTTTTTAAGTTCTTCGCAAATCAACGGGTATATATCCTCGCTGATGAATTGCAGAGCATTGGCATTAGCTGATGATGTCAAAGTCCCAAAAAAAAGTACCCTATCCTCTTTGGTATTAACGCAGACTTTTTGGGGATTCATCACATTAGGCAGCACCTGGAAATTTTCAGCGTTTTCCTGCCCTATCTTTTTCTGAACCATTTCTTTTTCCAGATAATTAGTAAACAGAAACAGGTATTTTTTGCGAAAGAATTTCCGCTCAAACCAGCGTTGCTTTAGCCCTTCCAGCAGATAATAGCGGTTCTTAAAAACTCGTGACTGCTGCCACGATAATTGTGAAAGCCGGCTCAAAATCATATCTACATCAAAAACTAGGGCTGGGCAATATGGTTCTGCCAGTTTTCCCAATGCCGCCGGTGAAGAAAAACGCAAGAAAATAATATCATATTTATTCGTTTTGATTATTTCAATAAATTTCTGCTTTGCCTCTGAACGGAAACGGTAGATCATAATTGGTTTATAAAAACGGCTATCTGTTTCCGTGTGCAAAGTAAAATGGTCATTCATGCCACTGGGAAGCCCCGTAGCAGCAGCAATCCCTTCCCGCTGCAATTCCAGCCAGTCAACCTCATAATGGTTGATCAAGGTATTCCAGATGAACTTGCTCCGGTTTGCACCACCATCACTGATCCCGATAAAGGGAACATCAACATACAATATCTTTTTCACTGACAAATCCTGCATTTATCTTTGATTTCACTATAATATGCCATAAGTTTCTCCGTCACAGACCTCCAGGAATATTCTGCCTTCACCTCTGCTCCGGCATTCAGAATAAGTTCTTCCCTCAATCTGTCATTATGGATAAGCTCCAGATAATTCCGCTCCAATTCTGCCAGGCTACCGTCAAATGCCAGCCCATTTCTGCCGGACTGCACCAGACTTTGCAAGCCACCCACCTTTGAAGCTATCACCGGCACTCCGCTTGCCCACGCTTCCAGAACCACGATCCCGAAAGGCTCATGGATTGAAGGTAAAATAAATACATCTGCTGCCTGATAAGCTTTCATCAGATCAGCATTATCTGCCTGCAGTCCAGGGATAATTGTCACCTGCTGCTCCAGAGATTTCATCATGATCAAGCGGTTCAATTCTGCCAGATATTGTGTCGAAGTTACTGGCCCCAATAATACTAAATTAGCCCTTTCTCCTCTGCCTTTTAAACGCTCTATAAGGTCTATCAGGATTGCCTGGTTCTTTTGATAGTCTATTCGCGACAAACATAAAATCATTTTCTCATCCCCGGGTATCTGATATTTCTTCCTGAAATCATTCTTTGTAAGCGGCTTAAATTTGTCAATATCTACTCCATTAGGCAGATAATAAACCAGCTTCTGCGGGTATTTATCCTTAGTGATTTCATATTCATTATAGCCCACGCAGATTATAGCGTCCGCATCTGTCAGGTATCTTTCCTTACTGACCAGTATATCTATCAACTTTCCGTAATTAAAAGTATGTTTATAAGGCTGGATCATTAATTCCATTTCCCGCGCCGGCACATCAAAATGTCCTCCATGGAAAGATACCAGATATGGTATTTTCCGCTTCTTTGCCGCCAGACGCACACTGGCAGCTATTCTGTTCATGGTATGGCAATGGATAATGTCCAGATTTTCTTTCTTCAGCATATAATTATATAAACTCCAGGAATATGGGTCGCCCCCCTTCTTATCAAGTGCCTCTTTTTTGGTCTTTGTCAGATTCAGATATGGATAGATATAAGGAAATCTGCGAATAGAAATATCTTCTCTGATCTCCGCTTTGGTTTCTGCCAGTGCCTGAGTTGAAATTATCTCCACATTATTACCCAGCCGCTGCAATTCCTGAGACGTATTCCAGACTACCGTCTCAGTACCACCCCATTCTCTAAACGCAAATCTGCGGATTACCTGTAAAGTACTTATCATTTCCTGTCTTCTCTTTCATAGAATAAATAAAACTTGGTTTCGTTAACTTCTACCAGGCGGTTTCGCACCATCTTATCTGATAGCTGATTGATTATATAAAGACAATTTGCCTCATTATCCAAATCCTTATCAAAGTCTATTTCTGCCACAGTCTCCGGCAGAACCCAATCCTCTCCTTTATCCCAGAAGGTGATCTCCAGATGGTCATCATAGACTCGCAATCTGATAACAATTACGCTTTCCTTACCCTTTTCCGTGATATGTTCCAGGGTCTTATTTAAAAACTCATTAACCAGAAGTTCTGTGGCAAATGATAGACATTCCACATCTTTAGCTTTCAAAAATTCTTCACAATGCTTGCCCACATCTCCACTGCTGTCTTTCATGGGATTGATGATATAATACCGTATTTTGTCATTCTGGTCTCTGCGCAAATTCAAGGACAGGATTGTGAAATCATCTGAACTGATGTCATATCCATCTTCCTCAATTTTTTGTTTCAGCACATAAGGCAGCATCACAGTGCTGTTATCTGATGTGCATCTGGTCAGCATCTCTTTGATGCCTCTTATCCCCAATTCCTCATGTTCCTTATTCTCACATTCAAATATCCCATCTGTATAAAAAAAGTAACTCGTATAGTCATCCAGCAGCAAAATATCTTCTTCTTCTTTATCGTATTCATAATCAGCTATCCAGCCAATGGGAATTGCTCCGGATGATTCAATGATTTTTACTTCCCGGCTTGTTTTATTATAACTGATAATTGGCGGATGACCAGCATTGAAATAGATAAATTCTTTCTTATTAACGTCCACAACTCCCAATAGCAGTGTTAGATAATTGCTCTGAAATACATCCCGCGATAATAACAGATTCAACTGATTTACGATCAAACTCGGATGCAGATGAGTCGATACATTGTCCACCAGCATCTTAATTGTTGCTTTCACTGCAGTCATCATCAGGGCACTTTGCACTCCATGCCCGGATATATCTCCTATATAAACAACATATCTGCCGTCTTTTAACTTGATCAGATCAAATAAGTCACCACCCACATTGGTCGATGGTGTATAATTATTGGAAAAAAGCAGCTTATCTTCTACACAAAGCCAGTCCGGTAAAAAATAAGATTGCACCGAAGCGGCAGTTTCTAATTCTGCTATCAGCGAATTATACAGCAGATCACGCTCCCGCTGGGATTCCACCCGGTCATTGACATTATTGATCACTACTATGAACTTATTGATTATTTTTTCGGAAGATAAGATCATGGATACTGATATCTCTGCCCAAAACCGCTTCCCATTATCCAATACTATCTCTTCCTCGGAACGAAAATTCGGCTTGATCCCTTCCAGATAGATACCCGCGAGATTCCGCAACCTTGATATTGCATAACTGTCTGCTGGAAAATACTCGTTAAATGAATGTGATAAGACAGAATATTCTTCCTCATCAAACATCCCAGCCAAAGCCTGATTCGAGAATATGATCCGCAAATCATAATCCAGTATCCCCATACCTACTACTACATTTTCAAATAAGGCACTTAACTGCTCCTGGCTTTCTCGCAGATTCCGCTCTGCCACCTGCCGCCGGGCTGCTTCTTCCGCTGCTTTCTGACGTAGATTCAATTGCTCATATACTTTGCTTACTAAAGCAAATAATTCCCGATTATTAACCGGCTTCAGAACAAATTTATCTACCCCAATATCAATGGCACTTAAAAAATATTCCGATTCACTATGGGCTGAGGTTATGATTATCTGAATATCAGGCTTGCTTTGTTTTATATTCCTGATCATTTCCAGCCCATCCATGTGCGGCATTCTTATATCCGTGATCACTATCTCCGGGTCATGCTTATGATACATTTCCAAGCCTTCCCTGCCGTCTGATGCTACATAAACCTCTGTTATTCTTCGCTTTAGCATCTCGTAGATCGTGGTGCGCACCACATCCTCATCTTCTACATAAAGTACACGCAATTCCAGCTTCTCAAATTTTGCTTTCAAAATATTTTTTACCCCTCACAGGATTTTGGTAATTAACACACTTATCTTATTAAAGTCAATCACTTTTTTATCATGCCCTGCTTTCCGCGATTTTACCGCAATATAAATTCCTTTTTTTCTGATAGTTATTCAACCATTTTTCACTGTTTATGATTATTTCCTTGACCGACAATAACCTTCTTTTAGTTTATGAATTAAAGAAATTCTTGATCGGTAGGTGGCAATGTTATCTTATAAAACCAGGTTTTTTACTTTGCTCGCAGTAGCACTTTTGTGCCTGATTGCTGCCTGCACACCCTATAAACTTATTGAAAAAATCCCCGCTGGCACTCACAGAAAAAGAATGCTATTCCGCTCTGAACCCACTCCTGCTGATATCTTTATTAATGAAAAATATCTCGGAAGAACCCCGATTGTTACTGATATCTGGTATATTGGTGAAAGATCGCTCAATGTAAAAGCTCAACCGCTCTATCCTTCTCAGTATCCCCAGAATATTGTCGTCAAAGTTCCGCGTGTGCCAAATAAAATGACGATATTCATGGACTATAATCCCATGGTAGCATTTGAGCTCAAAGAAAAAAAAGGCGGAATTGGCGCTGCCGGCGCTGGCGAGGATGATCCCTATGCCGTCACTGAATTCTCCGCAGCCAGCCTCAAAGATACTATCATTATCAAAGAGCCTATTCCCTTGCCTGTTATTTACTTTGACTTTGATAAACACTATATCCCCGAAAAAGAACTCGATAAATTATATCCTATTGTAGAATTGCTACTCAAAAACCCGGATTACCTGATATCTATCCATGGACATGCTGATGAACGAGGTACTGTTGGTTATAATAAAGTGCTCTCCACAAACCGCGCTTTGGCTGTTTATGAATATATGCTGGACTCTGATATTGCACCCGAACGCATGAGGATATATGGTCACGGTGAACTTACTATTATTGAAAGAGAGGGTTATAGACTGGAATACCAGAATGATCGCGTGGTTACTTTCCGGCTGTACGATAAGAAATTTGAAGAACCAAGCCCTGACGACTAAAAAAAAGTTTGATCAAGTGAAGCTTATTTCCGGGTGACAGTATAACCCCGCTCTCGCAGAAGATTCACTATTCCTTCTTCTCCCAGGAAATGCCCTGAACCAACTACTACAAAATACTCCCTCTCACCCTCAGTATCTAAATATTTCTCTATTTTATTTGTCATCTCAAGATTCCGCTTCCTGATCAGTTCATCATAAAAACCTGCCAGCTTTGGATTCTGTTTCAGTTCCTCATTCATCAGCCGGTACATAGATTCATCATCTCCGTCTATCCAGCTTTGCATTAATTCTTCTACCTGCTGGTTATATTCTACCCGCTGGTCGATTATCTCCTGCAGATATTCTATTTGTAAACTGTCTGCCATACTGCTTAATAATTCAAACTGCAATTCCGGGGTCTCCAGTTGCAGTATTTCTTTACTGTCACCCGCTCGCAACATAAAATAAAGATCAGTACCCCCTTCTGCTGTATAACCCAGTGCACTCACCCGCACGCTCGAAAGGGTCATCGTCATATACCACGGTTTTTGGTTCTTAACTGACTCTATCTCATATTGATAATCTGCCAGTTCACTTTTCAGCTTCTCATAATACTCTGCCGAAAGCTCGCTTTCCAGGCTCTCACCTTCACCATAAATACCTTTGCTGCTGATCAGTTCCTGAATTTTATTTAAATCTATCTTATTTAGATCAATTTCCAGAACCAAAGCATCTGCCGATTCAAAAGCCTGCTCAATTTCTTCCCGCATGGGATAATATTCCGGTTTCATCAAATGCACCGAGCCGCAAAGACTCACTACCACATCCCCCTTTTCTACCTGCCAGAAAAAATTGCTGTACTCTCCCGCTACCAGATTAACTATGATCAATAAAAGTACTACAGACATAATGTATTTCACGTTTTTCATCTTAAATCCTTTACTTCACTATCTAAAACCAGTCTTATGTTAAACCCATATTATGCAGTAGGATTTCACAAATAGCACCAAGTTTCTGGCACAGAATAAGATAGAGAATGATAATAAATATAAAAAATATTCACTGATCATTTTCTAACTTCTCTGTACTCATCCCGATAGATCGGGATTAGCACTCTATGCAAAAGCCTAGTGCATGAAATGGGTTAAAGTATAACCCTGTCAACCGCTGTTTTATTAAGCTGGCATCTCCCCGAAATTAATTTCATTGTAGATCACCAAAAGTAGCAGTAAGACCATTCTCATTAACCCCCAAATTCATTTGGGGGTTAATGATGTACGAACGCTGTGTAGTCACTTCAGTGACTTCCATATAAATTA
>JAIPGP010000078.1 GCA_021735645.1 Candidatus Cloacimonadota bacterium
CCGATACATTTTGAGAAATGCTTCATAGATGACATTAATCTGCCACACATATGTCAAGAAAATCTGAAAGTGTGCAGTATTATTGATATTATAAAGCATAAGTTGTTACAGGGGGTAGCGTGATGTTGAACAGTATCATAAAAATAAAATACACAAATATTAATTTTTACTTGACATCGTTTATCTATCTATTTATATTTTATTTGATTCTTTACCTATGGTAAGGAACTTACAGAGGCATCAACCGCTGAGCCAGCATAGCGAATCAGCGGTTATTCTTTTTTTTACCATACAGGTGAACCTAATATTTTGGCAATACTATTATCGGCAACATAAGCAGTTAAGATATTTGCTCTGGTTTGAGTTTTATTTAACAGAATAATTACTACATAATCCCCTGCAATAATGGCAACTCTTCTACTTCTATCATAAGTTTTCTTTTTCCCTATCCATCCAACTCTTAGTTTTGCATTTGGGTCTTTTAGGGTATATTCTATCCAATCTATCCTTTCTGCTCGATCAGTACTGAATGTATCATCCTTGCTTTTGACGCTCTCAAAAAATATGTGCTGAAAATCTCTTTTATGAAAATAAACTGGAATATTATCAAAGGTTACAATAGGTCGAAGACAATATTTTGTAATATAATAGCTTTCATATTCCTGTTCATCCTTAAAGGTTCTAAGTGGTGGAAATGGCATGTTACCAGCTCTTAAGATTTATTTGAAAAACATTAAATTTTCGCTCACTTAAACCTGTTGCGCATATTTCATGTTGCAATAAATCTTCCATATATGCTATCAATTTCCGTTTAGCAGAATTAACTGATATAGTGTTATTATAGCTGGAAGAAACTGCTCCAAGAATCAGGTCAGCCATTTGCAATAAAGCAGACTCTTTGGAATTGATCGCTTGCACAGAGTCAATTGTTGAAAAAATATGAGATATTTGCAAAATGTATTCTAAATCTTGTACTCTGTTTTTTAGCCTGTTAGTTTTCAAATCAGTAAATATTCTATATGCTTTGAACTCACATATCCACTTATTCAACAATTGATAGTAAAACTTATAAAATCCTAATTCAGCATCTCCATTATGGTAAATTTCCATGTTTATTTTTTGTGTATCTATAACGATACTTCTGAAAATTATCTCATTACCATAAGAAAAAAACAACGATATTATTCCTTTATAAAATTCCAACTTGTTATTAGAAACCTTATTCCACTTGAATTCACCATTTACATCATGTTGGATTTTTAAATCTTCTATCTGACTCTTTACTTTTTCTCGATCCCTTTTACGTAGTTTTATTCCACCAATAACTAAGTATCTATTAATACTACCTTTTCTATTTGAAAACAAATCAGGACAACTTTCATCACAATAGATATCTATTTGCTCATAATTATCTTGAATTAATTCCATATCTACTCCATAGATATAATATTTAATAGCAATTTATATTATTTTATTCCTCTTGTCAAATTCAAATTTACTTACTATCTTAATTATTATGACTTTAATGATCAACTATCGGAAAATCAATAAGCTATGAAAATCTTTGTATTTGGATCATACTCAATTCTTTCAGATATTAATCAACAGTATTCCATTTCCCCACAAAATCCAACAGATTGCTGCCAATAATAAGTCAAATGTGCACCGCTGGTGTACCTGCAGGTGGGGCGCAGATGACGACCATTAACAAGCGATTAAGACAGTGAAAATATTCAAATTAAAGGAGTATTGCAGGACATATCCCCAGATAAAGATGCGAAAGCTCAAAAACGCAAATTACCAACCATTCTGAATATGATCAAAAACATAGCCTTTAGATAGATCAGGCATTCCAAAACGTAAATATACCTTTCGGTAACTGCTGTAATTGTCATGAACCCAAACCTCCAACTAAGGATATAACCGTTCAATAGAATAATCCCTGTCTTCATACTGCCACAATTTAGCCCTTGCTTCTTCTGGTTCACCAATAATATAAGGTTTGCAAGCCTTAACTTCCTTATCTCGACCGATAATATTATTCTTTACCAGCCCTACTTAAGTTTCAATAGCCCCAACATTAAAAGCAGCAATCGGAACTATCTATAATACATTTCTATATTCTCATAAATATCATGCAACAATATTATCAAGTTCATAATGTTCAGTTTTAATAGTTATTAATAAATCTCCGTTTTCTTAAATTATCACCGTATTCAAGATACTCAATAATGACATCTTCTACAACCTTTTTTATGACAACTCTTCATCTGCTAGACTAATAATTAAATTCCAATATTTTAACTGACCCAATACCCATATTAATAAATTATAATTTTCTTGATTCTTATTTTCTATGATAATTTTACTCATTTCGTCTTCTGATATTTTTAAACCCAATTTAATCTTTAAATAGCAATAAGATATTTCATTAATTGCTCTCAATTCCTCAATGCAATTTTTATCAAACTCACATGCGCGTTTATATAATCTAGCCAACACAAATTTGTCTTTTGAGAGCTTAATTAAAAGGTTTCTATGTTCAAAGATATAACTTGATGAATACCTATCAATAATAATATTGAGAGCTATTTTAGATTTATTCGAATACGCTTCTTCCTCAATAAAATCTTCATAACCTATGATTTTATGATATTTTAATAAAGAAAGAGCTGTTTTTCGAGCATTTGTATATTTTGAATGACTTAAAAAGTCAATAATTATAATCTGAGTCGATTTATTTGCAATAATGAATAATTCCCTCAAACAATAATCAACTCTATCTCTTGTATTTCCTTTGAACTGACTATACTCTATCAATATCCCAGCAATTAAACTGCTAATTTCTGATTCATCATTTTCATAATTATCTACCAACAATTTCAATAACACCTTTCTAAGCCTATTATCATATGAATAAATTCTATTAAATAATCTTATTTGCTTTTCATATGAAAGACATCTAACTAAAGCATATAATAGTGTGTTATCATTACTATAACCATTCTTCGAATATTCTTCAATATACTCAAGCTTATCCATATTCCCTCCAAACATGTTTAAACTATATCGATGATATAATATGTCAAATATTATTAATCAAGAAAACTAATATTTTCATTTGAATCAATCCATTTCATGTATCCATCTATAGTTGGTCCTGCCAAATTTATTGCATATTCTATACCAAAAATTGCAATTACAAGATATGTTTCCTTGTCAGGTGTATATAAGAGATTATATTCATGTAGAATTTGATAATTTTGGCCATTGTCAGATGAAAACCATTTTTCTTCTGGGTATATCCTTCGCTCAGAATATGGCCAAATCAAATTTTGATTTCCCCGTCTAGTATAATTTCTCAACATATCAAGCTCTGGCTTATCTATTACTTCATCCAAACCACCCTTAATATGTATTAACCTTTGGGCAAGAACCTCTATAGCAATTTTACCCAAAAATCTTGATAATACATATTTATCGTTTTCTGAAGGCTGCATAGGATTTGGAACTATGATTGTACCTTTAGATGAAGTAAGTATCTTTTTAATAAATCTCTCCTCTTCTTGCTCTGTAGAAGCAGATATAGACCATCCATCTTTCTCGCCGATCAATTTAACATTTATTCCAGAGTCTATATGTATTGCATCATTTGGTGGATACTTACCTCTCTTAGTCACTATTTTATTTATAGCTCTAGCGTGTAAAAAATAGAATGATTCTAGCAAAGGCTTTTCAATTTTTCTGGAGAAATAGTTATTGCATTTATCACAAACTATTCCTTTAGGCAGTATATGTTCTAAATTACCAAGTGATGCTGGTATTATGTGCTCTTCTGATTTTGATTTATCTGTGTTCTGTTTACAAAATATACATCTCATATTCAATCCTCCTTGATTTCAGGTGAACCCTATTCATCCCGATTTCTGTTTCTTTATGTAAAGCGAAATACTAAGTAACAATAGGTCCAAAGGTTAGTTCGTAACTAACTCTATTTATCACTACTTTATTAATGCAATCAACTGTTATAAGCTTTTCTTTAATTGGTCTTCCAAAAACAGCTACATTAGGAACACTTTGCAATTGAGCATGATACTTTAAATGAGGTAACCTTCGAACTGAAATTCCATAAACTGTCTCAAAGGGCATGGCACCTGTTCTGATTAAACTGTAATAGGAGGGGTAAATAATTCCATCAAATCCTTTTTCTTTCGCAGCACATGCGATGGTTCTACAGATATTATAGGAATTATCCCCTGCCAAAAATAGAAAATGAATTGCTATATCTAAACTCTCAAATTCTGTATTGTTTTCTTCAATCAGTACAGATAAATCCAACATTTTTAAAGTATGTTTAGGGACTAATTTGGCTATATAAAGATTATCCTCTACAGTAGTTCTACATTCGTGTAAACAAAGTTCTAAGTCTGGAGATCCATATAGTACAGGGAAATCTACTTTATCAAAGCGATTTATACCTAAAAATTCTTTTGGAGCGGTATCATATTCATCAATGTTATGAGGTAATTTAGGATTTTTTCTAAGTCGATAGAAATACTCCTTTTTTAATAATATTTTTGTAGGATAAGAGTTCATAATTCTATCAATTATCGTATTTTTCTCTTCTTCTTTTTGAAGAGAATTGAGTGGTTCAACTTCTCCAACCATCCATAAACGTGGGCCATAATAGAACAAACCAACCTTACCAGCTTTCTCAACAAGTTCTAGATCTTCAATCAGCCAAGATGATACCTTAACTTCAGATTTGTTATAATGTTGTTCGTTGAATTGGATTAATGGACTACCACCAAATTTGCTTCTTACTATAGTTCCACGTACAAAGAATACATAGCACAATTCTATAACTAGACTTCTAGTAAGTTTATTCCCAATTTTAGATTTACAATTTGGACAAGTATCTCTGTTTTTAATACCTATATTATAAGCATCAATTTTTAATCCTTCATCTTTGAAGCAGTTCGAACATAAAAGTGTTTCTTCTTTTTTAATTAAATTTTGATTATGAATATAATTTCCCTGAGATTCTTTAATTCTTTCTAATGCTACCTTAAACCAATTAGACATTTATTAATCCTTTATGATTTTTTGAGTGACTTTTTCATTGATATTTTCCTAACCCTATTCAATAATAAAACTCTCTAAATCAATTCATCACAACTATTCTCAATCTTTCACTAATTCATCATCATATTAAAATCTAATCCCAATTAGTAATATAGCTCTACTGTCGTCAAGTAATATTCCTTAATCTCATATTAAAGAATTAAAGAAGGCTGTCATATTCCTAATATATATAACAATATATGAAAATTTTCCCAGAAAGGAATCAATTATAATCGTCAAGATTAATATCGGGGTAAGCGAAGCGCTACCTGTGGCTATTATAGTATAATCCCGGCGGGGTTAAGGAATTCAAATCTGAACACATTTTCTTTGCCCAAAAAGGGCTTAACTGCGGCAAAGCATAATATCCATAGGTTTTAAACTCCAATGTCTTTCTAATCCTGCTAATATTTTTAACCTGTAAATCTTGATTCTAACATTATTGTTGCCACCCGAATTCTTTTTTTCAAAGAAAAAACAAATAAATATAAGACATTCATGATAGCCGAGATACCATAACAGTCGTCTCAGTTGTTGCTTCCATTCAAAACTCAAAGCTTGTCCGCCTTACCTTACCAATAATATTCTGTTACTTTTTGGCTTGAATTTCGCTATACATCTGGGTATGTTATTATGAATAATAAACTTATGCAACTATTATAACTCTCTACTTTTCGCGTCCGTTCGCGCTTTTAGCGGTTGAATATAATTTTTTGATTCGATATTCTCTTTTAGTTCTTCTATAGTTCTGGCTTGTCCACCTTAGGAAATTTTAACATTATTCAAATGCCCTGCTTTTTTATCAAATCCATATACACTCGTTTCCTTCCGGCTATTTCAATTTTACTCACTATATATCTTAGAGCATATGTTTCATTTATCTCATTTTATCCCATTTCAAGGAATTTCTGTCTCAATTGCATGAAATATCGTCACTTAGAAAACTTATCTGTCCCAAATATGCCCCCTGTACCCCTACTGTGGGTTCCCTGTGGGTTACAAATGTATCAATTTACATCTTTACATTGTAAAATTTCATTTCTGTTTTCAGATATTGCTGTTACGTTTCTACTGAATTTAAGCTTTTATGCAATTTATCAGTTTTATCTTCATCCTTTACTGAAAATTACTTTGCTGTTTTACAGCAATTCTGATGACCTTTGTCTACGTTATGACGCTCCGCTTTTGCCGGGCTTTTTTTATGCTTTGCCTGAGAAATACATTTCTGGCTTGACAATAGCTGATAGTAGAATTTCTTACTCAACTTTGAAAAATATGCAAAAATAAAGAGATTATGGAGATATTATGCTAGATTTATTAGGGAATCATAAACGCAGTCATTACGCTGTCAGTCTTATAAAAGATAAAATAGGCGAAAAAGTTACCGTTATGGGCTGGGTACACCTTCGCCGTGATTTGGGTGGCTTGATATTTATTGATCTGCGGGATGTGACAGATATTGTACAGGTCGTTTTTCAACCTGAAAATGCTGCCCTGCAGGAAAAAGCCCACCTGATTAGAAATGAGTACGTGATCGCAGTTACCGGGATTGTCAATGAACGTCAGACTGGTAATATTAATTCTGCTATGACAACCGGAACAATTGAAATTGAAGCTCAGGAACTGCTCTTCCTTAATGACTCCGCTCCTCTGCCTGTGCAGGTAAATGAAAAACTGATGGCAGATGAAAACCTGCGGCTTAAATATCGTTATCTTGACCTGAGGCGTCCTGCTCTGCGGAATAAGATCATTATGCGGCATGAAGTTGTTTTTGCGATTCGGGAATTTCTGAGCAAGAAAGGATTTTATGAAATTGAAACCCCGTCGCTGATGAAAAGCACTCCGGAAGGTGCCCGTGATTTTCTGGTTCCCAGCCGGATTCATAAAGGCAAATTTTTTGCCTTACCTCAAAGTCCGCAGATTTATAAACAGTTATTAATGGTTTCCGGCTTTGACCGCTATTTCCAGATAGCCCGTTGTTTTAGAGATGAAGACCTGCGAGCAGACCGGCAGCCGGAATTTACACAGCTTGATATGGAAATGAGCTTTGTGACCAAAGATGATATTTTTACTATTAATGAAGAATTGTTTCATTATATATTTAAAAAATGTCTTAATATCGAACTGCCAGTTCCCTTCCCAAGACTCACCTATCGTGAATCAATGGAGCGTTTTGGAATAGATAAACCAGACCTTCGCTTTGGGATGGAACTTGTTGATCTATCTACTATTCTGGCAAAAAGTGAATTCAAAGTATTCAGTGGAGCCCTGCAAAATGGCGGCTCTGTACGCTGTATAGTGGCTCCAGGCTGTGCCAGCTACTCACGTAAGCAGATTGATAGCCTCACTGAAATTGCCCGGCATCTGGGTGGAAAAGGACTGGCATTTTGCAAAGTTGAATCCGGGGGGCTTACTGCCGGAATAAGTAAATTCCTCTCAGAAATTGAAGTTGAGCAGATATTATCTGCCACTGGAGCAAATGACGGAGACCTCATTCTCTTTGCAGCAGACTCTAATAAAACTGTCTTTAAGGTTTTAGCAGAAATCCGCAACCACTTTGGCAGAGAACTGAAATTATATGATCCTAAAGATTTTAACTTCCTCTGGATCACTGATTTCCCGCTTTTTGAAATGAATGATGATACCGGCAAATGGGAAACCATGCACCACATGTTCACTATGCCTCGCGAAGAACATCTGGATTACTTTGCCGAGGAAGCAAAAATCGGGGAAATCGAAGGACAGCTCTATGATCTGGTATGCAATGGCATGGAGCTTTCATCCGGCAGTATCCGTTGTCACCGGCTGGATATTCAGCGCAAAATCTTTGACGTACTGGGTTTCTCCGAAGCTGAATTACAGCAGAAATTCGGCTTCTTCCTGAATGCTCTCAGATATGGCACTCCACCACATGGCGGGATAGCTCCCGGAATTGACCGGCTGGTGATGCTGATGACATACGCTGCCAGTTTGCGTGACGTGATTGCCTTCCCCAAAACGCTGCAGGCTGTTGACCTGATGAGCGATGCTCCCGGTACGGTTGATGATATGCAATTGCAGGAACTTGGTATCCAGATCACTGAAGTGGAAGAATCATAGCAGTCATCTGAGCATGAAAATAGCAGCTCTCACTTTCGGATGCAAGATCAACCAGTATGAAACAGTCTGCATCATAAATGAATTTTACCAGGCTGGCTGGCAGCAGGTTGATTTTTCGCAGCAGGCAGATTTGTACCTGATCAATACCTGTACGGTAACAAACAGGACAGATTACAAGAGCCGGAATGCCATCAGAAAGGCATTAAAACACAAGGCAGGCAACCCGGACTGCCGGATAATTGTTACCGGCTGCTATGCTCAATTGAATTATCAAGCCATCAAAGAATTAGGTGATATTGATTATATTATCGACAATAATCATAAAAATATGGTATTCCAGATATTTCAATCACGTCATGAACCGGGTTTTGCTGACATCAATAAAGAGCATGATTTTGCTGAACAGACCACGGATTCCATGCTCAATCGCAGCAGAGCATTCCTGAAAATTCAGGATGGCTGTGATTATAATTGTGCCTATTGTGCTGTAACCCAGGCTCGTGGTCCTTCCCGCAGCCGGCATCCGCAGAATATCCTCCTGCAAGTAAATGCTCTGGCAGCTAAGGGATATTCTGAAATTGTGCTGGCTGGTGTGAACCTGGGATTATATGGGTATGATAAAAAAGATAACTACTATCTAACAGAACTTATTCAGGATATTGCACAAATCCCTGACATTAAGATGATAAGATTATCTTCCATTGAACCGCAGTTATTTTCTGCTAGACTGCTAACTTATATTCAGAACAGCACTAAGATATGCCCTCATTTTCATATACCAATGCAATCAGGAAGTGACGAAATACTTCTTAATATGGGCAGGAATTATTCTCAGTCTGATTTCAGAGAACTCATTAACGCCCTGCAGAAAGCCTCTCCTTTCGCTGCCATAGGACTAGATGTAATCGTGGGACTTCCGGGTGAAACTGAAGAGCTTTTCCAGCAGACAAAAGCCTTTCTGGAAGAGATGCCCTTTGCTTATTTCCACGTTTTTCCCTATTCCCACCGTCCTGATACCCGTGCCAGCGAAATGCCAGACCAGGTGCACGGCACTGTCACACACCAGCGAGCTCAGGAGCTAACTGCTCTTTCACTGCAGAAAAAAGCTGCCTATCAGCAGAAACTCATAGATAATAAAATTGTGCTCTCCGCCGTGATTGAAGATATATCTCCTTATGGAATTTCCGGACTTAGTGATCATTATATCCGCATTCACTGCCCTTCCGGTTCCGCCGTTCCCGGTGATCTGGTGCAGGGCATACCCATCAGGGCTCTAGGCGAAGACCTGATGATTGAGGTGATAAAATGATCAGTATCAATGATGTGAGTATTTCCTTTGGCGAGCAGTCTGTACTGGAAAATGTCAGTTTTGATATTCATGATGAAGAGATCATTATGGTCGTAGGTCAAAGTGGCTGTGGCAAGAGTGTATTGATGAAGATCATTGCCGGTTTGCTGCCCCCAGATCAGGGTTACGTAACTATAAACGGAAAAAACCTGATGCAAAGCAGCAAGGACGAGGCTATCCAGATCCGGCAAAAACTTGCCATGCTGTTTCAAGGCAGTGCTTTACTGGATTCCCTAAATGTCTATCAAAACGTGGCTCTGCCATTATTTGAGCATACCAGACTTTCCGATCAGGAAATCGAAGAGCAGGTTAAGGAAAAACTGGCTAAAGTGGGGCTTTCAGATATTCTTTTAAAGATGCCTTCTGAACTGAGCGGCGGGATGAGAAAGCGCGTTGCCTTTGCCAGAGCGATCATTACCAGTCCCCGCTATATCATCTATGATGAGCCCACCACCGGGCTTGATCCGGTACTGGCTTCCGAGATCACCGCCCTGATCAGCAATCTTCATAGCACCCAGTCAACTGCTACTGTGATAGTAACTCATGACCTCTACTGCATTGAAAAGATTTCAGGAAGAATCGTTATGCTGGCTGATAAAAATATTATCTTTGACGGCAGTTATGAAAAATTCAAAAATGCCAGTGATAAAAGAATACAGAGATTTTTGTATTCCACAGAAAGGTGAATATATGAAATTTAATGAAAAACAGAACCAGACCAATTTTCGCGTCGGCATCTTTGTGCTTATCAGCCTGATAATACTCATTTTAGGCTATCTCTGGCTTACTAACTATCTGGAAAAAGGCGATCTCACTAAACTAAGAATCGCTTTCCCAGAAGCATTTGGCCTGGAACTCGGAGATGGAGTTCTGATTCTGGGCGTTAATTGTGGAAAGGTTACTGCCATTGACCTCAAAGGTGATAAAGTGTTGGTTTCCATTTCCGTAAAATTGCAAAACCCGCTTATGTCCGGCACAACATTTGATATCCGCGATACTTCCGTGATGGGCAGCACCCGCGTGATCATCCAGCCCGGTAATGGGAATAGTCCGCTTAATATTACAGAAATCCTTGCAGGAACCAGCAGTCCCGGCATTTCCTCGCTGGCAGATAAAGCAGGAAGCCTGCTAAGCGAAGTAGAGCTGCTGCTTGCCAGATTCAATACTTCAGATAATGTACTTGATAAATATTCCCGGGTTGCTGATACTTTACAGATCACTCTGCAAAACGTTAATGATCTCGTCATAACAAACAGCGAAAAACTTTCACAAACGATTACCAGTATAGCTGATACCAGTGAACTGATAGCGGAAATTATCTCCAATAACCAGTCGGCTATAGACAGCACTCTGTCCGGCTCAAATGAGCTGGTTGATAATCTGGGAGCAACCAGCGATTCCATCCGGGAATTGTCTCAGAAGATCAGGCTGATGGCTCAGCAATTACAAAATGAGAACTCCACTTATTCCCGGTTAACTACTGATGATGAATTATACCAGAACCTTTTAAGATCTACTGCCAGTCTAGATAGTCTCATCAATGATATTAAGAAAAACCCTAAAAAATATTTAACTGTTAAAATATTCTGATTATGAAAAAGACCTTAGTTTTGTGCTGCCTCCTTATCTCCCTGTCACTTGCTGCTCAATATTACGGCAAAAATAAAATCCAGGCAGAAAAAACTGACTGGAACAAAATGCAGACTCTGCACTTTGACATCTATTACCCCTGCCATGATGATGATTTTGGCAGGATAGTAGCACTCTGTGCTGAAGAAGCATATTACTACCTGCGCGAAGATTTCCGCACTCCTGTCAAGCAGCGTATTCCTATCATCTTTTATAGTTCTCACGAAGATTTTGAGGCGACAAATGTTATTCCTAATCTTCTCTCCGAAGGTGTAGGCGGTTTTACAGAAAGCATGCACAACCGCGTGGTGATGCCATTCTCCGGCAGTTATCGCGAAATGGAAAAAACCCTTACACATGAATTGACCCATGCCTACGTAAATGAACTCACCGCAGCCCGAAGCAGCAGAATGGCTTCTCGTTCCCTGCCGTTCTGGCTCTCGGAAGGATTGCCGGAATTCATCTCTGTAAACGGTAAAAGCCTCTATAATAACATGTTTATCATGGATTTGGTCTATAACAATAAACTGATCAATCTGGAAGAAGTAGGCGGATATTATGCCTACCGCGAGGGTGAAGCCTTCCTCAAATATATTGAAGATGAATATGGCAGAGATAAAGTCATGGAAATATTCTATTCTGCCCGAGTCTCCAGTCAAAATGACTTCTCCAAAAAAATCTTTGACTGCTCTTTCACGGAATTGCAGTTACGCTGGGAAAATTACCTGAAACGCAAATATTTTGCTATCTATAATGATTTCCAGGTACCTTATGAAGCCTGTGAAAAACGCACTTTCTCCGAAAAAGACGGCTCCTCCATGAATACTGCTCCCCGCTGGTCTCCGGATGGCATTCATTATACCTGGTTCTCTAATAAACAGATCACGGATGGGATATACCTGGCTGATAGACTGGATTTAAAGAAACCGGTTTCACTCATCCGCAGCGGTGTAAACGGCAAAGTAGAAGAATTCCATTTCAAGAAAAATAATATCGCCTGGTTCCCGGATAGTACCACTATTGCTTTTTCTGCCAATACTTCCTTTGGCGACCGCATCTATTGTCTGGATACAGAAACCCGCAAGATAACCAAAACTATCAGCTTTGACGATATTAAAGTTATTTATGAATTAGATATCTCACCCGATGGCAGCCAGATAGTTTTCAGTGGGATCAAAGACACTGATACCGATATCTTTATTTATGACCTGAATACATCCAGTCGCCAAAGATTGACCTCAGACCGCTATTATGATGCGGCACCCCGCTGGTCTCCGGATGGTTCCAAAATCGCGTTCTACTCTGAACGACTCTCTCCTGATGCTCCTGATAGAGAACACGTCTTCGATAACTGCGTCCAGAATATATATTATTATGATCTCGCTTTGCAAAAATTCTTCCAAGTTACAAACAGCAGCAGTGATTGCTATAATCCTGAATGGAACTCAGATTCTTCCCGGATTCTCTATATCTCCCATGAAGACCAGGTTGCCAATATCAAAGCAATAGACATTATCACAGCTTCGCAAGCTCAGATTACTTCCGTTATTTCCGGTGTCCTTAATTTTGATCTGTCGCCTGATGATGATAACCTTATCTTTTCCTGCTTTCATCAGGGTGCCTGGGATATCTATCTTGCCGCTGCTCCCCTGGACAGCCTTATCTGGCAGAACTGCCAGTCACCCCAGCCAGTGGAATTCATTGATGACTTCTGGGAAATATTCAATATCGACCGTATTCACAATTTTGGCAAAACCAATCTGGCATTCAAAAAGCCGGGTCGCAAAAATGATATTGATCCCAAACTGGCAGAGCTTTATGACATTGATATAGACTACGGTCCTGATACCACTATTGTGGAATACAACCGTCAGGTCGATAAAAAACCCAACCTGCCAAATGAACCTGAAATTGCCCCCTATAAAACTAAAATGAAAATCGATTACTTCTGGGGTGGCCTTGCCTACAGTTCCTCCGGTACTTATGCCATGCTCGATGTCTGGGCTTCAGACATCCTCGGTAACCACTCACTCTACAGCAGCCTAAATGTCTCAGGCAGCATTGAAAATTCCTCTATCCTCCTGCAATACCTCAATCTGGAACACAGAAATGACTATGGCGGCGGTGTATTCTATCTGAATGATGAAACTATCTACCGCATTGAATATAGTGACTTCTCTACTGATGACTATTTCCGTAAACGCATCCGGCAATATGGTTTCTTCACTGCCTTTATCCATCCCTTTGATAAATACTGGCGTACTGAACTGCAGATTTCCTTCCTCAGGCAACAGACTTTCCGTGATTGGTGGAATGATTCCAATGATGAATGGATGGAAGAATATCTACCCGATTTTCTGGATCTGAAAACTAAAGAAGAAGCCTGGCTGGTAACACCTCAACTCAGCTTCGTTCACGATAATACGCTCTATGGCAGCGTGGGCCCCGTCTCTGGCTGGAAAGGTTTTCTGAACCTTAAACACGGGTTCTCTACTAATGATTCTTATAACTTCGCTTATACTGACTTGCGAAAATATTTCTTCTTTGCCAAACGCTATTCCTGGGCAAATAGACTCCTTGCCGGCTGGATCAATGGTGATACTACCAGCGAATTTGACCTGACTGGTTTCTACGGTGTGCGTGGCTTCGACGATGCTGACCTGACCGGGAAAAATAAAATCCTACTCAGCACGGAATTCAGGTTTCCACTCATAGATAACCTTTCTCTGGCGTTCCCGCTTCCCATCAGAATGTATGGCGTGAGAGGCTCTGCCTTCGTAGATATCGGCTCAGTCTGGAACGAAGGTGATAAAATAAATTTCTCCCGGAACGGCTCTCTGGATGATCCCAAAATGGGCTTCGGATTCGGTCCCCGCCTCAATATGGGCTTCTTCGTCCTCAAATTCGATATCGCCTGGGCAACAAACCTCACTGATACTACCAAACCAAAATACTACCTCTGGCTTATTGAAGATTTCTAAAAATAACCCCCTAAGTAAGACTTGCACTGTTGACGGTACCCAGCAAGTGGGGTGAGGATGATAATCGGGAACTGGAAGTTTTGATTACTAAGTATGAAGATCGGTTTGCTAGTTATGAAAGACATTAATCAGGATGATTAATCTACATAGATATCCAATCAGGGAAAGTATCTGGATTGATCACCTTTGTTTCATAAACATCATGATTACCAGTAAATGATTTTGAAAATCTTACTTTTTTCAGCGGATTCCATTTTATCTCGAAAGCAGAATAGAGATTGTTTCGTTCTTCTATATAATCAATCTCCATTTTCTCAGTATTTCTCCAGAAATATGATCTGTCATTGATGAAATTATTGGATAAATATTTGCGCCTTTCGCTGATAACAAAGTTTTCCCATAAAGCACCAACATCAGATCGAGAGCTTAGATCATTTAAATTGCCTTTGATAGTATTTAATATTCCATTATCCCAGAAAAATATCTTCTGCCCTTTCTTGATCTCATTTCTTTTATTCCTACTCAAAGCAGGCAATCTATGAATAATGTATGCCTTTTCCATTAGACTGATATACTTTTCCACAGTTTGATTATCAGCCCCTACCAGCTGTGCAATCTCATTATATGACACTTCATTTCCAACTTGAAAGGCTAGAACTCTAATTATTTTTTCCAGCAGCAGCGGCTTTTTGATCTTTTCAAGATTAAACAGGTCTTTGAATAAATAACTATCTGCTAATAAAGTGAGAAGTTCGATTTCCTCTGCTTGTTTAGTAACTATCTCAGGATAATATCCAAAGATTAGACGGTGCTGCAAGTATCTTTTTTCTTCCAATAAACCATGATCATTAACCATTTCCTGATACGATAGTGGAAATAGCCGATATTCGTATTTTCTTCCTGTAAGAGGTTCTTTGATCTTTCCTGCAAGATCAAAAGCTGAAGATCCTGTAGCTATCACTTGAATGTCTGGGTAATTATCAACTAGAAGTTTGATAGCAAGTCCAATTTCTTCAATACGTTGTGCTTCATCAATAAAAACTATCTTTTTATCCCTTATCAGCGACTTCAAGCGTGTGGAAGTGGCATTTTTAAATTGCTCTCGCACATCTGGTTCATCACCATTGAACCGGTAATATTGTCCCGGGTAATCTAAGAGTAACTGATTGATAAAAGTAGTTTTTCCACTTTGTCTGGGTCCAATAACAATAATCGCCTTCCCTTTAAATATACGGGGTTTTACTCTCTGATAAATACTTCTCTTTATCATCTCATTTTCCTTATAATATAACTAAAATTAGAATTGCAACACGGAGTAAACCTGTCAAGAGAAAACCTAGTATCTGCGATTGTAATCGCAGAATATCGCCATATAATGCGATTGTAATCGCAAAATATGGGTTATTTAATGACTATACTTAGCTTCCGGAAAACTTATCTGCTTTCAATACTGGCTAAAAATATCTCAAAAACTTCTTTAGGTAATCTACGGGGTTTGCCATTATTGGCATATACACCTTCAATGGTTATCCGGCTGCACAATTCATCATTCACCCACATCTCCTGCTTCCATAATCCCCGTAATCTGCTGCCAGATAATATCCAGCTTTTTATCAATACTTCAGATTCCAGCAGTATGCCTTTAATGAAATCTATTTCTACTTTGGTTATATAAATGGCAATTCCCAGTTCCTGCAGTTTCCGGATAGGCAGTCCCACATCTTCCAGAAATATCGATCTTGCCTCTTCATATAAATGCAGGTAATTAGCATTGTTCAAATGACCATAAATATCACATTCATAGCCAAATACACGCCTTGAATATTCATGTACCATCGCCTTCTCCTTACTATATATTTCTTTGATTTTATATCATTCCCACCCAATTGTTCTGTCAAGTTTTGTCTTCTATCTTTTTCATTCCCAAAAATTAAAATAATTTCTGTAACTAAGTCATATGTGCACCGCTGGGTATTTCCAGGTGGGACGCAGGTGACGACTATTAGCCCCTGATTTCAACACAAGAAATATTTTCAGGATATAATTTGGAATAGATTAGATGATTGGTCGTAGTTCTCGCTCCACTTCCGGAGTACCGTTAGCGGCGCAAGTCCTACTTATCTGATTAGTTATATATAGAATTCAATGCTTTTGATATAATAATACAGGGGGATGCCTGTTGTCCTCTATTAGTATTCCACCCGGAATGATATATTTCTGCCAAAAGTCCAACCTGCACCACCTGTTATATCCAGGTAGTTAAGCCAGATAACGACCACCCGCTTTTTTATTTGATCAAGCTTAATTTACTGCTGAATACTTCTTTATCATCTATCTTCAGCAGCAGAAAATAGATCCCGCTGCTCACTGCTTCACCTCGGTCGTTATCACCTTTCCATACCTGATGATAATTACCAGCCTCTCTATTACCTCCAAAAAGCGTCTTTACCCTCTGACCTCGAATATTATAGATTTTCAAATCCACTTGTCCTGCCTGCATCAAGCTATATTCAATCGTGGTTTCCGGATTAAAGGGATTGGGATATATCCGCATAGTATTCACTTCCGGCAGCTCATCTTCATCCTGCTGTGTATCCATACCCAGTTCCCAATACCCGATATCAGGAGCTGTTCCCCAATATTCTTCAAGGCTATGATCAGCATAGATAATGTCCTGATATTCCAGATAAACACTTCCCGCATCTACACAGGGCGAATTTTCTCTTAGCATCCCCCGGTTAAATTCTGCTTCTGCAAACCCAGGCTGCATCTCCAGATTACCCTCATACCAGGTCAATAGTCCACCTGCTTCCTGCACAATACCCGCCTCACCTGCCGGCAGACAACTGCTGGCGATAAATATATCCTCAGCTCCTGTACCCTGTGCCGGTGTGCCAATTCCAGTGCTGATAATTGAGTTCACAATTGCCAGATTACCATCTCCAGCGCAGTATATTCCACATTGGGTATTATTCTCCGGTTCAAATAGAGTGCTCTTTTCCAGCAGCAATATTCCTCCATCATTTACAATTATTCCTTCATCACCCGAGAAGTTCTCATAGATCAAAGCCCGTTCAAGACTTAGTTCAGAATCCCTCAGCTCAATTCCACCACTATAATCTCCGGTATTCCCGCACATTTCCAAATCTGCCATTGCCACGCTGCTGTCATTCAGCCAGATTCCTCCACCCCGCCAGGCGGTGCAGTTGCGGATGGTAATATTTCTCGCACTACCGCCAGCATCATCAAAATATAATCCGCCGCCCCTGAAAGCTTCGCAGTTTTCGATTATTATCTGCTCCAAACCCGGGCTTGATGATTTCACCGAGATACCGCCACCATTTATTCCATCACCAGTTATAAAATGCAGTCCGCAAATTACTACTTCCTGCTCTTCGCAGTCATCTATTGTCAGCAAAGTCTGGTCAATCTCCGGTGAAGTGATCACTGTCTCACTTATAACGCTCTCATCTCCATTCATAAAATATTCTGATGCCAGGATCAAGCCCTTTTCATCAATTACCAGATTCTCGATATATGTCCCTGGCGATAATATCAAAGTATCTCCCGCCGCACATAGATCTATTGCCATTTGGATACTGCTGATCTCCGAGGGAATCTCCCACATGTTGTCATTATTCGCTACTGTAATATAATTGTTTTTAATTTCCGTACTTTCATACTCACCCTGCACTACATGCAGTTTCACAGCAAAATTTCCTATCTGCTCAAATATCCAGAGCGGATTCTGCTCATAGCTGTCTATCACTCCGTCATTCTCAAAATCCCATTCCCACTCTTCCACTTCGCCATAAGATTCATCTGTAAACTGCACGGCAAACGGCAATACTCCACTCAAACTATCGGCACAGAAATCTGCCATAACACCATAATGCGATTCAAGAGCTCCCAGGTCAGGATATGTACCCCAAAAATCGCCAGCCTCCATATTCACCAGCCACATATCATTATAATATAATTGCGCCACTCCCGCATCTATGCAGTTAGATTCCTCCATCAAACCATAATTATTCACCCCTGCATCTATAAATAAAGGATCATAATCCCAGGAACCTGCTTCATATACTACAAAATTATAAATGGTCTCATGCACATATATGGCACCAGGTCCACCTTCCAGATCTGTAGCAAATATATATAAATATCGCGAATGGTAGCCTGGAGGTATTGTTACCGGTCCATTATCCGCTTCAAAATACATCTGTCGAAAATCATTTCCATACAAGATACAGTTTACCAGATAGATTCTGCCATTTTTACAGCTTATACCGATTCCATTATCAGAAAATGTGCAATTCTTCACTATTGTTTCATCTTTTACTCTTAATCCGATACAGAACCCATAAAATTGACACCACTTTAGATCTGGCTCCACATCACTCTCAAATACCAGGGCTGTTCCTAATTGATCAAAACTGCTGCCAAATTCACAATGCGATACTTCACTTTCGGTGGGATACACTTCTGTACTCTCAAGAACATATAATGCGGTGGATTCTACTGCAGGTTCATTGTCAATAAATCTGCAATTAGTTATAACTGCAGAACACCTGACCTCATAAAGTATAAATGAAATATAATATCTTACACTTCAATACTTTATCGTCGATTTGTATTTTTTTCCTTGTCAAAATAAAGATTTGTAATTGATCTTGTTTTTTAAAAACATGGAGGA
>JAIPGP010000079.1 GCA_021735645.1 Candidatus Cloacimonadota bacterium
AAGATCAATTTTTATCAATTTCCTGACTAAAATAGCCAGTGATCACAGCTTAACTTTTGTTTTTAATTAAAAAAGCCTAAGCTCTATTATTATCGAGTTCTATTTTCTTCCATTTTTACTGCTATTATGCAGAACTCATATATCAGATATAGTTAAAAAATAATTTAACTGATCTTTTTAATCAAAGATTGCCTTCAGAAATTCATCTACAGAGAAATCACGTAAGTCTGCTGTAGATTCCCCTACTCCGATTAATTTTACCGGAACATCCAGCTGATGCTTTATTCCCACTACTATACCGCCCTTGGCAGTTCCATCCAGTTTTGTGAGAACCACTCCGCTGAGATTTGTAGCTTTACCGAACATCTCTGCCTGCATAAGTGCATTCTGACCCGTGGTAGCATCCACTACCAGTAGAGATTCGTGCGGAGCATCAGGGATCACTTTCTTGATTGTCCGGTCTATTTTATTCAATTCATTCATCAGATTGATTTTAGTATGCTGCCTGCCGGCTGTATCTATCAGCACAATATCCACATTGCTGTTTAATGCCTTTTTAAGACCGTCAAACACTACAGATGAAGGGTCTGCACCCTGATTTTGTCGCGAAATATCTGCACCTGCCCGTTCTGCCCAAATTGCCAGTTGATCTATGGCTGCAGCCCTAAATGTGTCGGCTGCTATCAAAAGCACTGATTTCCCGGTATCAACATAGCGCTTCGCCAGCTTACCTATCGTAGTAGTTTTACCTACGCCATTAACACCGGTAAATAATATCACCAGAGGTTTGCTGTTCAGCTCTTTGAGTCCTGGTTCTTTGCCAGCATAATCTGCCAGCATCATATCTTTGATTATGCCTGTTATTGTCCGCTGGATTTCTACAGTTTCAGTGATCTTCTCTTCCCTGATCCGCAAACGCAGTTTATCTATGATATCACCACTGGTCTCCACGCCTACATCTGCTTTGATAAGTGCTTCTTCCAGGTCTTCCAGTAATTCTTCATCAATCTTACCTCTGAGCTGCAGCAATTCTGCTATCTGGCCCAATAAGCCGTTTTTCGTCTTTACTAATCTTTCTTTCAGGTTTACTGACTGGGTATTGGTTTTACCTGATTTTGGAATTGTGTCAGCTCTTTTCCTTTTCTTCCTGCTCAGCAGCAGCCAGATGAGCAATCCAGCCATCAGGAGTGCTGCGATGACTATATATAGCAGATAATCCTGCATTATTCCCCCTGTATCATATTTTTAATACTTGCAGTTTTTATTTGACGAATCCGTCAATAAAAAAAGGGCAGGTTGTGTAACCTGCCCGATTATTTAGTTTGTACTTTCAGAAGCTTTCTTTTTCTCTTTGTTAAAATGAGCTGCTAAACGCGCTTTTCGGCGAGAAGCAGTACGCTTATGGATAACACCTTTCTTGGCTGCTTTGTCAAGTTGTGAATACACTTCCTGCAAAGTTTGTCCTAATTCTTCCAGGGGAAGATCACTGTGCATTTTTTTCTGAAGAGAATTTATTGTCTTCTTCACGTAATGATTACGTGCAGCTCTTTTCTTTTCCTGCCTCAGTCTCTTATCACACGATTTATGATTAGGCATTCCCAATCCTCCATATAATCTTAATTAACGATGACAAAAAAGGTTAAGCCGAATAAGTGTCAAATACTTTAACATTTTTTATTATAAAAGTTATTATTTCTGCCATTTATGGCTTATTTCTGTCCAAATATTGACAACTCTAATCCTTTGATTGACAACCAAATATGTGCCTGTAGATTAGTGCATCAGCTCGATGCGTCGCACAAAATTGTCTATTCCCTGGAATAAAGCATTAGCAATTTCTTCCTGATACCTGGGTTTTACCAGTTTCTTTTCTTCATTTTTATTGGATATAAAACCAGATTCAATTAAGACTGCTGGCATAAATGCTCCTCTCAGAACATAAAAATCTGCCTGTTTCACACCTCTGTTATTGCTTTCAGTAACCTCTACCAGGTTATTCTGCAGGTTCACGCTCAGATCATGGCTTTCCTGCAGATACTCATTCTGAGCCATATCAGTGAGAATAAAATCAAGATCATTATATTTAGCAAGAGCTTCTGTACCACCTTCATAATGATAAACCACTGCATTTTCCAAAGCTTCTGTGGCACGGGCATCATCAGTTCTGGCTGTGCTCAAAAAATAAACCTCTACTCCTGAGACATCTTTATTATTATGAGCATTGATATGAATCGAAACAAACAAGTCTGCTTTCACTTCATTGGCAAACTCAGTTCTTTCTCTTAAAGAAACAAATCTATCACTTTCCCTTGTGAGATATACCTTGATTTGCATATTCTTCTCTATTGTATCACGCAGCTTTTGAGCAATGGCAAGAGTGATGTCTTTTTCATAGCTTTTTTGGGAATATCCTATTGCTCCAGGGTCTTTGCCACCATGACCAGGATCAATAACAATAGTCTTTATCCGGTTATCTACCGGAATCGGAGCCTGTATCTTATCTATCATATAGATTATCTGATCCGGATAGATCAAAGGCAATATCTCCTGGAGAAAATTTACCGGTATGTAATACTTGCTTTCATTGAGTATCACTGGAAATGTCATGTTAAATACTTCTCTGCCAGCAGTAACATAACTGGATTCCAAAAGAAATACTATCTCTTTTTCATACATATTCACCCGTAACCTGCTGTCCAGCAGATCCGGCGTGATTATTGCTCTGAACACTTTATTCAGTTCATAGACATTAAAATACTCCACATCCCCAAATTTGCGGACATTGATCTTTTCAGGCTCAATATCTCCATCATATTCTATGATCACAGTTGCACTCAATATGCCTGTAACTATTAGTAAGATACATAGCAGAAATTTTTTCACTTTTTCCTCCAGTATTATTAACTGACTCCTCTTCCCAGTTCTTCCACCTGCTCAGTAGTCATATTTAATTCTTTGGCTATTTCCTTTGTCTGCCAGCCATTTGCCAGCAGCCGCCTTATTGTAACTCTTTGAAATTCAAGCGTGCCAAAACTGCTGGATGGACGCTCTTCTTTCACTTTTTCCACTTTATGAAAACGTCTGATAAATGACATAATCAGCATTATTATTATTACGGCAAATACTACTAAGATGCTGAACATCAGCATCTTATCCAGATAAATATCCTCCAGCACCTCGTAAACGCTGTCAGGTAAATTTTTCTGGAGAAAATTGTCTCGATTTTCCGCATCAGGAGTCACCTTGCTTTCTGCCGGCTTCTCCCGGGGTATAGATACAGCCGGTTTAGATTCCGCAGGATAACTGGGCTTTGGTTCCGGCTTTTCCGTGATAACCTCTTCTTCCACTGCCTTTGCGGCTTCACGTTGTTGTCGCAAAGATTCATTTTGTCTGGAAATTATCAAACTGTCTGCCACATTCTCAAAGTACAAAGCCTTATTATCATTATTCACTTTTCGATAAAAATCTGCATATTCCAGAGCTTCCTCTGGCGTTACCGGAACTTTATGTCGAAATATATCTAATACCAGTTTATAGTCGTCCCCACTTTTCATTAAAAAAGCGTCTAAACGGTATTCATCGTAGGTGTTGATCAATACTCCAATAAATGCGTCTGTGGGCACAAACGTGAATTTGGATATTACTGGATTATCGAGAACCCGTTTTGTCCGAATCCCATCTACTTTGTCACACTCCAGGAAACTAAGATTTACTGATAAAATGTCCTCACGTAATCGATAACGAGGATATTCACTGAATACAAATACTACTCTCTCTACCGGTCCATAATTTGAATGGTAGTATTCCTTGAGCGTATTGGACATTAGAAGCGAAGACATCATACAAAAAACAACTATAAATATTAATCTGATATTCCTCATATTCACCCCGGCTATTTTCTAAGTTTATTCTTCACAACTGCCATATTCTGTCTAACTTTCCTGTTCCCAGGATCAAGCTGCAGAGCTTTCTCAAAATAACTGTATGCCTGGGTATATTCATTCAGTATTAGATGAATATAACCTATATTATTGATTAATTCCAAATCCTCCGGCAGATATTCCAGAGCGGCAATATACTTCTCTAATGCCTCGCCATATTTACGCTGTCTCATAAACTGATACGCTTCATGACTCAAAATCTTCTCATGCCTGTATTTTTCTCGCCCCACCACATCTGATGCCATTGCGCAAAATTCTTTATATCTGATGTTTTCGGGGTACTGCTGACAGAGTTTTTCTATCTGCTCTATTGCTGCCTGCCACTTCTCCTGTAAGATCAACACTTCAAAATACGTTAAAACACTAATTTCATGCTCAGGAAATTCTTCCACGACCTGGCTTAAATATCCTTCTGCTTCTTCCAGCTCCATGGCACTCAATAATCCCAATCCCAAATTAAATACGTTCTCTGGATTCTCGGAAAGGCTCAATGCCTTCCGAAAACACTTCACTGCCTGGTCGTTAATGCCTTTCACCAGCAGCCTTTGACCACGCTTCCGATATAATTCCGCTCTGATCCCTTTTAAATAATGAAACATAAACCAAGATTGTTTCTGGAAATAAAACAGGCAAGATTTTTCTGAATACTCACTTTTTCTTCTCCTCTTTTTACTGGAAAAAACCCCCAATTAGCATTGGGGGTTCCATATTTTTATCATTGATCAATATCGTCGGGTCAATGATTATTCACCTTCTGGGGCAGAGCCCTTTTCAGCAGCAGCTTTAGCTGCGATAGCTGCGTCTGCTTTCTTTTTGGCTTCTGCTTTGCGCAAAGCTCTGGCTTCCTTTAAAGGGTCTATTATTGCCCCTGTAGGACAGGCATCAGCACAGATGCCGCACATTATACACAGATCATAATTTAATACTGCCAGATTGTTCTGTAATTCTATAGCATCCTTTGGGCATTTCTTCACGCAGATGCCACAGCCAATACAGGCTGTTTTATTACCGCAGGCTTTACGTGAATCCGCTCCCTTATCATGGGAAGAACACAGGATATGAACCCGCTTCTTCTCTGATGCCAGCTCTATTAAATTCCGCGGACAAGCTTTCACACAAGCTCCGCAACCAGTGCATTTCTCTTTGTCAACTATCCGCATCCCGTTTTCATCCAAAGATATGGCATCAAATTTACAGGCGGCTATACAGTCATTTTGAAATACACAGCCATAAGCACAAAGATTGGGACCATTATTCACGATCACCGCTGCTTTACAGGTAGTTACTCCCTGATATTCATAGCGGAAAAAAGTATTATTTGCTCCACCGCTCTGGCATTTGATCACTGCCACTTTCCGATCGGCAGCTGTGGCTTCTTTATCCATGATCTTAGCAATTTCACCCACTACTGCTGCTCCACCCGGGGCGCATTTATTTAATTCTTCATCATTCATCACAATTGCCTCAGCATATCCGGCACAACCAGGATAGCCACAGGCTCCGCAATTTGCACTCGGTAATACTTCGATAATTGCCTCTATCTTAGGGTCAACTTCCACATGAAACTTTTTGGAGGCAAATGCCAGTCCCAGTCCATAGATCAATCCCAAAGCTCCCAAAATTATTATTGCATATATCATTATTACCCCCGCTTAGAAGTTAAGACCGGAAAATCCCAGAAAAGCAAGTGCCATACAACCGGCTATCACAAAGGCAATTGGCATGCCCTTCATTGCTTCTGGCACTTCTGCCTTATCAAGTCGTTCCCGCAATCCTGCCATCAATACCAGCACCAGCGTGAAGCCCATTCCCGAAAAAAGTCCGTTCAGGATCGCTCCCAGAAAATTATAATCTTCCTGAATATTAAGAATAGAAACGCCTAATACGGCGCAATTCGTGGTGATCAATGGTAAAAATACACCTAATGCCTTATATAGCGAAGGAGCTGTCTTCTGGATCACCATTTCCACCAGCTGAACCAGGGAAGCTATCGTCAATATAAATGCTATCGTCTGCAAATATTCCAGATTATAGGGAATTAATAAATACTGCTGGATCAACCAGGTGAAGGTTGATGCCATGGTCATCACGAATATCACTGCCATGCCCATGCCCAAAGCAGAATCTATCTTCTTGGATACTCCGATATATGGACATAGTCCCAGAAACTTTGATAATACAAAGTTGTTCACGAATACGGCAAATACCGCCAAGGTAAATATTTGAGTTATAAATGACATCTGTTACCCCCTATTTGCCTTTATTCACTATATTTATCAGACCCATCAAAAGTCCCATGATTATAAACGCTCCCGGTGCTAAAATTGCCACCAGCATTGGACTTTTAATGTATGCCAATGGCATCACATTCATTCCCAGCCATTGCCCTGCACCCAATACTTCACGGATAGAACCTATCACAACTAATGCCAGCGTGAAGCCTAATCCCATACCCAGACCATCTAAAATGGAGGGCAACACTTTGTTCTTACTGGCAAATGCCTCTGCTCTGCCCAATATTATACAATTTACTACTATCAAAGGTATAAATAGCCCCAGGCTCTTATGTACCTCCGGGGTATAGGCATTCATTACCAGATCCACTATCGTCACAAAAGATGCTATCACCACGATAAAACAGGGTATTCTGATCTTACTGGGGATCAGGTCTTTGATCAATGAGATTATCACATTGGAACAGGTGAGCACAAAAGTGGCTGCCAGCCCCATTCCAATTGCATTAGTTACTGATGAGGTCACAGCCAGGGTAGGACATAATCCCAATGCCATGATAAATACCGGGTTCTCTTTAACAAAACCCTTACTGAATTCTTTCCATAAATTCATTATTTGCCCTCCTCGGTCATTGCATCTGCCAGTATCTTCATACCTTCGGCAATCGAATTTGTCACTGCTCTAGAGGTGATTGTTGCTCCTGTAAGTGATTTAATTGCCCCACCATCTTTATCTACCTGCAATTGCTCCTGGTTCATGTCCACAAACCTGCCCTGAAAATCTGCAGTTGCTGCATTTGCACCCAGTCCCGGAGTTTCTGATTGTTCTATCACTTTTATCCGGGCTATGCTCATATCCAGATTCACACCCACCATGGTCTTCACTTCACTGGAATACCCATACTGGCTGGCTACAAAGGTGTATCCCACTATTGCAGATTCATCATTATAGCCCAGATAATATATAAACTGGCGAGGTCCTGCCTCTACTTTATTCTTGAGCGGATTAGGCTCTGTTTCCACTGCCGGCAAAGTAACTGTCTGCTTCTCAAACCTGCTGGCTTCGCTCAATACCTCTTTTCTGGCTTCCTGTTCCGCCACTAATTTATTTGCCTTGATCTTTTCGGAAGTCAAGCCGTTCACAAAAGCCAGTATCCCACTGGCAATTGCTGTGATCAATAGCAGTACTAATCCTAATTTTACAAAATAGTTCATTTACGCACCTCCCCAAATGGTTTCGGTGCTGTCCACCGGTCAATTAGCGGTACGCAGCAATTCATCAATAGTATGGAATATGACACCCCTTCCGGATAGCCACCCCATAATCTGATCACTGCCGTCAATAAACCTGCCCCAATTCCAAACACCAGCATACCCTTCTTGGTCACTGGAGAAGTCACCATATCAGTTGCCATAAAGAAAGCTCCTAATATTAGTCCGCCGGAGAATATATGATAAAATGGCAGCATTATACTGGCAGAAAATAATCCGCCTAAGCCACCAAAAGCAAAAGTCAGCACAAATACGGTTAATATATAACTCATCGGTATCCGCCAGCTTATTATATAGCGGAATGCCATATAAGCAGCTCCTATCAATAATGCCAAAGCAGATACTTCTCCGATCACTCCACCTATATTGCCGATAAATAACTGCGATATCGTGTCCATGCTCGTCATTCTATCCATCACCTGCTGAGCAAGATCAGGATTGGTCTCTGCCAGTACTCGCACAGATTTCACGGCTGCGAGTGGTGTAGCGGAAGTGATTGCTTCCGGCACGTTCTGCAGACTGCTCAAATTCAAGCTGTTCATGCTCTTGAACATCAATGAGAATGCCGGCTGTGTCTTGGTCCAGTTAGCTGTCACCAGTGAGGGCCAGCTCGCAAGTAGAAAAGCTCTCCCTAATAAGGCAGGATTAAATATATTATGACCTAATCCGCCAAAAACCTGCTTACCTATCGCAATAGCAAACACACTGCCGATCACCGGCAGCCACCCTGGACTTGCCACATTCAAATTAAATGCCAGCAATATCCCGGTCACTACTGCTGAGCCATCCGTGATGGTCACAGGAACTCCCCGCAGTTTCTGGATAAGATATTCTGTGAGAACCGCTGCCACTACTGCATAACAGGTTAATACCAGAGAACGCAAGCCAAAAAAGAAGATCGCTGCCAGCATTGCCGGTACCAGCGCCAGCACAACCTGCCACATCACCGATTTCACGGTCATATTCTTTGCCTTTAGATGAGGAGCAGCAGATACTATTAAATTATTATTCATTATTTCCTCCCCTAAGCCTTTCCGACCTGACTGCGGGAACGCATTCGCTTACCCACTTCCAGTTTTCCGATATCTATCCATTGGATCAGTTTGATCTGAGCCGGACATATAAAGGCACAAGACCCGCATTTCATGCAGTCCATCACCCCATATTTCTCCACCAGACCCCAATCCTGATACTTGGCATTATTCACAATTAAGCTCGGTGCCAGATTCATCGGGCACACTTCCACGCAGGCTCCGCAACGCAGACAGGTATGCTCTGCGTCCTTAGCTGCTTCTTTTTTATTAAATAACAGCAGTCCACTACTGCCCTTCACCATTGGTGTATCCAGATTTGATATCGCAAAACCCATCATCGGACCACCCGAGATTATTTTATAAATATCTTCTGTAGTCCCTTCACAAAAATCCAGAAGCTCACTATACATCGTGCCGATTCTTGCTTTAATATTCCGGGGTGTTTTCACGATCTTGCCTGATACGGTGATCACTCTTTCCACTAAAGGCTTCTGATAGCGGATTGCTTCATATACGGCAATAGCAGTGCCCACATTCTGAACCACTACGCCTACTGCCATAGGTAAACCACCCTTATTAGGCACTTTCCGCCTGGTACACGCATAGATCAATTGCTTCTCAGCACCCTGTGGATACTTCAATTTAAGAGCATCTATCCGGATTGTCTTGTCACCGGCTGTTGCTTTACGCAGCAGCTTGATGCAATCCGGTTTATTAGCTTCTATGCCGATTATACCCTGCTTTGCTCCCACTATCTTCATCAGCAGTCTTAATCCTTCCAGAATAGCTTCCGGCTGCTCCAGCATCAAGCGGTAATCTGCGGTTAAATACGGCTCACATTCCACCCCATTTAAGATCACAGTATCAATTGGCTTATCCGCCGGGGGTGAAAGCTTCACATGAGTGGGAAATCCCGCTCCGCCCATACCGCAAATTCCTGCTTCAGCGATCCGTTTCTTCATCTCATCCGTGCTTAGACAGTTGTATTTGGCATCATCAATCAATTCCACCCATTTGTCCTCACCGTCACCCGTGATCTCTATCGCTGTGCCGGTAGTTCCTGCTGGATGCGGATATGAGCCAATCTTTGTCACTTTCCCCGAAATTGGAGCATGCATCGGTATAGATACAAATCCGCCTGCTTCAGCAATTTTCTGTCCTGCCAATACCTCATCGCCAGGTTTCACGATTGCCTTTGCCGGAGCGCCAATATGCTGGGAAAGATGAACATAAACCTTCCCTGGCAAGGGCATAGCTATTATCTCTGCCTGCCGGGAATATTCCTTGTTATCGTGGGAATGCACCCCACCAGGGAACGTTTTCAAACCCATAGTTACTCCCCTTATAGATTTTCTCGTTAATTCGAGCCAATATTCACACCCTTTCTCAGATAGCAAGTTATTTTTCTGATATTTCAGTCTGTTTAAGAATTGCCCCCACTTCGTCCATTATGTCTATAGTGTCCATTTCGTCCATACTATTTCATCAATACCACTTTATGCGTTCCCTCCCCATCGGCACTTTGCATTCTCACAAAATATATTCCACTCGGCTGTCCATCCGCCTGCCAGACTATATCATATTTCCCGGCTGCCTGCCGTTCATTCACCAGTTCTTTCACCTTCTGCCCTTTTATATTGTAAACGCTCAGGTTCACATTTCCGGCAGCAGTCACTTCATAGGATATCTTTGTCTCTGGATTAAAGGGATTTGGATAATTCCTTATTATAGCAGTTTCAGGACTTATCTTTTCCGTATCAGTGTCACTCACTGAGGCAAAATCTATCTCTAAACTGGCATAATAGGTAACTGCCTCACTGGCATTAGATATTTCCATATCACTATCTCCTGTTATGCTCAGATGTAAAATACCTATCCCCTCACCTGCCTCAGTTATCTGCTCTGCCGGATAGACAAAGCACAGAGTTTTACCCTCCAGTTCTGACACATAATTCTCACTATCAGGATTGCCATTCAGGAATATCGGTTCGCTCCAGTTTAGCCCATTATCTCCAGATACGCAAATCGCTATCTCAGAATATTCCGCCCAAGCTGCATAACTATCATCTCCATAATAATACTTCTGGGCATTCGTGCCATCCACCCATACATAAGCCAGCCAGCCTTCATCGGCATTAGCAGCAACAAAATTCTCGTTGGTATGAAATCCAACATAAAAATCAGGATAATAAAGGGGCCAGTCATGCACCCACATAGGATTGTTTCCCTCATCATACTCATCCACTTCTCCATCTTCATCAAGGTCCCAGGGCAGCATCGGATTCTCATCATTTGCTGCTGCTCCGGCCGGGTAGATATCAGTAAATCCAAATTCTTCCATTGTTAAATTGAAATTGAATAATTTGGGATAAGTCATCTGCTTTTCTGAATCATACATGCCTTCATGAGTCATCGTATCATAAACTATCAGCATATTGCCAGGGAAACAAACCATTTGTTCACCTGCCCGATTTACCGGCAGCATATTGAACCGCTCCGTTAGATAACAGACCTGATATACCCGCATTGTTGCAGGCAACACTTCTCCGGCTTCTTCTGTTATATCAAATAACCAGTCTGTATTGAAATCTACCCATTCACCTTCACCATAATTATCATTCACCACACAAAACATATCACCGAATGTGAGATCAACGAAAGTCACACTGCCCAGACAGACCAGATAATTATCAACTGCGATAACATTATACTTAGGATTACCCCACACAGGCACTTCCCGATTCCAGTCGTCAAGCAAAGGGATAGATGTATAGCTCCAATCCTCAAATTCTCCTGTCAGCATATCCTCCGCATCATAATCCAGATAGGCAATAATGGCATTTTCACTGGGCAAAGCCTGCATCCCGTCAGACATTTCCATATTACGGGCAATATAATACAACCTTCGGTAATCAGCTCCTTCCGGCGAAGCACCAATCACGATCTGAGGCTTCCGAAATTCGTCATTATCTGTAAAAGTAGGCGTATCTTCATCAATAACTACGAAAGGAGGATCTATCCAGCTTAAAGGCTGCCCCGTTTGAGCATACTGATTAAAAAAGAAATTATTCTCAATATTCATGCTCTCCATATTCTCAAAAACTCCCAGACAATTACCCGTGAGCGGATCACGGGCTAAGGCAGCACTTAAACCATAATATTCTGTCATTCCACTGCTTACTTCTCCGGACTCTGAAATATAAGCAGCAAATAAATTCGCTTCAGGGTTGCTTGTTCTCTGAATTAGGTACACTCCGCCATCCTCGCCAGCCGAAACCACGATCGGTGACTGATGCTCAGATTGAAAATCTGCCCGGTTATGCGTCACTATTTCCACAGGTGCTGTATCCCACTCCCAATCTACTACTATTCTGCCTGATCCTGCCAGACTAATAACCTTAAACAATAGCCCTACTAAAATTATACCAGTCAACCCACTAAATCGCTTATTCATAATATCCTCCTGTTTGCTATTACTATAAAACTTCTATTATATTAAACATGTCAAGTAATTCTAGCTCCACTGGCAAAAGTATTTGACACAGAATGACCGCACTAATTGTCTAATAAAAAAAATATTAGCGATTTTTGACCAGTGGTATAATGCCTTGTAGAGTGAAGACCCCGCCAGTTTCGTCTATTCTGTCCATTTAGTCCATATTGTCCATCCTGTCCAAAATAACCCATTCGCTTCCCTGCTTGACATATTTGTAAGCATTACTAAGTTTTTGTTCAGGGAGTAAAATATGGAAAATTTAAGATGTCAGAGGATTACCTTATTCTGCCGGAATTTCACACGCTGGTTCTTACTGGTCTTCACGCTGCTGATCATTGCCTTTGCCATGTTGTCCGGTGCAGAAGGCTACGGTGGCGGGTTCAAGGGCGTTATCCAGAATGCACCTAATGCCTTGCCCTGGCTGCTGCTTTTGATTATTAATTTGATTGTCTGGAAATCAGAACTGGCTGGCAGCATTATTCTTATTGTCTTTGCTATAGCAGCCGGATTCTTCTTTGGAGCTTTTACAGATAATCTTTTTGCTCTTTTTGTGATCACAATTCCACTGATCATCTTAGCTATTATGCTAATGATGTATCATACCTGCCAGATGAGGCAGAAAAAAGTAATTGAAAATTGAAAATGGTAAATTGAAAATTATGATGTAATGTAAGATTTTTTCACCACTGAGGCACAGAGAGAATGTAATGTAAGATTTTTATAACCGCGAAAGCCGCTAAAGTACGCGAAAAAATATAAGAAAGAAATAACAAATAATTAAACGCATTTATTTTTGCATAATCAAAGTCTTCTTCTTCCTCTTTTTCGCGTCATTTCGCGGCTTTCGCGGTTGAATATCTTCTCTTAACTAACAGATGGTGAATTGAAAATTAAATGTAATCTATGCTTCGCACCGTGAATGGTGATTTGTGAACAGTGAATTGGAATGTGATCAGATCAGGATGGTATGTTTACGTATTTTCTCATCTTCACATTTTTGCATCTTCGGTTTACGTCTCAAGTCTCACTAATATTATGTAATGTAAGATTTTTTCACCACTGAGGCACAGAGAACGCTGAGGAATATAATAGGGAATAAAAAAAGATTAGCCGCAAACAAACGCCAACATACGCGAACAAGAATCCCTTATAATACAAGATCAGCAATTTTGACATTGTTCTCTTAAGTTCGTTTTGTTCGTTTTGTCTTGATGAGACATAATCTATGAGTTTATTCGTTGCAAAAAAGTCTTACATTGCCTTATATTTTCTTCCTTTCGTGCCATTTCGCGGTTTTCGTGGTAAAAAAAGAAAAGATTATTAACCACTAATGCCACTAAATGACACGAAAAAATATAATGTAAGATTTATTTAAGCAACTAACAAAACGAACTGAATAGATTTAACCAGCATCCATCGCAAGTGGCTACAGCACTACAGGCTAATTGGACAGAGCAGGCGGAAAAATTGTATCAAGATCATCTTGATCTTGGATTCTTATATTTTCATCGTAGATGATATTTATTTGTAGAAATGATGCCACCCACCTGCTTTTCCCTGTAGAAGATATTGATTAATAATGAATTATGATTTTGAGCCAAGAATAGCCTTCGCAGACTACGGCTCATCAAGAAACCACGAAATAATTTAATGTAATCCAAATCAGGGATGATTTGGCTACGCTAAAGACTGGAAACATCGTTATAATGGCTATAATTACTTGCTTTAAGGCAATTTCTATTGTTTGATACATTCTCTATCGAGTAAAAGTTAATTTAACTTGACATGAAAATACCGATGTACCATATTCGGATTTGACAATGAAATGGTGATATTTTTATAGGAGATATATTTTATGAATGGATTACGCTGCTGGTTAATGAGATTGCCAAGTAACTATATATATATATATATATATAGGGCACTTATATTATACAGATTAAAGGATTTACGACAGTTTTATCTGGAAGACAAATTTAAATTCGGCTGACTTGGTGGCTTCAGTTTCTGAAGCAATACAAAAATAAAAAATACTGGCTACCGGACGAGTAATCTATTGATCTTCACTTCATAAAATAAAGCGCTGTCTGAACACTATGATTGAACAAGCAGCTAAAAAACCTATACAAGCTCAAAAGTAAGAAAGGATTCAGTTATGAGCAAGAAATATTTTTTACTGGCAATCATAGTATTGCCAATTTTTCTTTTTTCTACAACCTGGATAGTAAATCCGGATGATACAGAAGATTTCACAACAATTCAAGGTGCGTTGGATAGTCCAACCGTAACTCATGGAGATATCATATCCGCTGTAAGTTCTACTTATGGTCCCTTGGAAATCGGAGATAAGGGTGTAACTATTGTGGGTAATGGTACAGTATATATAGAAGATAACAACGAAGACAAACACTGTATTGAATTTACCGGTGATTGTAATTACACTACTACATTGGAAAACTTGATAATACAAAATGGCAATCCTCGTGGTATAGACGATGAAAATGGAGGAGGAATTTATGGATCGGGTAATTCTCGACGAATAGATATCATTGATTGTATAATCAGAAATAATGAGGGTGATGATGGTGCCGGTATATATCTTGTAGGAGATTATTATAGATTTTCCTGCTACATTTCTGATACTACAATAAGCAGCAACACCGCATCCGATAATGGAGGGGCAATCTATGGTTCATTAACTAATTTAAATCTGAATGATGTAACGATTACTGGCAATAGTGCTGATAAAGGTGGTGGAATTTATATTGATTATGCAACGATATCAACCAATGATACCGACAGAATACTCTTTTACAGTAACTCGGCAACCACTAATGGAGGTGCCATTTATATGGCAGATGACGCTGATTTCATCCAATTTGGCAGTGTTACTATAGCAGATAATACTTCTACAAATGGTGTGGGTGGTATTTATGTGGCGAATCCCAATGATGTTACTCTGGAATTAGTCAATTGTATTATCTGGGATAATGATGGAACCCCGCAAGTACCCACTGGAACTGATATTGAGATTACTTATAGTGATGTTGAAGGATTGAATGGTGGTACAGGGAACATCAATATTGACCCGGAATTTGAACTTTCATCTTCTTATCCACTGAAATATTTTAGTCCTTGCATTAATAAAGGTAATGATGACAGTGATTATGATGATCCTGATGGATCGATTGCCGATATGGGCTGGAAGCCCTATGAACATGATATATATAAATGGGCAGCCAATGCCAGTTCAAGGGTATATATATGGAAATGTTTCCCGAGATTACCCCTAGATCATAGTAGCTATACGGATAATGATGGATACCCTATTCATGTAGATGAAGTGTGGGAGAACTGGAATCCTGATCCTACTGGATTAAATTCATGGTATGAAAATACAACAGCTGTTAATGGAACATATAATGCAGGATGGGCATGGTATGATGATGAATATTCAGTTTACAGTCAAAGGGGATACAAATTACAGAGAACTGGAACAGGATATCCAGTTATGTTTTCCAGAGGTTTACTTTGTGAAACAGACGTCGATTTAGTTACTACTATTGCCGATGAAGATTGGCTGGGCTACTTTTTACCAAGTTCACAAAAAGTGCTGGATGCTTTTCCCAGTGATGTAGGGGATGATGCCATTAAAATATGGACTCAGGACTGGTGCATCAGCAGAAGCACTACCAGTGATCCCTGGACAGGCACGCCAAACTCCTGCTATGTGAATTATATGGATGCAGTAATGATCACTACAGTAGATAATGGTCATACCTTTGAATGGGAAACACCCAGAGGGGAACAAGGAACGACTTATCGTCCGATAGCTGAGCATTTTACATTTGTGGATGAAATAGATTATCAGCCTGTTTATGTGTATTTTGAAGAAGATGATCTGCCTACTGAAGTGGCTGTATATGTGAATGATGTCTGCAAAGGTGCCCAGGTGGTGGAAGATACGATCTGTCAGATCTGTGCTTATATCCTGGAAGAAGATGAAGGTGAAGAGATAGACTTTGCTTTTTGGTATGAAGGACGTGGTGCAGAGGAACGTAAGCAAAGCTATCAGGTATATAACCAGCAAACTGACGTATATGAATCAAGAAGTCTGATAACAGGGATGCCCGGGATACATTATGAAGTATCTTTTAGAAATAATCTGGAAGATGTGGTTCCTCCTCAATTTGATCTTAACTGCTATCCTAATCCCTTTAATCCTGAAGTTACAATTTCATTTAATCTGGAAGAAACTATTGAAGTGAAGTTAGATGTCTTTAATATACGCGGTCAGAAAGTGAGAGATTTAGTAGATGAAACTTATCGACCTGAAAGCTATAATGTTATCTGGAATGGAGAAAATAGCAATGGCGGTAAGGTAAGCAGCGGAGTTTATTATATCAGATTGCAGGTTGGTGAAGAAGTCGTTAATCGGAGAGTGATATTGATGAAATAAATATCAGTGAACGGTGATTAGTGAATAGTGATTGGACAAAGAGCCTGGCGTCCCTTTTGGGACGTCAGGTAAACTTAATAAGGATATGATTATGAAGAATGCTGTATTGTTAATGTTACTTCTTATCGTTTGTATTTTGCAGGGGACCTTGATAGTTGTAGATATTGAAGGAGGAGGAGATTTTACTTCAATTCAGGAAGGGATTGATGCCAGCGTGGATGGGGATACAGTGCTTGTATATCCGGGCAGATATTTTGAAAACACTGATTTCAATGGTAAGAGCATTGCAGTTGGCAGCTTGGAAATGACCACCAGTAACAGGGATTTTATTCACAGTACAATTATTGATGGCAACCAGACTGGCTGCTGCGTGGCTGTGCACAATGATGAGGATGAAGGAACAATTCTAAGGGGATTTACAATAACTAATGGTATTGGTTATCCTGATCCTTATGGAAGATTTGGAGGGGGCATATATTCATACGAGACATCTCTTACACTGATGAACTGCATTATAGAATACAATGAAGCAGAAATTGGTGGGGGAATACTAATTGATGGTGGACAAGTTAGTCTTGAAGGTAATACTTTCAGGTATAATGATGCTGAGTTATTTGGTGGAGGTATGATGAGTTGGAGATTAGCAACAGATTTAACATTTTCAGATGATAACAGGAACAATTTCTATTACAATCATGCTATAACAGGAAATGACATATTCAATTCATTAGAATCGGGGGGATCACCAACCGATATCTTGGTTGACACCTTTACTGTAACTGAACCTTTTGGATATGAATTTTATCAAGGAGAATATAATTACGATAATCAGAACTACGAAACAAGATTTGAAATGTTTCACTCTATGAAAGATAGAATATATGAAGATGTTTACATCAACCCAGAAGGCAATGATGAAAATAGTGGACTATCATCAGATGAACCTTTTCAAACTTTAAATCAGGCATTGCATTTTGTCACAGCAGATGAAGATAACCCCCTGACAATACATCTGTCTGATGGAATATACTCAACTGAATTGAACATTCAGAAATTCCCCATAACTCTAAGGTCGTATGTGTCAGTTATCGGGGAATCAGTAGAGAACACAGTTATAGAACTGGATGGTATTGATCAAGGATTTGCGATAGATATGTCCAGTGATCTAGGATATACAGTTAAAAATCTTACAATTCAAGATGGTTATGCAAACGATTCGGTACATATTTATAACAGAATTTTTCACATAATAAACTACTTTCCTCATTCAGATAATCAGGTTTTATTGGAAAATCTGCAAATACTTAGTAATAATTACAATCGGTTAATGTGTGTGAGTAGAACAAATATGATAATGCGCAATGTCTCTTTTGGAAATAATATTCACTATCCCAATGGCGTATCATTGCATAATTTAATGAGTTATTGTAATTTTGACTGCACAGTTTTGATGGAGAATTGTAGAATAAATAACAGCCAGTCAGGTTATTTACATTTAGATGCTGCAATGAACAATCAAGAAAATCATGCTTTCAATATAGTAAACTGCGAATTCACTAATAATAATTTCTATAATAATTACACTAATTATTCAATGGGAATATCGTTATTCGCTCACGATGATCAGAAAATCAACATTGTTAATAGTACTTTTGCCGGTAATATATTTGATGGGATATTTGTAGAAAATGCTCCTTTTAAGTTTGAGTATGGATTAGATGTAGAAATAGTGAACAGCATAATTTATGACAATGAAACATCGAATTCAATTATATTAGTTGGTGATCCTTCTAATGGGATACCGATAGTAAATGTACATCACAGTATAATAGAAGATGGGCTTGAGGGAGTTTTGTCAGACGACTATTGTATATTGAACTGGGATGAGGATACAATCAGCGAAACAGAACCGTTATTTATGTATGAAGGTGAATATCCCTATAAGCTGCAGGAAGGTTCCCCGGCAATAGATGCTGGTTCTTTGGATTTACCAGAAGGAGTAGTTTTACCGGAATATGATCTGGCTGGCAATCTGCGGATAAGAGGAAATGGCATAGATATTGGTGCTTATGAATACAATCCTTATGGCAATACTAATGATGAAAATGTTATTGCAGTGAATAATGATCTGTTGGTATATCCTAATCCGTTGCACAATTCGATGAGATCAGGGAAAGCAAATATATTATGGCAGGGTGATAATGGCGGAGAAGAAATAAGCTTTGATATATTTAATATTAAAGGACAGCGCTTGCGCGAATTGAAAATTGAAAATGAAAAATTGAAAATGAATTCAAGTGTCTGGGATTTGTGTGATGAGGGTGGTGACGTTGTGAGCAGTGGGGTATATTTTGTGCGGGTGAAAGCTGGGGGTGAATATGTGGCGCAGCGTAAATTGACGGTGGTGAAGTAGTTGAAATTGGTAAATTGAAAATTAAAT
>JAIPGP010000002.1 GCA_021735645.1 Candidatus Cloacimonadota bacterium
CAAATAGAGCTTCCGACAAAATTATACAAAAATTATGCGAGGAAATTAACCAGGCAGAAACGATATTCCCTGATACAAATTTAAGGCTTATTGTAAAATTGGGGACACTCTAAAATCTTTGAGGTCAGGTGTTCTGAACGGTGAATTATTACCGGTGGTATGGTCTATAAACTGTCTGACCGGTTACTTTGATAACGAAACAGATGCTACCGGCACAGGGATCAATAATGAATGTTTTGTGGAATACTGGTTCCGCAATCCGGATGGTGGAGCTATAGGAGTAGTTGGCAGTACACGCATCAGCTATTCCGGCAATAATGACCGGTTTGTCTGGGGTATGATGGATGCATTGTGGAGTCCATTTTTGGAATGGTGCGGAGCAGATTATCCGGCAAATAATACAGTTTACCGCATGGGTGATGTAGTAAATTACGGTAAAACATATCTGAGCTTAAATTGCACTTTTGAGGATTATCTGCTCATTTCCTTTGAAGAATTTGAATGGTTCGGTGATCCCACTATGGAAATCTGGGTGCAGCAGCCCCAGCAGTTAATCGTAGCACATAATGCCGATCTGGAATATGGCGTCCAGGAATACAGCGTAGATGCCGGTATGACCGGTGCATATTGCACCCTGTGGGATGGCAGCCGAGTGATTGCTGAAGCAGTGAGTGGATTAGATAATACCGCAAATCTTACCTTTGACGAATATGATTTTGTGGATGAATTAGTTTTAACAGTAAGCCATAGCCAATATCAGCCCTATACCGCAATTATAAACCTGCTGCCACCTCAGGAAGCTTATCTGGAACTAACCACCTTACTCCTGGATGACAGTGCTGGAAACGGCAATGGAATAGCAGATTATGGCGAAAACGTCATAATAGGCATGGAGCTGACAAATATTGGTGCTGAAACCTGTGAAAGCTTTGAAATGAACCTTAGCTGCAACAGCGAATATATAACAATTTCTGATAATAGTTATAGCTTCTCCGGCAATATCGATCCGCAGCAGGTACAGCAGATTGATGCCATGTTTGAACTCACCCTGGCGGATAATTGCCCGGATGGTGAGATAGTAACATTAGAATTCGGCTTTGCAGATCATATCTTTTTAGAAGAATTGGTTCTGCATGCACCTCATTTACAATCTGGATATTTTATGATCAATGACACAGCCGGGAATAATAATCAGGCTGCTGATCCCGGAGAAGAACTGATTTTAAGCCTGAATATTCAAAACATCGGCAGCGCAGCAGCAGAAAACGTCTCCGTGCTGCTATTGAGTTATGATCCCTATCTATCAATTACGCCAGCCGAAATAGTGATTGATAGTCTTTGCGGAGATACAGTGGTGGAATTTACCGGCAGCGTATCTGCATCTGCTCCGATAGGCAGCGATTATCAGGTGCAGGTGTTCATCAATAGTGGATCGTATAGTTTTGATCGCTTGATGAGCGGTGATTATGGCTATGCCATAGAAGATTTTGAATCTGGTAACTTCAGTTTATACAACTGGCAGATGAGTGGAGATAATAACTGGATAATAGATACCGAAGCAGCCAGCGGCACATATTCAGCCCGTACGGAACTGATGGGCATAAACAGCCGGGCAAAACTTAGCATTTCGGGATTTCTGGCAGATGATGGAATAATAGGATTTTATCGTAAGCTCTATGCCAATCTTGAACTGCCCAATAATAACGGCGGCATTCTTTATTTTTACATTGATGATGAAGAAATTGCCTCCTGGGGCGGAAATTCTGACTGGCTGTTCGTGCAGTTTGAAGTAACGGCAGGACCCCACGAATTCAGTTGGGAATTTGAAAAAGACAATGACCCGACCACCGGGACAGACGGAGCCTGGCTGGATAGAATAGAATTTCCGTCTATGACAGCTCCCCCACCCCCTGAAATGACCATTACAGAGCAGGAAATAAGTCTGGAAGTGCCGGCAAATTCTGTATTGGAAAGCAATTTCACGATTTCCAACAGCGGTGCCGGAACATTGGAATATCTGATTTTTTATATGACAGAAGAACGTGAGCTGGCAGATTCTCACTTGAGCTTGAGCACCCGCAGTTATTCCCCGGGACAAACCGCTGGCTGGCTGGTGAGACTTAATAACAGTGAATTCAGTAATGAAGGTATAATTGATCTTTTCCTGAGTTTCCCTCCCGAAATTAATGTCAATATTGCCACTCCTCTGAATGGCGGAACTGGCGGCAGCATGACGCCTGACGGCACAACCGGCGGGGGAGTTACAGTAAACTGGCATGGAGAGACCCCGGACGGATATGGTGTGCTTTTGGCAGGAGAAACAGGACTTGGTGCTGTGAATGTAACTATTGCCGAAGATGCTCCGCTTTCACTGCTGCTGGAAGCTCAGATAATCGGTGATGCCGGCTCACAGATCCATCAGCAGATTGAATTAGGAAATCTTATTAATAACTGGCTGACGCTGGATCACAATCAGGGTAGTCTGGGTTATGGAGAAACTGCCGAGATTGGACTCACCATCAATACTGCCGGACTGGAAGAAGGCGCTTATACCCAGAATCTGAGAATATATGATAATATGGGTGCAGAAATAATTTTGCCGATACTATTGAATGTGACGGCGTCCAGTGAAGAACCGCAAGAAATAGTTCCTGTAACTGCTCTGCAGAATATTTATCCCAATCCATTTAATCCTCTGACTACGATAAGTTTTAGTCTGAAAGAAAAAGAGAAGGTGCAAATCTCAGTATATAATATTAAAGGACAGCAGGTTGCAGTTCTGCTTAACGAATCCAGAAACCCGGGAACCCAGACAATTATCTGGCAGGCAGATGAATTTGCTTCCGGCGTCTATTTTCTGCGGATGAAAACTGAAGGATATAATAAAACCGCAAAGCTTCTGCTTCTCAAATAGACCGGCATCCTGCCTGCATGTATTATACAAAAAGAAGTAAACTCGCCTTGAGCAGAGGATAAAAATAACTGAAGATAAGAGTAAATTGATTATATTATATATAAAAAGTGAAAGAGAGAAATTGTAAAGATGGAAATGCAAGAGAAAAAGCTTGACATTGGAGTTGGAGTAAAGCTTTTGAGTTCAGAAGTATTTGAGTGTGCCGAAGTGGTGAAACTGGTAGACGCAGTGGACTCAAAATCCTCCGAGCTTACGCTTGTGCCGGTTCGAGTCCGGCCTTCGGCACCAATAAAAGAAGTGAAAATAAAATGCCCAGAATGGAGGGTCTCGATATAAAGATGTTATGGTCTCTTGACTATTCTTTTTTTCTTATTCAAAACAGTAAAAATTTATTCGGAGGATTAACATGAAACAGAGTTTAATAATAGTGACCCTTGTGATATTAATGCTGATTCCAGCATTATCTTATGGGGTATCAGAAGCTGGGCTGGTATATTTACTAATGGAGCCGGGATCTCGTTCAGGTGGAATGGGCCAGGCTTATGTAGCCCAGGTAGATGATGCTTTTGCCGGCTACTGGAATACGGGCGCGATGGCATTCAGCCGTAATACGCAGTTTGCTTTGATGCACACCAACTGGCTTGGTGATATTTTTGATGACATTTATTATGAATATTTCGGATTCAATACTTATGTAGAAGGCACCGGCACCGTAGGCTTCAATGTGATGTTTCTCACTTATGGTGAGCAGGATGCCTATGATGAAGATGCCGTATTTTTGAAGACCTTTTCTTCCTGGGAAGTGGCACCTTCGCTCACTTATGGTTATCAGGTGAACAGACATCTGGGCGTAGGTGGAGCATTTAAATTTATCCATAGTGATCTGGCACCGGAAGGAACAGGAAATACAGAAAATGATTTAAAGGGACAGGGCAGTACTTTTGCTTTTGATTTTGGCTTGAAAGTAGCAGATATTCCTATATTACCGGAAGAATGGTTACCAGAATCGAAATTAAACCTGGGACTGAATATCCAGAATATGGGTCCCAATATAGTCTATATCAATGAAGAGCAGTCTGACCCGATCCCCTTGAACTGGCGTATGGGCTTTTCCTGGCAGGTATGGAAAGATGAGCTTTCACGGTTAACCGTGAATGCTGATATGAACAAGCTGCTGGCAAATCGTGATCATCACTGGTATGAACGTGTCTTTCGTGACTGGGCAGATCAATCACTTGATGAAGAGTGGAATGAGATCATCTGGGGTGCTGGTAGTGAATTTTCATATCTGAATCTACTGAGTTTGCGTTTAGGTTATATTTATGATCGTGAAGGTGAGATAGAAGGCGTTTCATATGGTGCCGGATTGTTCTATGAGCAGGATGGTTTCAGGGTAGATATAGATTTTGCCATGCAGCCTGGTGGAGACCTTCAGGATTTCAATCGGACATTTTCGCTTAAAGTATCCTTTTAGTTAGTCTATGTACTTACAGAAGAGAATATTTCTTTTCCTTCTGTTTATCCCGATATTTCTGATCGGCGGAAAGATCGAATTACAGAAGGGTCATGTTCCGGAGAGAAGCCATCCAGCGACTCATGCTCTGGAGCAGTACTTTGGCAGAACGGCAGAACGAGTGCCGCTTGCGGAGGCAAACCGGGCAGTTGATAACCGATTGCTGGTGATGCTGATAGACTTTGTGGAAGATAGTGATTCCACTACAACCGGAAACGGCAAATTTCAATTTTCAGACGACGAATATCTAATAGATCTGGGCAAACCTCCACACGATCAGGAGTATTACAGCTATGTGATGGAAAGTGTGCGTTATTATTATCAGGCAGCGAGTCTGGGAGCATATGATCTGGAATTTGATGTATATCCGCATTATGACTACACCTCATCAGACAGTGCAATAGTAGCTTATACTTTAAAGCATGAGATGAGTTATTACAATCCGATTGGTGTGGATACAGCGACGATGATAAGCCGTTTTGAAGAATATTTCCGTGACGTGTTTGAACGCGTGGATGAAGATGATGAGGTAGATTTTTCACAGTATGGTCACTATATGATCATCCATGCAGGCAGTGATTATCAGCATGATATAATGGGAGACACCCGCAGTGACATTCCTTCTTTTTTTATCACAGTGGGTGATGGAAAAGAAGTAATAGTTGATGATGGGATAGTGATAGATCATGCCTGTAATGTGCCGGAGACGATCAGTCAGGATGGTCAGTATGGGGTGACAACCGCGGTGACAGCTCATGAATTTGGACATTCCCTGGGATTTATAGATTTATACAGCACGCTAACGGGGTCACCTCAGGTGGGCTGGTTTGATATTATGGATTCTGGCGGGATGGGTGAATTGATCGTGGCTGAAATTGATGGAGAATTAATTACAATTGAAGGTGGACTGCCAGCTTTACCGAGTGCCTGGCACCGGATACTTGCCTGGGAAGACTATTTTAGAGCAAATGGCATCCTGAAAGACATTGACGAATTGGACTGGAGCGAACCTATACGTGTGGAACCTGCCGAAAAGCTGTTAAGCTGGATCGGAACAGATGATCCGTATTTTATCAAAATTCCGCTGACCGACACAGAATATCTACTGGTGGAGAATCGTCAAGTTGACCCAGATGGTGACAGTGGGGTTAGCTTTAAAGGTGCTTTAGCTCAATATCCCAATGACCCTTTTGATAAAGGGTACAGAATACTGCTTTATCCCACTTATCCGGCACCAGACCCGCGTGAAGACCCTACCTGGGAATATGATCTGTTTCTGCCTGGCTGGCAGAATCAAAGTGAAGTAGATGGCAGGTATTACAATTATGGTGGCGGACTGGTAGTCTGGCATATTGATGACAATATCATCTATGAAACCGGAGTCTGGGAAGATGGTGAATTCTACAGCAACTATGATCAGAACACCGTAAATGCCCTGCATTCACAGCGGGGAATTAAAGTAGTGGAAGCTGATGGGTTTGATGATATAGGCAATTACAGTGACGGCTACAATATCATGGGTTCTGCCTACGATCCCTTCTATCTTTATAATCCTTTATTGAGCAAAGATGGCTATTTTCTGGGCTGGGATGACAGTGGTATGATACCTGGTTATCAGCCGGTTAATGAGGATGAGTTCATTCACACAATAGAATATAACGGTTCTTCGTTTCCGCGTTTGCAGACCAATGATGGAGACCCCTTTATGTTTGGCATGTATGGCATCAGTTCCTATTCTGTAGAAGTGAATGCGGAGCGTTCTATGAGCTTCAGATGGGGCAGTCATCTTTTTGATGAATTAACTGTTCTGGGGGAGTATGGCAAAATACAGGGAATTTCGGGAGTAACAGAAGTATCGACATTTCCCTCTCTGGCTGTAATAACCGGAGATAGTATTGAGCTGATGACGCTGATTGGAGATGAATGGGGAAATCATTTTAGTCTGGATATTCCCTTTGGACTTGTGCCGGATCTGCCATTAGTGAGTGTAGATACTGACGGTGATCAGGTGGAAGAAATACTGATAGCTTCTGACAGTATGCTGACTATTATGAATGGGATAGAGGTCACTCAGGAAATATATCCAGCAGAATTTAGTGATATGCCGATGTATATTGATGAAACTGCTGTATATCCTCTGGCAGACAGATTGCTGATTGGTGCAGAAGAATTACCAGTAGCGGGAGCAAAACTGAGTTATGATCAGGAATATGTGATAGCTGCTAATCAGGAAGGGGTCTGGTATATCGATCCTGACACGAAAGAGATTGCTAGGCAATATGAACTTAGCAGTGATGTGGCTTATTATCCAGCAGTATTTCATTTCCAGAATGGAGCAAAATATTGCTATCAGGCAACGTCTAATGGAGATATCTGGAAGATTGCCGCAGGTGAAATCCACCGGATATTTAAGAGCAGCGATTACTCAGATATTGCTCCAAGCCAGTTATTGCTGACACCTTTATATGAAGCAGGCAGAACCTGGCTGGTATTTGCGGCAGGAGAATATTTATTTGCCGTCACAGATGAAGGCACTCTGGCAGAGGGTTTTCCGATCTATATGGAAAACAGGGAGATAGAGCCGGGAAGCTGGCTGCAAGGTTTGAAACTGAATGGTGAATACCTGATACTCCTGAAACGAGATACCGAAGCCGTATTTGCTCTGAATGGAGCTGGTAATTACCGGTCTGATCTTTCTGCCATTAGTACAACGGCTGTGAATACCTCACAATACTGGTATGATGCAACATCAGCAGAATTGAACTGGTTTGGCACTGATAGCGAAGGTGGTTTATTGCTTGGCAAACTGATGGAAATAACCGAAAATCCTTTGATAAATCAGGGATACCGTAATGAAGGTTATAATTCATTTACAGGCACAATCATAGATTTACCTCAGGCTCAGGAAGGATTGCGGGCTTATGCATTTCCTAATCCGGCAAAACATGATTATGCAGTAGTGCGGGTATTTGAAGCAGAGGGAAGCATTGATTTGAAGCTTTACGATATTGCCGGTAATCTGGTAATGGAACGTAGCGAAGACAAAGAAGAAAATGTCTATCAGGATATTCGGCTGGAGATAAATGGCATCTCCAGTGGGATTTACTATGCTCGAATCAAGAGCAGCAATAAATCATTGACAGTGCCATTAGGAATAGAAAAGTGAGAATAAGAAATCTGGAGGGGTTTATAATGAACAAAAAGGTGATAACCGTATTATTCACACTACTGGTAGTAGTGACAATTTTTGGAGAAGAGATCACTAATGATATTTTTCAGGTGGAATACAGCCAGAAGAATGCCCGTCAAGCCATGCTGTTTTCCGCTATAGTACCTGGTGTCGGGCAGTTATATGCCAATCCTAATGCAATCACGGGCTACATTTTTCCAGTACTGGAATTTGGACTCTGGTATGGTTATTTTTATTATCAAAGCGAAGGCGATGATATCACAAAGCAGTATGAAGATTATGCTGACCAGCATTATGACAGGGACGACCAGTGGCATGCCCAGAAATCTCTGATAGATAATCCTCTTAGTTATAATAGTTTTTATGCTCCTGATGATTATGATCAAAATGACCTTTATGATTATGGTGAAGGCGGTCACTTCCGTCTTGATCATGAAGATACACAGCATTTCTACGAAGACATTGCCAAGTATAATAAATATTTATTCGGCTGGGAAGACTGGACAGATATTTATGCAACTATCAGTGGCTCAAACACCTGGACAAGTCCGCAGTGGATAATTGAGAATAACGAGTATGGTCAGGGTTTATGGGCAGGCAATAATGTAGTAAATCCCGGTTCAGAATATTATACAGACAATGAAAGTCTTTATAACGGAGAACGAGGTATATATAGTGTGATGAGGCAGAGCTATATAGAGATGCGCCGGGAAACGGAAGATAATTATGATAAGAAGCGATATTGTTCATTTGGACTGTTATTTAACCATTTACTGGCTACCATAGATGCCGTAAGAGTGACCAGAAAGTATAATATCGAGCATCTAACTTCCAATCCCGTCGACATAAATTTTTCTCCGAGATTTGCTGATGGTGAAATCGCACCGAGTTTGACGGTGAGTTACCGATTTTAAGAAAGGGCATTATGAAGAGACATATAATAATACTGTTGCTGCTGGTGATGATAGCCTCTTCACTGCCTGCTGCAGAGCATAAATCTGCTGCCAAAGCCATGTTGTTTTCTGCTATCCTGCCAGGCAGCGGTCAAGCATATCTGGGTTCATATACCAAGGCAGGCATATTTATATCAAGCGAGATACTGCTGCTGGGTACTACCCTGCGTTTGAATAATGAAGTTGACTGGGCTACAGACACCTATCAGCAATATGCTTTCACTAAGGTGGGAACTCCAATCGGCAGTGATAAAGATACCTATCAGAACATCCAGAACTATATATCCAGTGATGCATATAACGCCGATATGTCACATGATGCCTGGCGATATTTTGTACTGGGATATAATGATCTGGAATCCTATTATGCTTATGTGGAAGCCAATCAGATCACGGGTGATGCTGCCTGGGACTGGGGAAATGACAAAACCTGGAAGAAATACAGATCATACCGCGTAGATAAGCAGAATATGGAGATGTACAGCAATCTGGCAGTTGCCGCTGTGGTTCTCAATCACCTGGTGGGCATGATAGATACAGCTTTGACTGGTAAAAAGGTAAGAGCCAGAAACAAAGCTCTGGGAAATTTGTATATAAATCCTGATTTAGAAAGGAAAGGGATGAGTTTTGGTTATGCATATAAATTCTAAAACGGTCATAGTTGTATTCTTGTTTCTGATAGCAGTCAGCGCAGTTCAGGCAGAAGATTTCATTGACCCAGGGGTAAATTTTCTGAAATCGGCAATATTGCCGGGCTGGGGACAGCTTTCGCTGGAGAAAAATTATGGTTATGGCTATTTATTTGCTGAGGCATCATTCTGGTCAATGAGGCTCTATTATCTGCAGGAAAGTGATAATAATGCTACTGCTTCTTATAATTATGCCCGTAAATATGCCGGTGTGGACCCTGAAGGACATTTTTCCAATCAATTTTATGAAGATATGCGGAACTATTCCAGTTCTGACGCTTATAATAATCTTGTAGTTGTTAAGGAAGCTTTGAAATATAGTGACAACCCTGAGGAACAGTTAGCCTACATAGCAGAACATGAATACAAGGAAGATCATTACTGGAGCTGGTATTCAGATGAAAGGCAGAGTCATTACAGCGGCTACAGAAATAATATAGACCATTATAAGGATTATCTGAAACTGGTAGGCGGAGTGATAGCTGCTAATCATATTATAGGTGCTATAGATGCTCTGCGTCTTTCCAACTATCTCAAGCAGGTTAGATTTGGTGTAGATCAAAATTCTGACCATGCCACCTTACTCACCTGCACAATAAAATTTAAATAGTTCAGGAATAAGTACATAAATGATCACAATTGACGGAAATAATCTAAAACTTGAGGACGTGTATAAAGTAGCCTTTGATTTTGAGAAAATCCAGCTGGCTGATGAAGCTAAAGAAAAAGTTATTAAATGTAGAAATTATGTAGAAGAAGTGATTGATAAAGGCAGAATAGTATATGGACTCACTACAGGTTTTGGAAAATTTGCCAGTATCACGATTTCGAAAGAAGATACCTGCCAGTTACAGGAAAATCTAATCAGATCCCATGCCACTGGGATTGGCAAGCATCTTTCCCGGGCAGAAACACGTGCCATTACACTATTAAGATTAAATGTGCTGGCAAAAGGAAATTCCGGGATCAGACTGGAGACTTTGAATTTATTAATAGAAATGCTGAATAGAGGCGTTCATCCGCTCATTCCTGAGAAGGGATCAGTGGGTGCCAGTGGTGATCTGGCTCCGCTTTCGCATTTGGCATTAGTAATGATTGGTGAAGGCTGGGCTGAATATAAAAATGAAATATTAGCTGGTGCTGAAGCCCTGGAAAAAGCCGGCTTGAAACCCGTGAAATTGCAGGCAAAAGAAGGTCTGGCACTTAATAATGGTACTCAGGTGATGACCGGTATAATGGTACTGAATCTCTTGACAGCCGAAAACATGTACCGCCTCGCTGATGTGTGTGCTGCTGCCAGTATTGATGCGCAGCTTGGCTCGCCCTCTGCCTTTGATCCAGATATTCATCTGTTGCGCCCTCATCCCGGGCAGATAGATAGTGCTGCCAATCTTTTCAGATTATTAGAAAATTCCTCTTTGCGTCAAACGCATATAAATTGTGAACACGTGCAGGATGCTTACAGTCTTCGCTGTACTCCGCAGGTGCACGGTGCCGTTCGAGGCACACTGGCTTATGTCCGTTCTGTATTGGAAGTAGAGATAAATTCAGCCACAGACAATCCTTTGATCTTTCCTGACCAGGATAAAGTGATATCAGGCGGCAATTTTCATGGAGAGCCCGTAGCAATCGCAGCCGATGCTTTTGGTATAGCAGTAGCCGAGCTGGCAAACCTTTCCGAAAGACGCATGGAACGCTTATTAAACCCCGCTCTCAGCCGGGGATTGAAACCATTTCTGGCTCATAAGCCCGGAATTGATTCCGGTTTTATGATCGTGCAGTATTCTGCTGCTGCTCTGGTTTCGGAAAATAAAGTTCTTGCACATCCGGCTTCCGTAGATTCCATACCAACTTCGGCTAATCAGGAAGATCACGTGAGCATGGGTACCATAGGAGCAGTGAAAGCAAGGACTATTATCCAGAATACAGCCTGGGTGCTGGGCATAGAACTGATGATAGCAGTGCAGGCACTGGAAGACCGTGAGGTGAGCAGTTCCGACGAGATAGAACTGGTAAAGAAATACATCCGCACCAAAGTAGAAAGATTAGATGGCGACCGCTATATCAAAGATGATATGGATACAATGCAGCAAGTCATTCTGGGAAATGAATTTATTGATTTCCTGCAGAAGAATATGAAGCTTAACTAATATGAAAAATATCCTGATTGCTTTAGCCCTGATTATTCTACTTAGCAGTTGTGCTTACTACAACACCTTTTTCAATGCTGAGAAATACTTTGAAAATGCTCAGAAAGAAGCTCTTTCTGCTGATGGTACCCCGTCCCGCTCCGCAGTGCAGAATTACAATAAAGCTATGAAAAAGTGTGGCATTATCCTCACTGACTACAAAGACAGCAAGTGGGCAGATGATGCACTATTTATGCTTTCTCAATGTCTGTACTACAAACAGAAAAACTATCTGCAGGCAAAGCAGAAATTTGAAGAAGTCATTCTTTATTATCCTAAATCTGAATATGCCCAGCGTTCGCATATTTATATTGCGCGTTGTGAACGTGAACTTGATAAAGAGAAAGCCTATAAGAAATTACGTGATTTCCTGGTGAGTGGTGCTTCGCAAAAATACCTGGTGGAAGCTACTAATTTATTAGCTGAATACTATCTGGAAGATAAAGTATATTCCCAGGCGGAATACTATTATAAAAAGATCATCGATAATTACCCCAAAAGTGATATTTTTGAGGTAGCCTTTTTTTCGCTGGCTCTGCTCTATCACCGCAACGGTGAGTATCCTGAATCAAGTCAGATTTTCGAGGAATTTCTAAAAATCCGCACAGAGAAAAAGAACAAGCTAAATGCGCGTTATTATATTATTTATAATGATCTGCTGCAGGAGAAGTATGAGGATGTACTCTCAGGTGTGGCTTCTTTGATGAAGCAGGAATACCGTGATCAGGAGCTTTCTGCATTATTGATTTTGAAAGCTCGTGCTCTGGCAAAACTCGGCGATACCGATCAGGCAGACATCATTTTCGAGAAAGTGATCAACGAAAATGATAAAACTCTGCTCTCGGCTGAGAGTTCCTACTGGCGGGCTGAAATGCATTTCCGGATTCTAAATAACTATGAACTGGCAATCGAGTATTATAATAATGTGCGAACTCAAAAGGCAACTTCACCCTTTGTAGAAGATGCAGTGAGTCACAGTGCCGTAGCCAGCCAGATCGTTCAATATCACAGTTCCAGAGATAATATAGAATTGCAGCAGCTGGTTTCCGAGCAGATGAAATTGGCTGAATATTATATCGAAGTGCTTTCACTACCTGATTCTGCCATGGTGGTATATGACAATATCATCAGTCATCGCGACTTGCTGATGCTTCGTCTGGACTCTCTGCAAACAGAGCTAATTGAATTGAAATCAAAGCTTTCTGTTGATAGCCTGGCGGCAATATCAGACTCTTTGGCAACTCAGCCAGACAGTCTTATCATACCGAAAGATTCTCTCACAATAGTTCTGAAAGACAGCACAGTTATAAATGAAGCTCCACCCGTTATAAAACCTGCCAGAAGTGATACGATTTCCCAGAATATCACAAAACTGCAATCTGATATTGAGTTGTATGACAATGAGTTTATTCCCTATGTGAAGTTTGTAAAATTGTGGCTGCTCAAAAATATTTATCAGGACAGCAGCAGAACTGCCCAGTTTTATCTGGAATTTAGAGCTGACTATCCTGATAATAAATATTCCTGTGCTGCCGAAGAATTGATGCAGAACCAGGAAGTGGAATTTATCACCTATGCAGCAAAACAGCAGCGTGAAGAGCTCAATTATGCCATCGCCATAATTGAAGAGCAGCCAGATTCTGCCCAGATTATCCTGCAGCAGATTGCTGCTGATTCCACCGCTCAATTCTATCACGATGCTATATATTCCCTGGGGTATCTGCAGTATTTCATCTACAGGGATACTACTGCTGCCCGTCCCTACTTCGACGAAATTCTCACCTGGCAAAATCAAAGTGAACGGACTAATGTCATCAGTTCCTTATATTTTGATGGCAAATTCCTGAAATTACAAAGATTACCAGCCCTGGTGGAAAGAGAACGGAGGCTGGCTGAAGAAGCAGAACAACTGGAAGCGGATCAGCTTGAAGCTGAAGCCCCGGCAGACAGTACTGATGATGAAATGATCATTGAGCTGGAAGAACTGGAAAAACCTGAAAGCCGCTATATGCCGGATTCTGATACCCAGCGAAGTCCACGTCCCAAAAAACCATGAGACCTGCTGGCAGAATTTTATTTGCCCAGCATCCGCTTTTTAAATGGTTTTTCTGTCTGACAATCTCTCTGTTCACGTTGCTGTCACCAGTGAATAAGCTACCCTTTCTGACAGGAATTACCTGTCTTTATTTCCTGAGTTACCCTCTACTGTTCAAATTCTGGTATAACGCTCTGTTGCGTCTGCTACCCCTTTTTATTGCCATCCTTATCTTCTCAGTACTCAGCAGAAATAATTTTTATGATCAACTGCTCCTGATTGCCAGAATTGCCTTCCTGCTCCTGCTCTCTGTGTTTCTGATCAATACTTCCACTATCACGGAACTCTTCACCTTTCTACCTGCGAGATTTGCTAAAATTAACCAGTTCCTCACTGCTACACTGCTCTTCATTCCTGTTTTTATGGAAAGCTATGCAAAAGCCAGACAACTGGCAAAAAAACCGGCTGATATTATTGCTCTTTCGCTGGAACTCACTCACGAGCAGATAGATAATATCAGAAATCAGATTGACAATCCTAATCAAGTCTGCCCAAATGAATATAACTGGAAAGCCGATCTGATCGGAATCATGATACTGCTCATCAACGGTTTTCTCTGTTTTATGTAAAGGTATAAAATGCAACGTTTCCTGATTTGTCTTAGTTATGACGGTACTGATTTTAACGGCTGGCAAACTCAGCCCCAGGGCAGAACTGTGCAGGATATTCTAGAAAATATCCTTGCAGAAATTGCCTCAGTGCCTATAGCAGTTACCGGGTCCGGGAGAACCGATGCCAAAGTTCATGCTCTCCGGCAATATGCTCACTTTGATCTGAATACCAGAATGAGCACCAGTCAGATTGTGTCTGCCCTTAACAGCAGAGTTCCCGCTGATATTAAAATTATCAGTTGCCAGCAGGTTAACCCGGATTTCAGTGCCCGGTATAACGCAGTCTCACGCACTTATAATTACTATATAAATTTGGAATATTCACCTTTTTCCCGCCATTATGCTGTGCACTTTCCCCGCTTCAGGTTTTCGCCTGATTCGCTGCTAAAATGCCTGCCCTGGTTTTTAGGCGAACATGATTTCTCTGCCTTTGCCAAACACAATCCGGACCTCAAACACTATCGCTGTATCATTAACTCCTTTAAATTGCTTGAGAAAGACGGGCAAATCGTACTGATCATCCAGGCTAACCGCTTTCTGCATAATATGGTTCGCCGCATTGTGGGTACCTGCCTCAGGGTTTGTCACACAAAATCAGAGCCACAAGTAATTAGCAGCCTGATTACCAATTGCGATCCTGCCAGTAATCTGATCTACACCGCTCCACCCCAGGGCTTATATCTTACTCAGGTCGAGTATCCTGATATAGATAGCAAAACCTCTATTTGACATGTTTATAAAATTATCTTAAATCCAAAGTAGCAGGTGAATGGCAGATCAGCCCTGTCTATGCTTTCAGCAAGGCAATCTTAAATTCTACACCCACCTCACAATTACTCGCCATGATGCTTCCTCTAAACTTATTCTCTATGATCTGCCGGCAGATAGAAAGTCCAATTCCTGTGCCTTCTTCACCTCGCGTGGTGTAATATGGTTCAAATATTTTCTCCAGATCTGCCGGATCAATATGCTCTCCATTATTATAAACAGTGATGAACACATATTCCGTCTCGCAGCTTAAAGTTACTTTTATCAAGGGCTCAATCACTTCACTTCGCAGAATAGCTTCCCTGGCATTATTCATCACATTGATCAGAACCTGACTCAATTCATTGGGATTTCCACTTAAATTACACTTCTCATTGAGCTCTTTTACAAGTTTAATCCCATTTTGATTAATCATATATGAAACCAGCTTGATAGATTTCTCAATCGTCTCTTTCACCTGGAAATCACGTACATAGTCCTGCTTAAAGAAATTACGGAAGTCATTAATAGTATCGCTCATATAGGTTACCTGTTCTCCGATGCACTTTAGCTGAGTTTCCATAAATTCGTCATTTAATTCATCAAATTCCCAGGCATCACCAATTGCTTGAGCCAGCACCCAGATAACGCTAAGAGGTTGTTTCCATTGATGTGCAATAGCAGATATCATTTCACCCATCATAGCCATCCGAGACTGGGTTGTGAGTAGATCACCCTGAGTGTTAAGCTTATTAACAGTTTTCTGAAATTCTCCCTGCAAGTTTTGGTAAGTATCCTGTAAATTCTCCAGAGTTTTATTCAGCACTGTTAACTGATTATTCATTGCCTGGTTTTTCTTGTCCAATTCAGCACTTTTCAATCTATAAATCTGGGTTTTATATTGAGTTTCCAGAATAGAAATTTTTTCCTGATTATTCTCATTATTGATTTCATCTTTGATCTCTACTAATTTGTGCAAATATTTGTTTGCTTCCACAAATTCTTCTCTCATTTCATGGTATTTTGCATAGGTAGTATAACAAGCGGCAAGATTTAGCTTCAGATTGTTATCTTCTGCCAGTTTTACAGCTTCTTCCAGATACTTCTGAGCATTATCCCAGTCACTTTTCAGGATATAAACATGAGCTATTGCATTAGCTGCTAATCCCAGCTTTTTGGAGTCATTTATCTTTAAGCAGATCTCAGCTGTGCCAAGTTCTATTGAGTAACTTCAGCAACTTTTCCTCATTTAAAATGTCCTGTCATAGCTATTTATTATTCACTTATTACTCGTAAATTAAATTGTTAAATTATAATCCAGGAATGCCTGGTACGGCTCAGAAATATTGACTTAGTGCCTCAGAAATTAGTTATAGGCTTAATTTAGCAGTGTCTATTTGACAGGAATATGGAATTAATTATCTTAGCCCCAGATTCAGGAGGTTAATATGAAATATCTTATTTTAATAGTTTTTGTTTTAGTTGCCATACCTTTGCTGGCTGATGAACCACCGGCAGATTCTGCTGCTAATAACGCTGCTCCGGCAGCTCAGGATGAAGCTGTTATGCAGGCACACCGTTTTTTTGCTGCTGATTACTTTAATAAATGTTGGGATTATATTGATAAACCAGAGCGTACACCCGAAGATGACCTGATGATGATACATGCTGCTCATGCTTCCCGAGCCCATTGGGAAGCAGTAGGTGATGCCTCAAATCATGCCGTGGGTGAATGGCAGATCAGTCACGTCTATGCCATCCTGAATAACCCCACCGAAGCATTGTATTATGGCAATGCCTGTCTGAACATCTGCGAAAATAACCAGATAACAGGTTTCAATCTCGGCTTTGCCTATGAAGCTCTTGCCAGAGCGGAAATGCTGCAAGGTAACCTGCAGAAAGCTGAAGATTATGTCGCTCTTGGGATCAAAGCTGCCCAGGATGTAAAAGAAACTGAAGACCGCGAATATCTACTTAACGAACTTAATAGTATAAAAAAATAATCAGCATTCACCTAAATAAGCGTAAATATTAACACCTCGACAATAGCAGTTTGAATAAGTTGCTGTAGTGGCTGAATTTTAAATCACTATCCAGCAATCATTTAGATATCAAATGCGAAAGTCAGGCAGCCAATAACCTGATATATACCTGACAGGAGTGAAGAAGTTGTGAGAGCTATATGAAGTGATTTTGGCAGGTTTTATGATAATATCATTTTTAAAAAAAACCAGTGTTCACTAATTATCTTGACATAATCAGGGTTCGAGAATTTTATTGACCAGTGTTCTTTATTAAGGAGATATATTTGGTACAGCGTAAGAAAGATGAAGTGTATTATGCCATCCTGGAAAAGGCAAAAGAAGAGTTTATCGAGCAGGGATTTCAAAAAGCCTCATTGCGAAATATTGCTCGGGAGGCAGGTATCACTCATAGCAATATTTATCATTACTTTGGGAATAAGGATGCCTTGTTCCGGGCGGTTTTGATAGCAGTATTGAATTATCTGGAATTGGGTAAAGCCTTTTTGATCGCTCATGAAGAGAATCATGCTGATTTCACTCTGGAGGATCACATGCAGATCATTGATAAAACCAGTGAGTATCTGGATGCCAACCGGGAGCTTTTGAAGCTTCTCTTTTTCAAGGCTAATGGTTCATCTCTGGCGAATATCAAAAACGAAATCATAGACTGGTTCACGGATACTTATCGCCTAACCTTGCGTAAGTTATCAGAAAAATATAATTTAGGGGCAGTATGTGTATCTGATTTCTTTATTCATAATATTTCCTCGATCTGGATGAATTTTCTCATGGAATCGCTGATGCACGATCTCAGTCTGGAAGAGATGTGCCGCGATGGCAGAAATATGATGAATTTTATCTATTACGGCTGGGGTGGAGTATTAAGCTTAGATTGCAAATAGAGAGCATTTTTTTTTAAGCAAAAAAGAGCAGTGGTTATTATTAAATGAAAGGAGGTAGAAGATGTACCTGATCACGACCTTATTACTGGCAGCCTGGCTGACAGAATTTGAGCAGAAAAGCGGAATTGCTGAGTTGGAACAGATGAAACAGGAAATCTTTGCCTGGGAACCGGAAGAGGAAATTGAAGAACCTAGAGGGGGAGATAATGGTGAATTTAGATAAAGCAGTATGTCCTGTGTGGATGGCATATACTTTTGATAATCCTTTGCGGGGACTGATTCACTCACCGCAGGAGATGTTTAAGCCCTATCTGCGAGATGGTATGCGAGTGCTTGATATTGGCTGTGGGCTGGGTTTTTTTAGTCTGTCAATGGCAAAGCATGTCGGCGAGAGAGGCAGAGTTACAGCGATTGATCTTCAGGCAGGAATGCTGAAAATAGTGGAAAAGCGAGCCGGAAGGCGGGGACTAGGCAGCAGAATAACAACACATCAATGTGGCAGTACTGAACTGGGGATCAAGACAAAAGCAGATTTCATTCTTACTTTCTGGATGATCCATGAAACACCGGATTATCAGAGCTTGATCAATCAGATTTATGAATTGCTGGAACCGGGTGGAATATATTACCTGGCAGACCCGAAGCTGCATGTTTCCGCAAAATTCTTTCAGGAAGCAATAGACTATGCCATAAGTAAAGGATTTAGGGTAAAATCCACTCCGCGGGTGCGGTTTAGCCATGCTATTGTGCTGCAGAAGCAGTAAAGATCAATATAGTGTTCCACCCCGTCATGAGGAATGAGAGAGCGGAACACTATATCATTAGGAGAAACAATGAATAAGCGAACTATTTCTTCTTTTGAGGAGGATCAATCATTATATTTCAGCCCAAACCCATAAGGGAATAAGGGGTTATAATTCTTGTCACCGACATTCCAGTTTTCATCATCATACCGGGGCCAGGAGAAACTTAATTTTCCCTGCATGGGATAATCGCCAAAAATCACATCAGCCACACCCTGTCCTTCCGAGCCGGGGAACCAGGCAACTACGAATGCTTTGGAAGCTTCAATTTCCTGGCTTACTACCAGAGGACGTCCACAGATCATAATCGTAACAACCGGGATACCTTTACTGGTAATATTTTTAATAGTGGCAATATCCTCGGGATGCAGTTCATGGAGATATAAATGAGTACCATAAGGTCCTTTTTTCATAATAGGGATATCATCACCGGGAAGATTATCATCAGAAGTGGAGCCTTTGCTGATCATAAGTCCTTTTGCCAGACCTTCAACGCGAATATCGCCCAGCATTTCAGCATAGGGAGTTTCACCAATAACCACAATTGCCACATCGTGTTTATCAGGATCAGCAGCAGAACCATCTATACTCAAATCGGTATTTGGCACAACCCGGTTTATACCTTCCCAGATAGAGGTTCCTCCTAAAATGAGGGAGTTCGTTTCCGAAATGTTAAGATTTTTTCTGGGAGAAGCATTATCGGTATCAGTTTCATTATATGAACCGCTTATTTCCGGGTCATTGTCATTAACACCCTGCCAGGCGACTGTGAATCCTCCGCACTGATGTCCGCGGTTATGGGCGTTTTTTCCTGCAACTAAAATACGGGCATTTTTCTTAAGAGGAAGGATATCAGCTTCATTTTTGAGCATGACCAGCGATTTTCTAACCGCTTCACGGGCAACTTCGCGATGCTTCTGTGAGCCGAAACAGGAATTATCGAGTGATAATTTTCTTTCAGCGGGACGGGGTTTATCAAATAAACCAAACTTGAATTTTACGCGCAGAATGCGTCTTACAGCATCATCAAGCCGTTCCATGGGAATACGTCCAGACATTACATTTGCCTTAATATACTCAATAAATTCTTTCCATCTACCTGTTATCATAAACATATCCATGCCGGCATTCAAAGACATAACAGCAGATTCTTCATAACTCTCATCCAGATAATCAATGCCATCCCAGTCAGAGATCACAAAGCCATTAAATCCCAGTTCCTTTTTGAGAAGATCGGTTATCAGGAACTTGTGACCATGACACTTTTCCATATTCCAGCTGCTTAATGAGACCATTACGGTAAGAACTCCGGCATCGATAGCTGCCTTATAAGGAGGAACATGAATTTTTCTAAGTTCTGCTTCACTAATATTCATATCACCCTGATCAATTCCGTGGGTAGTAGCGCCATCGCCCACCCAGTGTTTTACACAGGCTACCACCTTTTCTTCACCCAGATCTCCCTGAAGCCCTTTCACAAATCTGGGGGCATATTCGCTGACAATGCGTGGGTCTTCTGAATAGCTTTCATAAGTACGACCCCAGTGGCTGTTACGAGCCACAGCCAGGGTGGGGGCAAATGTCCATTCCACACTGGTAGCCGCAATTTCACGGGCAGTTACTGCTGCTATCCGCTCAATAAGGTCTGGATCATGAGCTGCACCCAGTCCAATATTGTGCGGAAACACCACGGCTCCCTTTACATTAGTATTGCCATGGATAGCATCTACGCCATAAATAAGAGGAATAGCCAGATGGTTTTCATCTTCATCCATAGAAGCAGCCCAGTATTCATCATTCATTTTGATCCAGTCTGCAGGGGTGTTATCGCCCGGTACAGAGCCTCCCCCGCTAAGTACTGAGCCAATATGATATTTCTTTACTTCCTCCGGAGTAACGAATTCACGTTCCGGCTGGGTTATTTGTCCCACCTTTTGATCAAGGTTCATTTTTTTCAGTAAATCAGATACTTTCTTTTCAATAGAATCCATTTTAGTTCTCCATATTTGTTGTTTTCTTTAATTCAATATTAATCCGGCTGATCATCCCGGATCTTATATTCCTTACGATCTCACCCGTTAATTCCGGTGTATCAAATTTAGAGGTATTGCCTTCATGATCAGTTAATAGCCATTCAGCAGGTGAAACAGCATCATTTCCGAACGTGTCCGCCTGATCAGCGTTGTGATAGGTGACCAGAATTTTGCCCAGAAACATGAAGCTGAATGTATTGGCTGCAAAATGCACCTGTTGCCAGCTATTAGCAATATTTAGTTTCTTTTCCTGAGCTTTGGTTATAAACAGCGAGGCAGGTAATACGGGATGAAAACTCAATTGCAGTTCACCGGCAGCATTTATCGTAAACGGGGCTTTACCTATGCACATAAAGGTAATGATGTTAATGAATTCAGCAGTAGCTCCGCTAAGCCGGGCTACAAATCCATTTCCATGAATAGAAGGATCAGGATTGGCACTGCTGACAATAAATGACGAATTCTCCAGGATACTTCTGCCATATACTTGCGGATCAAAGAAAGGGACAAAGACCTTTTTAAAATCTCGGTAAAATTCATCATAAAGCTCATTACGCAGTAATTCCAGCATATATTTATATTCCATGTGCAGCCAGATAGATTCATTTTCAAACCAGCCGGGAGAAAAGGTTCTTGCTCTGCCTATTTCCATGGGCTGATCAGCTAAAGAAGAATTTACTTTGTACATTTTTAATTTCGTGTCATATAGACCGCTCTTTCTAATGTTTTGAGCAAAAGCCTTCGCCATGTCCTTTTCCGGCTGACAGCGCAGGTAATGTACTGGTCCTTCCAGAAAGAGTGGCAGTGCTTTATGAGTAAATTTCTTTGCTCTAAAACAGGTTAATCCTTTAGGATTTGTTTTCGTTACTATTTTTCCGTTATTATCTGACAATTTGATTTCTTCATATTCCACAGCTTCACTGATAAAGTATGTGGAGATGATATTATCCTCTCTATCCCAGGCTTTATCAATTCCTTCATTAAGTTTGTTAAGACCTGACTGCAGGAATTCAATTAACTGAGCTTTGGTGACCGGCTTTTCTTTTCCGCTGATACCCAGTCTGGTATTCAGACGATATTTTTCTCTGGCTGTGGCTGCCTTATCCCAAAACTCAAATGACGAAAATTCTGCCTTTAACAGTGCTGACAGGGCATTCATGAATTCGGATAATTCTACATATACCTGCCATTTCTGGTTATTAGCTCCATATTCCTCTAACGCCTTTAGAAGAAATAATATATGCCGTTTTACCTCCAGGGTCTCGCTGATACTTGAGCCCATCAGACCCGGTAGCCCATTTAAGGCATCATACCAGTTAGGCTTACCAGCTTCCATTTCAACACCCACTCCTTCAGCATCCAGAGAGGAGAGTTTATTAACGATCAAAGACAGCATTTTATTAAATAGAGAAGTATAATACACTTCACCAGTGCCATTTCTGGTGCGAACCTTGTTAGGATTCTCTGTTCTTTGACTGATCATGATTTCCTTCTGCTCGTCAAATACTACAGCATTAAGCTGCATGGCATTACCATCCCAGATAACATATTTATCATCACGAGCCTGCACGCAGTGAGGGTTATCATAAAAAGAGAACTGCTCTTTTTCAAACAACAGCCAGTTTTTCTTTTCAGGATAAACTGCCAGGAAATTCTCCAGCAGATCAAGATTATAAGTCCAGTGATCAGTCCAGTAACCTTCCCCGTAATCAGTATCATGATTTTTTGAGCAGCTTCCCAGGAAGTCTCCCAGGAAAACATCTATTTGGCTATTTAAGGATATCTTATTATCTTTCAAATAAGCCAGAAGATCGCCGGGAGTAAATGGTTCTTTTAAATATGGCGTGAGTTGCTTAGCCTGTTCTTCTTCCAGATATTCAGCTAAAATTGAGTTAATCTTTACTGCATCAGTAACTGAATAACGAACTTCTCTGATCACCAGAGGGTTAAATCCGTCTAACTGGATCAAATTATAGAAGTGTTCAACGTTTCCTTCACGAACATCAGGATTAAAGAAGAGATCACATCTGCGGTTCTGATTTACATCTCTAAAATTCCCATTTCCCTGGGAATAATGAGCGGGTGCCAGGCGATAATCATTATAATCTCTTTCCAGATCACCATGTTTGCGGGAATACAGATGCAGGGTTGTCTGATTATTCCTACCTTTTAAGGTATAAGGGAAACCACCCCTTAGCACGTTATCCAGGAAATTCTGCTTCGTATAGTTATTCAAGAGAGATTCCCGGCTGTTAATGAAATTATTTTGAGTTAATATTTCGATGATCTCCTGATTGACCAGAGAAATTTTATCTATATATTCCCTTTTTGTGATTACTGGTACCAGAGCATTTAATTCCTGCACCGAGCCAGCGCTGCCTATAATGGAAATATATGTATAAGTCTGCCCCGGGGCAATTTCAGCTTTAAAATTACCCATGGCACAGGGAAGCCTGTTCTCGTAAATCTGATCTGACTGCATTTCTTCAGAAGAAGAAATCAGAAACTTTTCCGGATAATTGTAATCACCTCTGATACCAAAAATCTTTACGGGATCATATATAGGAGTAACTAACCGTGACCCTGAATCTTCAGGCTCAAATCCCAGATAGAAATTACCTTTTTTGATCCGGACCACATCAGGGCGATCAGCAGGTTTTACCTTACCTTTATAAAAAGGGACTTTGTTTTCATAATTAACGACTTCTATGAATGCTTCCATTAATCTGCGCATAAATTTCAAGCCGTTATTATCTAAACCATAGGGAATTATAAGGGGTAACCCATCAAGACCTTCCAGGCTTACGGGTTCATCAGAAATATTTTCAATCTTTAGTTTGCGAACCAGACCGGCATATTCATCTTGAGGAACATTGAAATACTCCACTTTGAATCTTAGTCCCAGGGTGTAATTAACTTCCTCAAGGGTCAATTGAGCTGGAGCAATGATCATCCGCTGTTCTTTCTGCATTTGATCATCTCTCAGATTATTCTGGAAAGGTTCATAAAATGAAACCTGTTTAGTATCTGAGAATTTTATAAATGTCCTGAATCCCTGAGTTGAAACCAGATTATATGCCCAGTTAGCTGGCAGGAATTCCATGATCGGATGCTGTTTATCCTGAATACCCATACTGCAGATACATTGCGAGCGATTCACATAAAACGTCCACATCGGGACGCCATTTTTACCGGCAATCCCCGGAAAGAAACTTGAAAATAATTTGGCAGAGTTATAATCATTAATGATAAACTCTCCCGCTTCATTTAGTTTGTATTGATTATCCCCTATTGGAATCAACACTACCCCCTTGATTAATTTTTCTAAATTTGGTCAGCCGGCACAAAATTATGTGCCGGCTGATTATCTATATTACTTAAGCAGGATCATGCGTTTAGTATCTACTACTCTGCCGTCCACAGACAGTCTGTAATAGTAAATTCCTGAAGCAGCATTTCCGGCATCCCAGGTATAGTGATAAGTATCGGCTGATCTGTAACCACTTACCAGATTCTCTACCAGACGTCCTCTTACATCATAAACATTGATGGAAACATTACCAGCTTTATTCAAGGTATAGCTGATATTGGTAACTGGATTGAAAGGATTAGGATAATTATTTCCTAAATTTGAAACTGCAGAAATTGGATTATCTTGATTGATTCCGGTTGTGTTATCGTGGAAGAAAATATTATCCACGTAAACTGTACTGAGGTCACCAGAAATGATCAATTGGGCAAGATGTCCGGTTGTAACCAAATTAGTGAAGTCAGCCAGTGGAATATCAAAAGAGACCCATTCTTCTGTCTGCAATGGTGGAATTGTGTTTGCATCAAAGGTAAGCTCATGCTCTACATCGTCACCACCCCATACACCATCAGCTCCGAAATCTACCAGTTTGATCTTAAATACTGCAGGAGCAGCTGTGGCGTCTGGTGTCCAGATATCCATATGGAAATGATTCATGGCAGTTGCATCTATAGTTTGAGAAGTAAATTCAATTCCTGCAAACACAAGACTTGTATAAAGCTTCACATCATCACCATCAACCTGAACATTACTAACATTAGCCTGATCCCAGTCTGCTGACCAGGTATCAACCGTTACATCTGTATAGGCATTGCTGAAAAGTGAGATCACATGTTCCGGTGCAAATGCCGGTGTTGGAGCAGGTTCAGTTGGACCTGCAGGTGGATCACCTTGCGGATGGAATGTTACATTATCAAAATAGCAGATATTATCCTGTAATCTGCCTGCTAGATCAAAATCTGGAAATATTACTATCTGGTCTAATATTCCTGTAATTCCTGCCCCAATACTTCCTGAAAGATCAAAGGTTAATTCTTCCCATTCATTGACCACAGTGTTAGCAACCTTTACTTCAGGCTGAGCTTCGCCGTTTGCTTCTACAAATTTTACTCCCACATCACTAATTACCGGTTTCCAAACCATCACTTTCACAGTGCAGTTAGTTTCATCAAATGAAAATTGACCAAGATCCACTAAGTGCTGTGATTCACATCCAGCCCAGGGTTGTCCTGCCTGTAAAGCAGTAAATTTAGCTACTGTATCAGAAGTATTGATGCCCGTAGGATCTGGATTAGCCAAAATCTCCAATGGAGGATTTGTTAAATTTTCAAATACTGTCCAGGTCCAGTCTGCTCCATGTCCACCAACTTCAAAATCTATGGGAACATTAAACTCACGAGTAGCACCTGAATTAGGAGTAAGGTTATATCTTTTTTCATTTCCATTGATGTTTAGTAATAATTCGATATTACTGCTTTTAGAAACTGATTTAAATGGTATCCGTAATATTTCACCAGACATTTCTTCTGCACTGGCAAGGGCAATTGTGTTTGATTCTGGATTAACTGCGTTCAAGATACCTTCCTGAACCTCTGGTGTACCAAATTCTACTGAATTCTTCTTTGCTGATATCTGCAGACTATATAAATCGGCTATTGAATTGATGATTATTTCATCATTTTCCATTCTGATATCAATTCTTCCCTGAGGAGAATCAAATTCTCTTAGTTCCACTGGAAATACTTCTATCATATCAACGCTGTATTGCAGAACAAGGGCTGCATCATAAGCTTCCACTGCCCCATTTCCATCTACATCTCCAGCTTCAAGCTGCCAGGTCCATGGTAAAGGAGCCCCTATAGGATCAAGCTGAACAGCATATTGCAGCATATTAGCGGCATCAAAAGCATCCGTAGTTCCGTCATCTGTTACATCACCATAAATCCAGGGGTGAATAGAACCATCGGTATAAATATAGACGTTATCTATATATACCGTGCTCAGATCACCAGAAATGATCAACTGGGCAAGATGCCCTCTGGTAACCAGATTAGTGAAATCTGTAAATGGAATATCCAGGCTGACCCAGGTTTCTGAACTAAGTGTGGTTTCGTCAAAAGTGATCTCATGCTCCACATCATCAGTTCCCCACACACCATCAGCACCAAAATCTACCAGTTTAACTCTAAAAACTGCTGGTGCAGAAGTGCTGTTCGGAGTCCAGATATCCATATGGAAATGAGTCATCCAGGTAGCGTCAATAGTCTCAGATGTAAATTCTATGCCGGCAAATACCAGATTAGTATAAAGCTTGGTATCATCACCAGCGATCTGGATATCAGCTACATCAGCTACATCCCAACCAGCTGACCAGGTGTCCACTGTTACATCTTCATAAGGATTACTGAACAGGGAAATTACATCTTCAGCATCATGTTCTGGCACGGGTGCTGCTATCTCTGGTACGGCATCTGCCAGAGTAAAATTCACATTATAAGTTAAGACAGAAGTCCCATTTTCGGCAGTTACTATCACTTCAGTAACTCCTGGAATCATTCCGGCTGCATTGACTATATAACTGGCTAATGGATCAGTTGGTGTGGCAGTTACTACCGGTACATCAACAGTGCCAGCAGGTAATTCTACCCAGTAATCAAGGACTGACGGTGCAAAACCTTCTACACTTACATCATCAACCTGCAAGTCACTCAGTGTGGCATCGCTGCCAGGTACAAATGCTGAATAAAAATAGATGTTATCAAGATATATAGTTGAGGGATTCACACCCTGCTGTCCGTCAAATTTAAGCTGAATAATATCTGTCATGGAAAGACCAGTGAAATTATTCAGAGGTATATCATAGCTGTTCCAGGTTTCTGGCTCAATAGGAGTCATAGACACAGCAAACTCCCCTGTAGAAGCACTGATTGGAGTTGTCATAACTACTGTAGCATCAGGAGTCCACATATCAATATGCAGATAATCCATTGCTGAGAAGTCATTAGCTCCCGCTAAAGCGGTACCCTGATAATTGAAGTTATCATACATGAGCATCATATTGCCATCGATCTCTTCAAAGGTCACAATAGTACTCTGTCCCCAGTTCGGATTGAAATCCGTTCCTGCCAGATCATCATAAGAGTCACTATAAATAGAAATTACATCATTTGCAGATTGAGTTGGGACTGGTGCTGCAACTTCAGGTACCGGGGTTGGGAAAAAGAAATTAACATTGTATGTAAGCACATTGCTTTCATCTGCTGAAGTAATTATTACCTGGGTAGTTCCCGGCAGCATTACAGCATCGTTGACCACAAAGCTGGCGTTAATATTAGTAGTAACTGCTGTAACTTCTGGGACATCAACTGTACCAGTTGGCAGTTCAATATTATAGTTAAGTGTCAGAGGACTAAACCCGTTCACAGTAACGCCATCTATCTGCAGATCACTCAAAGTTGCATCAGTATCTTCACCTTCTGGTAGTTTATAAAAATAGATGTTATCAAGATAGATGTTTGAGGGGGTCACACCCTGCTGACCATCAAATTTCAATTGAAAGATACTTGCCATGGAGACACCTGTAAAATCAGCTAAAGGAATATCAATGCTGTTCCAGACATTCTGTTCCAGGGGACTAAGCGGCACTAAAAATTCACCGGGAGGAGCAGCGATGGGAGTAAATAGAACTACTGTAGCATCTGCCGTCCACAGGTCAATATGCACAAATTCCATTAAGGATAAGTCCTGAGCTGCACCAAACTGTGTACCCTGATAATTGAAGTTAGCATATTTCAGCATTACATTTCCACCGATATTTGGTGTAGATACAATGGTTGATTGTCCCCAGGGAGGATTGAAATTAGTTCCAGCAAGATCGTCATAAGAATCGCTGAAAACAGAAACAACATCTTCTGGTGCATCAGTTGGAGCTGGGGCAGCTACCTGTGGTTCAGCACCAGCTATCTCTTCTGTGAAAGTTATATTATCAAAATATACTATATTATCCTGCAATCTGCCAGCCATATCAAAGTCCGGAAAAAATACCAGTTTATTATAGCTGTTACCTATTGCACCTGAAAAATTATAAACGATTTCTTCCCATTCTCCGGTTATGGTATTTGTGGAATTAATTTCTGCCGGAGCACTTGCTCCTTCAAACTTCATGCGCACATCACTTACCACATCTTTGTGTACCATAATGCTCACAGTACAATTAGTTTCATCGAAAGTAAATTCACCAATATCAAGTGTTTCACAACCAGCCCAGGGCTGTCCAGCCTGCAGTGCTGTAATTTGTCCCACTATATCTGAAGTATTGATCCCTGATGCATCGGGATTTGCAATTACTTCAATGGGGGGATTACTCCCGTTTTCAAAGACTGTCCAAGTCCAGTCTGAGCCATAACCACCAGCTTCAAAATCAACTGGTGCATTCTGAGCAAACATTACTGAATTCATCGCTAATACGAAGAATATTACTAAAAATAATGTTGTTCTGTTTTTCATTTTTCCTCCTTAAGGATTTGTTTATTTGGTTTTAGCATTATGCTTTAAATAATTACTAAAGGATTTCTTAGGAGTGCGGTCTTCATAATACACTCCCCAATTCTTTTCTATTTCATTTGGTCCTGACGCTTCTCCGCCACCTTTCCAGGGTTCATTAAAAGCCTCAAACCAGAACGTGATCACTCCATTTTGCGTACTCCAGGCATTAAGCTCAGACAGAAAACTTTCCTGAGCCCTCAAACTAACTTCCCCTTTGATCAAAGTTCCCTGCTCTCCAGGTCCCTTCTTCGTGGGATTATAATCAGTTGCCCAGCCAATCTCACCTAAAACTACAAGTTTATCAGGATGTAATTCAGTAATTATATCATAATTACTATCCAGCCATGCAATTGATTCATTTAGTTTTTTACCATTCCACAACGGATAAATATGGGTTACGATAAAATCTATCTCTAAGGCTACTGCCTTGCTTTCCTGCTTATTCCAAAAATTATAATCATCTGCCGTGGTGACCGGCAATTGGGTATTTTTACGAACTGCCCTGATATATTTGATCAAGTCTTTTGTTACTACTTTATGCCCTGACCAGAAGACCTGGGTTTCGTTTCCTACGTTAACAGCTTTTATTATATCCGGATACCTCTGCGCCAGCTTTATACTGTACAGGGTATTAGTGATATTCATTTCTTTTTTGGCAGGATCATTATCCTCATTTTCCAGCCACACTCCCAGCATCATCTTCAAGGGTAATTTATTCTCTGCTATCACTTCCAGAATGCGCTCTGTATCTACATCAGCATTATAAACCCTGATCAATTCCCAATATTGGGAGATAATTTCTAGATCCTGCCGGATATCTTCTTTGGAAGGTCCCTGCCTGCCGGGTGCCTGGCCCCTGCGATAACAGCCATAACTAATTGCCTCAGTTTGATGTGCCATCTCAAAGGGACTGAAATTACGTATTATAAAGGGCTCTTCCTGTTGAAGATTATCCAGTTCTTTTACCAGAAGCTCTCTGCTGATCATATCAGCATAAACTGAGCTGAATATACATAATAGTATTAGCAATAAAATTCTTCTGATCATAACGATATTCTCACTGTCTGCACGGCATTGGCAGCTATTTCTAATTCTGCAAATTGATCGCCTATCTGCAGTTTATATAAAATCGGTTCTTCTGTAGTATTCAATACCTGAATACTTAAAATATTAGCTGAATTAAGCGTAGCACAGGCATGCAGATCATCATTCCCCAGATCAATAAGCTGCTGGTGAGTTTCTACTGCAATGTCGCCAGGTCGTATAGTCTTGCTGAATTGAGCTAATACATAATATATGGGAGTGTAATAAACATCCTGAGAAGCGGTATCTATCATAATAGGAGCTCCACAGAAATTACCCACATGATTAGGCCCTCCATCCTGATCCAGGACCATATTCCAGTCGATCCAGCCTTCCAGCCAATGATCAATACTCACAATTATATTACGGGCATAACGATGAACAGGAATATACATTGGGTGATCTTCCACTTTCACTCCCTGCCAGGTTACTGAATATGCCCAGTCTGTGGCAGATTTAGACCACCAGAATTCATCATTCTCAAACCAGTTACTTTCTTTATAACCCTCAGGATCAGTAACTCCACCCGGAGCATCTTTACCCAGATCGTCAATGCAGCCTTCAGTATGAATGATTGATTGATCAGGATATTTGGCATGAACTCTTTCAAATACATCCTCATAGACTTTATTAGTGCTTTCATACCAGTGAACTGCTGCTCCATCTACATACTGCGCTGTTTCCTGATCAGCAAAGATCACATTTGCCCAGTCTTCCAGTCCGTCTCTATTCTGATCGAAAATAAATAGTTTGGTGTTTTCATAACCTTCAGCTTTCAGCTTTGGACCCAGATATTTTTTGATAAATTCATTCTGAGTTTCAGGTGAGAAATTCATGCTCTCCCATTGACCATTATTGCCATGTGGTTCATTTACGGGAGTAATTCCCCAGATATCCACACCTTCCGCTTTATAGGCTTTCAGATATTTCACCAGATAATCTGCATAGGTAGCTACGTATTCGTCCTTCAATTTACCGCCAGTACCCTGCCAGTTATTCTCTGGTGCTCCGGGAATATACCACTTTCCAATATCTTTCATCCAGTAAGGTGCAGTCCAGGCAGAAGAAATAATTCTCAATTCGCTATCCTGTTGCGTCTGCTTAATAGCTAAAGCTTCCTTGATCATAGGTAAAAGATCGTAAGATTCATCCTTTATACCAGAATATTCTGACTGCTTAAAACCTTTAAGGTCCTCAGCTATTGTGAAATCTTTCAGCTCTGTATCTGCTTCTGCTACATAGGAATATTTGCCTTTCACACAAAAATCACAAGCTCCTATGTGAGTTCTGGTCAAAGAGAAATTCGCTCCTTCTTCACTGAATATTTTCTTCATCACTTCGTGTCTTTTTTCCTTATCCAGATGTGCCAGCACAAAGGCTGAAGATTCAGTAATTGAGCTCCCTATCCCGGCTATTGTCTGCTTCTTCTGGTCAGGAAAAACAGATATTACATTTCCCTCAGCATTCCCTTTTTTAAAGGCAACATTTGCTTGTTCTGCAAGCTTATCACCTGCTGCTGAAGTGAGCAGAATTTCTGATGTTGAGCCAAGTTTATTACTATTACCAGCACCACAACCAAAAACCACTATTGAAAGAATAATGAGAACCAGTGCTTTAATAATATGCTTTCGCATCATAATTTCCTATGATTTTTCCAAACCAAGTTTTTCAACTTCAATTTTTTCGGCATGGCGTTTCTCGAGTTCAACCCGAACTTCATTTGCCTTTTCTTCAGTTAGATCATAATTACGCATCATTAAAATAGCGATCGTCGTACCCAGTATTGGAATTCCGGAATAAAAAATTCTCAATCCTGTTATTGCGTGCTCAGGTTGCGTAGCTGCTCCGGCATCAAATCCCACTACGGACATAATAACCCCACTTAACAATCCTGCGATAGCGAAGCCAAACTTGACCATCCACCAGTAAATAGCGCCAAATACTCCTTCCCGACGTTTTCCTGAATTTAACTCATCCAGATCCATAACGTCTGAAGTCATTGACATCATCAAAGTAAATAAACTTCCAATTCCAAAGGAAAAGAAAGGCAGTGCGAAAATAAACATATAAGGCTTTCCTGGTACAAAAAGAAACCACAACATGATATACCCGAAGATTGAGATACTTTGCGAGATGATGAATGCTCTTTTTTTACCCAATAACCTGGACATGCGAGCTACTGTGGGAATTACTAAAAATGTAGTTACGATTGAAGCCAGGCTGCCAAAAAGTGTAGGCCAAATACCAGCAGCTCCTGCATCTCCATCAAATAAATGATATACTATAATAAAAAATGAAAACGCTGCGATAGTATTAAAGGCATTAAATATAAAAAAGGTGGATACACATAATTTTACAAACTGAGGAATCCTGAACGCTTCCTTAAAGTTTGAAAAAATTTCTACTAAACTGCTCCCGATTGCATGTAGATTAAGAGGAGAGTATTTTTCATTAACGGTCGATCTGCTTTTTATAAATATTGCTGGAACCATTGCAAGCAGCATACAGACTATCCCTACCCATATCGCAAGTGTCCTCGTAGCTACATCTGCCGAGGGGAACCAGTCCTTATCGTACATGATGACCCAAAACCAGGGAGCAACAACCCATGCCCACTGCCCGATCCATTGGGCTACAGCCATAATGCTTGTTCGCTCGTGAAAATCGTTGCTCATCTCATAGCCCATTGCAACGTAAGGCACACTAAATATGGTCAGACCTAAATAGAAGACGAACGAAAAGAGCAGGAAATAGATAAAGTTATAATCGACTCCATTCTCACGATACAATTGCCACATAACGATAAAGGCAATTCCCATGAGGATCGCACCAATGAAGACGTACTGTCTTCTTCTACCCCATTTCGATTTGGTGTTATCAGAAATATAGCCCATGATGGGGTCAGTGACAGCATCAAATACCCTGGGCAGGAAAAATATAACTCCCCACATCCAACCCGGGAAACCCAAATCCTGAACCAGGACAACCATAAATATACCGAGGACCGCAGGAAACATTTGATTGGCTAACATACCAATACCAAAAGCAACTTTCTGTCCGAATGGGACTAAATTTTTGCTTTTAGTTGATTCAACTATTTCTGTTTTCATAATTTTCCTTCTTTATTATTCTACTAAATAAATTACATGAAAATGCATCGTGCCGAAAAGCAGTGCTACCCCAGTATAAACTAATTCCTGTTTCAGAGATAACTTATCTTCTGTTTTTGTTTCGCTATGATTTTTACACATTTTTAATCCCTTCCATGATTAATTTTTATAGAAGAATATGTTATCTACATAAACTGTACTGAGATCACCCGAAATGACCAATTGAGCAAGATGTGCTGTAGTAACCAGATTAGTAAAATCAGTCATGGGAATATCAAATGATACCCAGGATCCTGTTTGTAATGCGGGAGTAGTATTAGCATCAAAAGTAAGTTCATGCTCCACATCGTCACCGCCACTCCAAGCACCATCAGCACCGAAATCTACCAGCTTGATCTTAAATACTGCTGGAGCTGCCGTTGGATCAGGTGTCCAGATATCCATATGGAAGTAGGTCATTTCTGAACCATCAATGGTTTGTGAAGTAAACTCAATTCCTGCAAACACAAGATTTGTATAAAGCTTCACATCATCACCAGCAACTTGAAGGTCACTAACATCAGCCTGATCCCAGTCTGCTGACCAGGTATCTACAGGAACATCAGTATATGCATCGCTAAAAAGTGAGATCACATTAACCTCAGATTGTGAAGGAGAAGGAGCAGCGACTTCCGGTGAATCAGGACTTCCTGATTCTATGTCAGCTGTATCACTTTTTATAATACCATTGCCATCAGTATATATAGCTGTTAGAGTACCACCTGCTGTAATTGCGATTGTGTCTGTAGCATCATCAGTAGGACCAAAATTCAAGCTACCTGTTCCTATACCCATTGCGTCGAGTATAATATCAACACTGATTGTTTCCGTGCCGTTATCTACAGTTACATTAACTGTATTTCCTGCCGCAGACCCATCATCCACTGAAATCACTGCTCCAGTGGCATCATTTGCATAACTGCCGGCATCAAAGGAGACACTACTCGCGGCAGCACCTTCTCCATTCCAGTAGATATCATCAAGGGCAAACTCACATTGGGTGCCATCTTGTTCTAATATCATAAATTCATATTCTAATATCGCCAGATTCACATTCCCTTTGATTTCATCTACAGGAATGCTTGCCTGTCCCCAGTCGCCATCTCTAACCAGACCAAAGGCAGTTTGATTTGCCGGAAAACTCACATAATTCTCGTTGCCAGCGGTATCCTTTATCCCAATTTTAAAGGTCACATTAGCAGGAATCTTGATCATGAATTTTATATTGCCATCAGCAAATTCTGAAAGATCTCCCGGAATATTTGAACTGATCCCGCCGCCAAACCAGCCTATTCCGGTTGTTAACCATGATATTACATTCTCACCCTCATAAGGTAGTATTGTCCCTGCAGTAAGGGTATTTTCCCATACAAATATCTCAGCATCTACTCCAACTTCCAAACCATCATCCACTGGGGTTTCATCTGTAAATATTCCATAATTACCAGTAGGTTCAGCGCTACTTTCAATTTCAGCTGTAGCAGTTTTCACATTTCCATTAAAATCTAAATAATTAGCAATTATTGATCCACCGGCAGTAATAGCAATTGTATCTGTGGCATCATCTGTAGGACCAAAATTCACTGTACCTGTCCCCATACCCATTGCATCAAGCACAAATTCAATACTAATTGATTCTGTCTCGTTATCCACACTTACAGAAACTGTATTTCCCGCTGCAGCCAGGTCATCTACTGTGATCACTGCACCAGTGGCTTCAATTGCATAGCTGTCTGCATCAAAGGCAACACTGCTGGGTACAGATCCGCCACCAGCCCAGTAAATATCATCAAGGGCAAATTCACATTGTGCTCCATTTTGTTCTAAGATGATAAATTCGTAGTCCAGTATCTCCAGATCTACACTTCCTTTGATCTCATCTACGGGTATAGTCGCCTGTCCCCATTCACCATCTCTAACCAGACCAAAGACAGTTTCATTTGCCGGGAATATTACATAATTCTCATTGCCATCCGTATCGTTTATTCCTATTTTAAAGGTCACATCGGCTGGTATCTTGATCATGAATTTTATATTACCGTAGGCAAATTTTGAAAGGTCTACCGGGTATGATGAACTAATACCACCCCCAAACCAGCCTACTCCATTAGTTGTCCAGGATATTACATTTGATCCCTCATAAGGGTCTATTGATCCCCCGGAAAGCGTATTTTCCCAGACATATATCTCAGCATTCATCCCAACCTGTAAACCTGCATCAACCGGGGTCTCATCTGTAAATAATCCATAAGTTTCTATTACCGGCTGGTAAACATGCACCCAATCAACATACATCGACTGGTTCCACTGCGTAGTCTCATCTGGACTGCCACCCAGATTGCCACCTACTGCCACATTAAAGATTAAGAAAAATTTTCTTAAAAATTCATCCATGCCTGCTGGATCTATTGCCCTGACAAAATAGGTAATATCATCTATCTTACCAATTACCCGTTGCTCATCCCATTCTAATTCATATATATGATAGTCGTCAGTGAGTGAATAGCTTAATTCCCGTGCTGCACCATCGGAATCATGATATTCGCCTGCCTCATTCCACCAGTGGAGCGTGAACATGGTAGTATTATCATTATGATATATGGGGCTCATCTCCATGATGTCTATCTCGCCACATTGAGGCCAGCCTATGGTATCATAACTGTTGCCCAGCATCCAGAATGCGGGCCACATACCCATACCGCTCGGTGGCTTGATCCGTGCCTTCACTTTGCCGAATTTAAACGAAAACTTATCTTTGGTGTTCACTCGTGCTGAGGTGATGGAGCCATCACGCTTGCCCGCCTCAGAATAATTTACCGAATCCCACACTGCTGTGATAACCAGGTTGCCATCTTCCACTCTCACGTTTTCTGGCTCGCTGGTATAAAGCTGCCATTCATCATTACCCCAGCCGTCTCCACCATAACCTGTGTCATATCCCCATTTGCCTGCATCAAGACTAGCGTCCGTCTGGTTAAATTCATCAAACCAGACCAATTCATAATTCTCATTATCTATATTATCTGGAATTGTGTCGGGCTGGGTAACCTGATCACAACCGCTAAAGATAAATAATGAAAATGCTGCCAGAACAATTAAACTGAAAATCTTATTTATCATCGTAACCTCCCTTATCATTCTTATATTTTATTACCAATTTCCCATCAAACAATCATCTGATTGCTATATAGCAATATCAACCAGATACTGTTTTCCTGTCAAGTAATTTATTATTTTATCATATTTATCTATGCTGCCATCTCTGTCTTATACCACTTATAATTGTTTTCTTGACGTAATTATAGTTTTCAATATTTTGGTGTTTGACTGCTTTATAGCAGTTTCTTATAGTGCCATAGAATATAGTCGGCACCGTATTCTATGCTATAAATATAGTGAGCAGGAAATTGTGTCGGTAATTAAAAAGGGGAACAGTGAAAATGACAAAAAGTCTTCCTAAATATATTAAAGTTAAAAATAAAATAAAAGAAGATATCAAAAACGGCAAAATCGTTGATAAACTCCCTGGTGAACGTGTTCTTGCCACCGAATTTGACGTTGCCTACATGACAGTAAGAAAGGCTTTGATGGAACTTCAGGAAGAAGGTATTCTGCATAGATCCACCACAAAAGGAACTTATGTAAGTCACAGCAAAATGAGTCCCAAAGTAACAAAAAACATCGGGTTCTTCCTCGATGATAAGATAGACGAAGGAATTTCCAGTCCCTACTATTCCCTCATCTTTAAAGCTCTCAAAAAAGCAGCGAAAGATGAAGGCTATAACCTGCTTATCTATTCTGATACTGATGATATGAACCCCATAAATGACCAGAAAAGAATTGACGGCAGCATTATCTGCTGCTTCCCTCGCATTGAGTATAAAATTCAGGAACTTAAGAAATTCATTCCGATTGTGCTTTTAGATAATATGGCTTCCGATAAATCCATCCCCTCAGTGACAATAGATAATTTTAACAGTGTCTTTGACTCCACAAAATACCTCATTTCACTGGGTCATGAGCGGATTGGGTTTATTTCAGGACTGATGGATTCTGATATCTGCAAAGACAGGCTGCATGGCTATCTTAGTGCTTTGAATAATAACAATCTTCATTTGGACAAAGCTCTGGTCTATAAAGGTGATTATTCCTATGCCTCAGGAGAAAAAGCTGCCAGATATTTCCTCTCTCAAAAAGTTCCACCCTCTGCCATTATGTGCGCTAATGACTCCATGGCAATTGGTGCCATGAAAATTATACAGGAACTGGGTTTCAGTATCCCAAAAAATATTAGTGTAGTTGGTTTTGATGATATCGAAGTTGCTTCCAGGGTTTTCCCTACTCTCACTACAAATGCTGCACCCATTGACGATATTGCCCGGAAATCACTTGATCTGCTCATCTCTGCCATTAATGGTAAAAATATAGAATTTCAGCACATTATCCTCCCCGCAAAACTCGTACTTAGAGATTCATCAACAAATATAAAATAATACTCTCTCCCCATTAGCAAAATTATCTAAATAGACCCAAGGCTGCTATACTGGTTAAATACATATTATATATAGGACTTATAGGTATTATAGGACTTATAGGGCGGCAAGCTGAAAAAAATATCTTGACAGAAAACAGTGTCTGACAATTGCTATATAGCAGTCAGTGGTGTTTCACAGAACTAGGAAAAAATATATAAAAAAAGCCAATAATGAATGGAGGGTTAGTATGAATGAATTAGTAAGAGCCGTAAAGGAGAAGAGGTTTCTTGTCCTGTTTGCACTGCTCCAGATTTTGTTTTTCACAACCGCAGTATTTGCACAGTTACCGGATAAAGTAGCAACATTTAAAGATGAAAATGGCTGGAAGCTTATGGTTAACGGTCAGGATTATTTTGTAAAAGGAGTAGTGTGGGGTTATACACCAATAGGTGAGAATTACGCCTACAATTTATATGGAAACACTGACGAGCAAATCGAGAAAGTGCTTGATTATGAATGTAATTTAATGAAAGCAGCGGGCATCAATACCATACGCTGTTTTGGTCTAATTCCGCCCCGCTGGGTAAGTTATATGTATAATAAGCATGGTATCATGACGATTGTGAATCATCTTATGGGCAGATATGGTTATAATGTAGGGGGAGTATGGACTCCTCAGACCAATTATTCTGATGAACTCACGCGTCAGACCTTGAAGCAGGACATCGTGGAACTGGTAAAAAAGTATAAGGATACTCCCGGAGTGATCATGTTTGCTTTGGGAAATGAGAGTAATTATGGATTGGAATGGTCGAGCTTTGAGATCGAGAATCTTCCGGTAGGAGAGCGTCATAAGGAAAAAGCGAAATCACTTTACAGCTTATTTAATGAGATCATCGCAGCGGGTAAAGAGGTAGATACTAATCATCCATTCATGATCGTTAATGGAGATATTCAGTATCTTGATCTAATCGTGCAATACTGTCCTGATCTTGATATCCTGGGTGTGAATGCTTATCGCGGGATAAGTTTTACTGATATGTGGAGCAGGGTTAATAAGGAACTTGGTTTACCGGTACTGCTGACAGAGTTTGGTTCTGATGCCTTTAATGCTGTTACTTATAAGGAAGATCAGTCAGGACAGGCTAATATTCTCAAGGGTAACTGGCAGGAGATTTATAATAAGAGCTATGGCAAAAATGAAGAAGGCAATGCCTTAGGTGGCTGCGTGTTTGAATGGCGCGATGAGTGGTGGAAATACCTGCAGACCGAAAACCTGACAGTTCAGGACAAGCATGCATCCTGGAGTAATGGTGGCTATAATTTTGATTTTGTGCAGGGCAAGAATAATATGAATGAAGAGTGGTATGGTATCTGCCGGCTGGGTGGACCCAATGCCGATAGAGTTTACCAGGCAGAACCCAGAATGGCTTATGATGTGCTGGCAAAAATCTGGGCAATAGATATCTATGATGTAGATAAAACTGAAATGAATGCTGAAATTGATAATATTGATATGAAGCTTCTGGAAATTGGCGGTGAAGTAAGCTTATTGAACAGCCAATTCTCTGGAATGAACAAATTCCGCCTGACTGGTGGTAGTTTGAGTGGTGATATGACCTTTAGCGGAATATCACTTGATGTTGAAAATAATGGTAAGAATGGGGTTGATTTCTCTAATGGTGAAATGATTGATCTGGATTTTGAATTTCAGCCTACGAACCACATTTCTGGTAATTTCACAATTAATATCCTGGGTAATGTAGCAGATAAGCCACTTGAGCAATATTATGGCAAGCGGGGATTATCCTATATCACAGTGGAAACGGAAATAAACGATGCCGGCATGGAAGTGACGACTTCACGGGAAATTACTGATGCTGAAAGAATAGAAATTTATGATTTTGATGCTCTTTATAGTACTGATGGATTTGATTTACGGGCATTTTATCATGTACCACGTTATCACTGGGGTTATAAGGGAGATATTTACGGACTGCTTTATGAAGCCACAGATATGGAAGGTATGGATATCTGGAATGCCAAAGCACCTTATGGGTTTGAATTTACGGGTAAGCAGACTCTTAATGGTCTCACAGTATTAGCAGGACCTGAGGTTTACTGGGGAGCAAATCCCAAAGCGTTAGTTAAATATGATTTTGGTTTCAAAGGGTTTGATTTCACGCTGATCCACGCAGAAGATTTTTCACGCGCAGATGCTTCATCTACGGCTACGGAATCTACTGAACGGGCAACGCGTCAAACAGCGCTTTCACTTAAGACTAATATCATACCCCGTACTACTTTGGAATTGGGTTATCTGATGTCAGGCACAGAAAAGCTGGATGAAGAATATGATTATTATGAAGATGGAAATATTTATGAAGATAAGATAGAACTTAAGGATACCCAGGGAGCAAGAGCAAAGATAACCTATAATACCGGATTTGGGCTTATAGATGTTTCTGCTAATTATGCAGGTCTGGTAGCTGATGGTGGAAATCCGCTGCGCGAATTTAATACCACTATCCCCTATTCATCACTGGGTAATAAACTGGAATTTGTAGGTGGCATGCTGATCCCGATCGGAAATGTCTGGCTGCTACCGCGCGGATTATATCGCACAAATCTGATTGATTCCAATCCTATCATAGATTCTTACATTGAAGGCTCACAATTATATCCGGGCATTAGTCCCCGTAATCGTGATGATGATCCCTTTGCTGTTCTGGATAATAGAGAAACCGTTTCCGGAGAATTCTTTATCACTTATGATCCCACTCCCGCCAGTGATTTTTATGCCTGGGACGCAGATAAAAGAGAAGATGCCGGTTTTGCTTTCAGTATAGGCGGGAATTTCACCAGCTATAAAAAAGATGCTGATGCTGATATGTTCTTTTATCAGGAAGGTAATACAAATGCCTCCTTTGGCGTGGGAATGCCTGCCGAAGATGTCTGGCTGGCAAAAGGCAGATTTATCCTGAATCCCAGTCCCAATTTCAAATTGATCACCAATCTGGAAGCCGGGAAACAACAGGCAACTGGTAATCCTGATGGCGATGCTGCAGAGCTTATGTCTCTGGATGCTAAAATGATCTTTAATAAGAAATATTACCTTTCCGGTTATGCTAAAAAAGATGCCTGGGGTCCCTATGACTGGTATCGCCAGTTTAATATCACCTATCCCCTGCAATTTAAACTTGATTATTCTATTCTGATCGATAATATGCTTGATGGTCTGCTTTCCAGCCGGATAGGAATTAATTCCATCTTTAGAACTCTGGATGAGAATTCACCAACCAATGAGGGCGATGGTGTTGATAGTGATTATGAATTCCAGGCTGGAATTTACTACAGCATTGAATTTTAAGGAGTTAATTATGAAAAATATAATCTTATTTGTTCTACTCAGCCTGTTGATTGTAACTTTTATAGGCTGCGATGCCAAAAATGGCACTATTTTAGAATATGAGCAGCTTCCTACTGACTCTACCTTAACTTTATATAGTGAAAATGAAGGCATTTATCCTGACACTAATGTGCTTAATGATCCTGAAAATCCTTATGCTAATACTGCAATTAGTATGGATAGCGTTTGGGTTTTTAATGATAACTGTCCTTCACCAAAGGCTAAATTCTATCTTTGGGCTACCATGCTGGCACGAATAACTTATGGTGAATATCAGTATATGACAGCTCAGGCACTGCACGAGCTTTATACTGCCGGCGGCAGTGAAAATGCCAGAAATCAGGCAATAAAAGCCTATCGCGCAACATTGGATCACTTCTTTGATTCAGTTACCTGGTGGCAATGGAATCCAGGAGACCCCTATCACGCTGTTCTGCTCAGAGAACTAGCTGCCGATTTTCTCTATGACCCCATAGACAATGGACGACTGCCATTATATACTACTCCGGCAAAAGCTTTGGCTGATATAAGTGAATGGGGATATGTATATAATCCTGATACAGGTGTTGTTTCAAGAAGAAATTAGTGGGAAATTAACCGGGAGTATAAATATGAATTTAGGAAGATATCGAACAGCCTTGATGCTGCTTAGTCTCATCATTTCTCTATCATTTAGTCTTTTAACTGCTGATATTGGTGAAATTATCTGGGAAGAGAATTTTGATGATCTGGATAACTGGCTGATCGAAACCGGCAACGGCTCCTGGGGCTGGGGTAATGGCGAACTGCAATATTATCAGGAAGATAATGTTGAAATTGCTGAAATCCCTGGTGATCCCGGTAATAATGCCCTGCATATCACAGCCCGGCAGGAATCAGGTCCTGGTATCGTGGATCAATGGGGTAATCCGCTTAATTATACTTCCGGAAAAGTTACAACCAGGTCTTTTTTATCCCTTAAATATGGAATGATTGAAACCAGAGTGAGTATCCCTGATCTGGATGTTGGCGGCTGGCCAGCGATCTGGATGCAGGGAACAGCAAATTATGCCTGGCCCCGTAATGGTGAGATTGATCTGATGGAAATGGGTCATCATCACGAATTTAGAGACCTGCATGATACCCATAATGGTGGAAATGGACAGAATAATTCAAGTGCCAATCAGATGGTATGTGCAAATGCTCTCTATTATTCTGATGATGCTGTTACACCGGAAAATCCCTCTGGAGCAGCAAGTCTCTCCTGGGATCCTGAGGATGAATTCTGCCGTCCCTATTACAATTATGATCCGTCACTTACCGGCAGATTTCTTACCTATCGTACTTACTGGGATGATGAAAGTCTCAGATTTACCGTAATAGATGATGAGATTGAATATGATCTATATACTGAGCCTTTTGCAATAGACAGCGTTTCTGCTGAATTTCAACAGCCCTTTTATCTGATAGCAAATCTGGCTGTGGGAGGAGCACTCACTGATGCTTACAATCTGGGTGATCCAGGCAGTGGACTGCCGGTATCAATGCCATTTCCGGCTGATATGTATCTTGATTATATCAAGGTCTATCAGTGGAATGATCTGGGAGAAGTCCAGGTGGGACCACCTGATTTTGAAGGTGGGACTTATGGAATATTCACGGATGAAACTCCTGTGGATAATGGTTTAACAGCTGGAGATGATGCCGAGATATATGTCTGGGAAGGCACACTGATTGATGGCACAATTCCTCCCTATGAAGGTGAAAACGGGATTACCTGGCAAACCACCGGAGTAGGCTGGTTTGGGGCTGGCATTATGTCTATTCAGCCTGTGAATCTCTTTAATTTTGGGGATGGCAATCTAAAATTCATGATCAAGATACCTGCTAATATTGCTTTCCAAATTGGCATTATTGATACCTGGGGCAATCAGTCTTACGTAGAATTTCCCGCTTATCAAACCACTTATGGACTGGTGCGTAACGGTGAATGGGCTCAGGCAAGTATTCCGGTTGATGACCTGCGTGGAGAATTCATTGATCTGCGTATGCTCAGCTATGAATTCGTGATCCTGGAAGTAAATGGAGCTCAGTGTGAATTTGCTCTGGATGATATATATTATGATGGCGGTCTCAACGATAATACAGAAGAGATCATCACTACAGCTCCATCAGCACTGCAGCAGAATTATCCTAATCCCTTTAATCCGGAAACCACGATCAGGTTCACTCTGGCAAATCAATCTGGCAGTAATAAGATCATTATTTACAACTTGAAAGGACAAAAGATCTATTCTAAAGATTTGAGCAGCTATCCTGCTGGAGAAAATCAGATCATTTGGAAGGGAATTGCCAGTAATGGCAGTCCTGTAGCCTCAGGGGTTTATTTTTATCAGCTCAAAGCTAATGGAAATATCTGCGATACTAAACGGATGCTTTTGCTGAAATAATTTTATAGAAAAAATATATAGGTCCTATAGGACGTATAGGACCTATAACAAAGTGCAACGGGAGATGATTAATATGCCAAAATACATTGTGATGTGTTTGATTTTGGGTTTACTATCTGGATTTGGCATCACTACCAGTTTAGAAGCTCAGTCGCTGCTTGCCAACCCCAGCTTTGAGATTTTAGATCTGGGTGAAAATGCTTTTTCCGGCTGGAACCAGATGGGCGAAGTGGGTTCAGTTGCAGATGCCTTTCATGGCAATCTGGCAGCAAGCACTAATGGCATAAGCAATAGTGAATGGAATGTTTCTGCATTTTGGCAGCAGCTTGATTGTGAGCCCGATGAACAATGGGAAATAACTGGTGTGATTATGAATTCCAGCAATTCTCCGCTAAGCGGTGGCTGCGCTGCTATCGTCAATGTTGAGTGGCATAATGCTAATAATGAACTTATTGATTATGAATCATTTACCGTAGCGGATGCATCTTCACAAGTTGATGAATATATCAGCTTTAATCTGCTTAGTTCTCCGGCACCTGCAGGAACGGCATACACTCATCTGCTGGCTGGAGTTCTGCAAAGTCCTGATGATCCTATTGCTCAGGTTTATTATGACCAGATGATCTTTTACAGCACTTCTTATCCTACTATTGATGATGTGCAGTGGGATGATTTTCCAGATGGAAGGACAGTGGAATTTGCTGACCGTATCTGGTGGGTGAAGGGTTCCGGCTGGTATGGACCAGGACCCAATTATTTCAGTCATACTCCCGAATGCGTCTGGATAGATGATGCTGAGAGACTGCATATAACCATTAAAAATATCGATAATATCTGGTACAGCACAGAGGTGACCCTGGAAGACGCTCTGGGGTATGGAGATTATATATTCACTACTCTTGGAGACCTTGACCAGCTTGATATTCACACGGTTCTGGGACTATTTATCTGGCAGTATTCCACTAATTATGATGGCGGAAATATCTGGTGGAATCCCTATAATGAAATCGATGTAGAGATCAGCCGCTGGGCAACTCCCGGCAATGATGTCGCGCAGTTCGTTGCTCAGCCCTGGGACTGGCAGGGAAACCTGATCCGCTTTGCCGCAGATTTTGAAGAAAATGAACTATCCAGCCATGCTTTCAACTGGCAGCCGGACAGAGTGGAATTTCGCAGCTGGCGTGGTGGACCGGATGATGAATCGCCCGAAAACATGATCTTTGAGTGGACTTATACGGGACCTCACATTCCCAGACCCGAACAGCCCCGCGTGCACATTAACCTCTGGCAGTTCGGAGGCTCGCCGTCTGCTGATCAGGAAGTGATAATCGATGAATTCACCTTTGTATCTTCTAACACATCAAACGAACCTGATGAATTAAGCTCAGACTATATATCAGAGCAAAATCTGCTGTTAAATAATTATCCTAATCCCTTTAATCCCAAAACTACTATTAAATTCAATCTGGAAAGTCAGAATAATAGTAATGAGATTTCTATTTATAATCTGAGGGGACAAAAAGTTTACTCCAAAAACTTAAGCAACTATCCTGCCGGAGAAAATCAGATCGTCTGGAAGGGAATTGCCGGTAATGGCAGTCCAGTTGCCTCAGGAATATATTTCTATCAGTTAAAGGTTAATGGGGTTATCTCAGATACAAAACGGATGCTGCTGCTGAAATAATATTTTTCCAATAATTTCCAATTCAGGTAGAAAATAAAAAGGGAATCTGAGCTATATATAAGACCTATATGTCCTATAAGTCCTATATGTCTTATTAAACTATTGTATTATTAAGTGAAATTTACCTTTTTGCGGATATTGGTTGTCAAAAATATCTGGAAGATATAATTGGTTTATGATGAGGTGGAAAAATGAAAATACAGGTTCTTTATGATAATACAATTGCTGCCAGCGGTTTTTTACCGGGCTGGGGATTCAGTTGCTTGGTCGATGGCAGGGTGCTGTTTGATGCTGGTGAGCATTCTGAGATACTTTTTCATAATCTGGAAAAGTTTGGTATTGAGCTGGAGCAGATCGAAAAAGTGGTGATTTCGCATGACCACTATGATCATCGTGATGGTTTGTGGCAATTGCTGAAGCAGAGACCGGGACTCCCGGTATATGTATGCAAAGGATTCAGTGAAAGCACTAAAGCAGCAATCAGGAATCAGGGTGGAAAATTAAGAGTATATGAAGACCCTTATAAACTGGAAAGTGATATTTTTATCTTTGGAGAGTTTGCTTTTGAATATAAAGGTGTGGAAATGGCGGAGCAATGCCTGGCACTCACTACGGGAAATGGTGTAAGTGTGTTAGCTGGCTGTTCACATGCCGGTATTATCAAAATGGCCAGGCGTGTGCGTCGAATGTTAGGTGGTATTCCCCTGTATCTGATTGGTGGTGGTTTTCATTTGAAAGACGTAGAGGAGCAGAAAATCGAGGAAGTGATCAGGGAACTGCAGTCTATGGGCTGGCAGAAAGTGGCTCCCACGCATTGCAGCGGGGCGATGGCAGAGGATATCTGCAAATATTATTTTCAGGAAAACTGTCTGAGCCTGGGTGCCGGTAACGAGATAATTGTTTAAGAGAGGAATTTATATGGAAATAATCTGTAAGGACATCAGAAACTGGTTTAATATGTATGTGCAGGATTTTGCTGAAGGTGCTGACCGGCATAACATTATTCTTAAGATAGAGCATTCGCAGCGGGTTGTTGCTGATATCATAGCAATCGGTAAAGCTCTGGGTCTATCTGGTGACAAATTGTATCTGGCAGAAATCATCGGAATATTGCATGACGTGGGACGTTTTGAGCAGTATAAGCGTTATGGAACCTACAGTGATGCCAAATCGTTGGATCATGCCAAGTTTGGTGTGGGGATCATTCGGGAGAAAAAGATACTGCTGGAAATGCCTGAGAGGGAACGCGAACTGGTAATAAAGGCTGTGCTATATCATAATCGACTGCGGCTGCCGGTTGATGAGCAGCCTGAAATACTCTTTTTCAGCCGACTGCTGCGTGATGCTGATAAACTGGATATTTTTAAGGTTGTAACAGATTATTATGCCGAGCGACATCTGGGTAGGAATGAGACCCTGGAACTTGATCTGCCTGAAGCAGGTGAAGTGAGTGAGATAGTTTATCAGGCAGTTGCCGGCAGAAAGGAAGTGGATTTTAAGCAGATCAGGAACTTGAATGATTTTAAGATGCTGCAGGCTGGCTGGGTATATGACCTTAATTTTGTTCCTGCTATCCGTTTTTTCAGAGAGCGGGGCTACCTTGCCAAGCTAAAAGCTGCATTACCGGCAAATGAGCGGACTGCTGAGATATTCCTGAAGATTGATGCCTATATAGACCAGAAACTGGCAGATGGAAGCCCAGCTTAAAATATTAAACAGTGGAATAGTTAAGTGCCGGAAATGTCATCTGGCGGAATCCAGGCTGCATGCTCTGCCGGGTGAAGGTGACATAAAATCGAAGTTCTTTCTGGTTGCTCTTTCTCCGGGGGAGCAGGAGGACAGAGAAGGCAGCATGTTTATCGGACCTTCCGGTCAGGTGCTGGACAGGTTACTGAAAAGTGCTAATGTAGAGCGTGATTCGCTTTATATCTCTAATCTGATAAAATGCAATTTACCGCAAAACCGCAAACCTAAGCTGCTGGAAATAGAAGCCTGTCATCAATATCTTGATGAAGAATTAGAGCTTATCAAACCGGAATTCATTATTCCTCTGGGATTTTATGCAAGCCGCTATATTTTAGAGAAATACCGGGCAGATCCGCCTTCCGCCAAGGTAGATTTCAGACCTTTGTACGGCAAACTCATTTATGCTTATGGGCAGAAGATATTTCCCCTGCCACATCCTGCATCTCTGCTTTATAACCCGGATTATTACCCTCAGACCCAGGAGAAATATAATAAACTGCACACCTTTATACACCCCTGCAAATGGTATAATTATTGTCCGATGAAGCGGTTTTACCAGCAGGGCAGATTAGAGAGGAAATGGATTGAATTATATTGTCATGGCGACTGGCAAGCCTGCCGCCGTTACCAGATGGAGGAGAATCATCAATACCATCCGGATAATATGCTTGCAGATGGCAGTATAGCAGGGACACTGGCATAAATACAGCCAGTATCCCCGCTGTAATTAGTAAACGTTATTTAACCGGAATATAAATATCGAATTCTGATTCCGGTGAGTTAAATATGAAGCGATCATCATACCATTCGATTTCGGCAGAGGGGCAGAATTCATAATCAGAATCTTTCAGCCACTCAGCATAGAGATAATGATAGGTGTCATGCAGCTTATCTAAAGGACCTTTGTGAGTGGCAACAGCGTATTTCTGGGCTGGTATTTCCAGGGTTTCCATGCCTTCCGGCACTTCAGTAAAATTCTTTACTATCATGCCGGCAATATAAGCGAATTCGGTATTCTCATCAAAATCCTTATCATCCACACTGGGGCAAATGCCTACGCAGACTCCTTCCTGAGCGATGTTTTTCACGTCCTGCCAACGGGCATTGAATTTATCCCACAATTGCGGAATAGTATTCTTCTTCTGGGTAGTGACCACTTTCAGGCCAATGACCTTGAAAGCTTCTTTTTCCACTATTTTCACTTCCATTTTGGGTGCTCCTTTTCTTTGAACTTCGTTTTTTACATCAATAGCATTAAAACAGGTGAAAGCGGATTTGGTACGCCGCAGTTTACCCGGAGTGGTCTCGAACTGCTTCTTAAATGCGCGCGTAAAAGAAGCCTGTGAGATAAACTGATAGCGGGTGGCAATCTCGCTGATCGGGCGAGTACTAAAAACTAATTCACGGGCAGCTCTGGACAAACGTCGCCGCCGAATATAATCCTTAGGAGTTGTGCCCACCACTACCACAAACATGCGGTGGAAATGGAACATACTAAAATTTGCCACGTCGGCAATGTCCTCCAATTCTATCCGGGTAGTTAATCTTCCCTCAATAAAACTGATTGCCTTCTCCATCAGCCGGGTATAATCCATTGCTTTCCCTCCGTTTTTTACATTTTCTGCTATAGCTTGAATTATTAGAAGTGGTCAATATTTTTTTTTGATTAATGGTATCTACGAGCAGCGAGAGACGATTTTCACCACAGAGAGAATGTGATTCTTTAGGTGTGATTAGTGAACAGAGAATGGAATGGAATGGAATTTAAGATTTATTAACCACCAGACCACACGGAAAAATGTGGAGTTAACGGAGGTAAGCCTGGATGCAGATTAAACTTTCCAGTTTGATGGAAATAAAGTCTTAATCAATGATGATGAGAAAATGTGAAGGCAGGAAGGCTTGAGAGTTTGAAGGAGAGAAAATGGGAAGAGGTGAGGATGCTCTTTCTTTACTCGTAGAAGCAGGGCATTGATGGCTACAATATCAGTTGAGACTGGCATAAGGATGGCTATTACATTGTAGCCCATGGCCCATATCAGGTTCTGGTTGATGAAAAGTTACAGGTCAGGCACCCTAGGGAGCATCTTTTTGCTGCCTGGGTACCAGCACGATGAGCACGCCAGGCAGTACCTCGACATGCACCGGCGTAGTTCCGATAATGTCTCCATCTGCCTGCACCTGCATCGGAACGCTACTGCGAATGTCCACAGTCTTGTTAACGTTAATGAAATCTGTTACGGGAGTCACGATCCAGCTCAAGAGGACTTTGATAACGTACCAGGAAGAACGACAAATCTTCTTCATGCTTAAGATCCCGACGCCGAGATGCCCGTCATCGATGCGGATATCCGGGTCGCCTGGATAGAGCTGTTTGCCGATTATTCTACAGTTCATGATCGTCACATTAACTGCATGATACGGTTGAGCCTTGCCATCGACTTCGATAGTGAGATGCCGGGGTTTTGATATAAGCATTTTTGCCATGGTAGAGCCGACATAGGCGATGCGCCCAAACCGCTTCTTGCTGTTGCGATTCGTCCCACCGATCACAGCTGCGTTGATGCCGACACCGGCATTAAGAAAGAATATCCGTTTGCCAATTCTCATGCCGTCGATTTTCCGTTCGCGGTGCACGCCGGCGATGATAGCTACCGCCTCCTCCAGGCACACGGGAATTTCAAGCTCACCTGCGAGCAGGTTTCCGGTTCCGGAGGGAATGATACAGAGTGGGATTCCGGTTCCCGCCAGCCCGTCACCGACTTCTGAGACTGTGCCGTCCCCACCTGAAGCCACGACGAGACCAAAGCCCTCGGGCAATCGCCGACGAACGATATCCGCAACGCTATCCCCTTTGCGCGTCTCATATATCTCATATTCGATATGGGCGGCTGCGAACAGGCGGTTAAGCGAATCTTGCAGCAGTTGTTGGTCGGCTTTTCCCGTCACTGGATTCGATATAACAAGTGCTTTCATTGTATTTCCAATCTCTGGCTCAAGTGGCTGTGGCTTTGGCGTAAAGAGTCAACCGCAGTAAGGGTGATTGCCAGCCAGGCGATTCCCGCTGCGATGGACGCCAGTACGTCGCTCAAATAGTGGGCGCCCAGGTAGATGCGGCTGAAGCCAACCAGCAGCACCATGGCGATCGCAGCGAGCACAGCCCACATTCTCAACCACCAGCTTTTTAATGCCAGAACCGCAAAAACTGCCAGCAAGCCATACAGCAGTGTGGCTGTCATGGTATGTCCACTCGGAAAGCTGTAGCCCTGAAAAGTCGAGTAGGCATAATCTATATTTGGACGATGACGGTTGAAGGTCATTTTCAGCAGAGACATCAGTAGCACTCCGCACGGCACTGCGAGTACCAGTGCCAGCAAACCATAGCGGCAGTGCTTTCGCCACAAAATCAAGCCGGTCGCCAAGGTTGCACACACCACCCAAAGAGTAGAGGCAAAACGGGTGACGATCAGCAGAACGGCGGTAAGTCCGGGAGTGCGGTTAACGTCTATCCATTGCAGGACATTCCTATCAATAGCCGTCCACGGGGCAGCGGTCATCACGTCTTTCGCGATGCCGGCAAACAGGCATGACGCGCTAAAGAAGATCAGGATGCCCAGCGCCATATGCTGGCTTAGATAAACCCGGGGCAATATACGCCCCAGCCTGCGATTGTGTCTGCCCAACGTGATGACGCGGAACAAGGCGATAATCATGAACAGAAAACTTAATAAATAAAACATAGTGCTATAATCCTTTCACGATGCGAATAAGACATTATCACACGCCTGCATCAAAATGATACTGTCAGTCGAAAAAGTAATGGTTTCCTAAAGAAAAGCAAATTTCATTTTCACAAACACTTTTTATATTTTCTTATTATCGTTGCGAATACCTTGAAAAATGAAAGAGCAACATAAGCTGGTTAGTCGTTAGTGGTTAGTCGTTAGTGGTTAAAAGTAAGGAATTGAATTTTTAAAAAGTACAATATAGGGGTATGTATATTTCAAAATGGGCAAAAATGTAAGTTTTTGTTGTAATTAACATTATTGTAGTGGGTTATGACCTTACAATTTCCTTACATTTCCTTACATTTCCTTACATTTCTAACATTTTCTAATCATAAATTGGTTATTATAGGAGCATTAAATGGAAAATTAGAATGTAATACTTTAATCGTGAATGGGAAAAGAGGTGAGGTTGCTATGCAGCCGTGAGACGTGATAAGAGGAAGGGCATTCAAAATTGAGCGCATATAATTCAAAATTGCTCCTTCTGGAAATGAGTAATGATGCATAGTTTTCATAATAAACCTCTTTTTTAGCAGAAATATTCACTAATATGATAAAATAAAGACCTTATTTAATCTGGTTCGATACTGCGCCATAACGTGATATCTTGTGAAGGAAAAAACTTTTGTTTTATGGGTGTTTTAGACTTAGGAGAGGGGGCGAAGGTTTGAAGGTTAGAAAGTTAGAAGGTTGGAAGGTTGGAGGGGTCGAGGGGTTGACTGCTGGAAAGCACGGGGGTACGAAAGCGTGAAAACTAGAAGTGACTTCACGATCTTCGACTCACTGTTCACTCTTAACTATGCACTCATAACTGTCTATTCACTGAATTGTAGCTAATGCTATGTCTAAGAAAAAATACTAAATGGTGAACAGTGAATATGTGAATTCGTGAGAAGAAAATGTAATGTATAAGATATTTCACCGCGAAAGCCACGAAAGGGCGAGGAGGTGAAGATGAGAGGATGCGAAAATGGGAAAGATAAAGATGAAGAGTGAACATTGTGAACCCTGTTAACGGGGTTTACCTGGCTTACATTCGCTCACTGCGAGGTAATTAATGAAAACAATATGATCTGATTATTTTATGCCCAACCATTGCGGAGGTCTTTCGACCGCAAGGTTTATGTGGGCAATTTCTATAATTTATATTTAACTACCAAAGCTCTAATGCTTCGGTCATCATAGCCAGGGTTTGTTCTTCTTTGTAGCCGAGTTGCTGCATAGCGCCTGAGGGGCAGATGGCAGCACATGAACCGCAGCCTTTGCAGAGTGCGGAATTTACATGAGCATATTCTTTGCCATTTCGCCAGAATAGGCTGGGTGCATCATAGGGACACACTGCCACGCACATACCGCAGCCGGCACACATATCCAGATCAACCTGGGCAATCACAGCTTCGGAGATGTATTCTTGGGAACTGATGATAATGCAGGCACGTTCAGCAGCAGCTTTCGCCTGGGAGATAGTGTCTTCCATTCCTTTGGGCGAGTGAGCCAGTCCGGCAAGGAACATACCTTCGGCAGAGAAATCAACGGGACGGAGCTTCACATGAGCTTCCATAAAGAATTTATCGTCATTGAGCGGGATTTTGAGCATTTGAGAAAGAACATTGGCATCGGGTCGCGGTTCAATAGCGGGTGAGAGAATAACTCTATCAGGATTAAGCGTAATTTCAGTGCCCAGAACGTGGTCTTTCAACTTTATTGTGAGGTTATTATCAGCATCAGCAGTGATCTGGGGCAGTTTATCTTCGGTATAGCGGATAAATACTACACCCAGATTACGGGCTTCCTGGTAATAGGCTTCATAGAAACCAAAGGTTCTGATATCACGATAAAGAATGGCAACATCCATTTTGGGATTAAGTTTCTTGAGAGCTATCGCATTTTTAACAGCCTGAGAGCAGCAGATACGGGAACAATAGGGATGTTCTTCATTGCGAGAGCCTACGCACTGAATGAAAACCGCACTTTTCATTTTTTTGCACTCTACATTCTGCTTTTCCAGTTGATGCTCCATTTCTCTCTGGGTAATAATTTTATAATTTTCACCATACAAGTATTCATGAGGAGTGGAAGCTTGAGCACCCGTGGTAATAATGATCACGCCATGCTCATATTCTGTGATTTCCCCCTTTGTATTGAGAGTAGTTTCATAATTTCCGATATAGCCGGAAATCGCTTCTATTGTAGTATTGAGGAAGAGCTTCACATTTTTACTAGCTTTCATCTCTTCTTTGAGATTCTGCAGATAATCATGAACTAATGTACCGTCGAGAGTTTTAACCAGTCCATTCAGATTACCGCCACAGGTAGTTTCGCGTTCGATGAGTGCTACTTCAAATCCCTGATTGGCAATAGAAAGAGCAGCAGTGATACCGGCAAGTCCAGCCCCAATAACTAAAGCTTTCTGAGTGACATGCAAAGCAACAGAATGCAAAGGTTCCTGGAGCCGTGATTTTCCTATGGCAATTTTTGTGAGCAGTTTAGCTTTTTCCGTAGCTTTGGCATGGTCATCACGATGCACCCAGCTGCACTGGTTTCTGATATTAGCCATTTCAAAGAGGTAGGGATTTAAACCGGCTTCGCGGAGCGTTTCCTGGAAAAGCGGTTCATGTGTACTGGGTGAGCAGGAGGAGACAACCACACGATTCAGTTTATATTCATCAATAATCTCTTTCATAGCCTGCTGGGTATCCTGAGAGCAGGTGAAAAGGTTTTCCCCGGCATATACCACATTGGGCAGAGTTTTGGCAAATTCCACTACACCAGGGACATCTACAATACTGCCGATATTGATACCGCAATGACAGATGAACACGCCAATACGCGGTTTCTGACCAAATACGGAGCGTTCGGGCGGATAGACTTTTTCGGTGATCTGAGTGCCTCGCACCTCAGAGAGGATTTCAGCAGCACCGGCAACCGCACCTGAAGCCTGCATCACAGTTTCCGGGATGTCTTTGGGTGAAACAGCAGGTCCGCAGACAAATACGCCGGGACGGGTAGTATCTATTTGAGAGATACCTATATGATCAATGAAATTGTATTTATTAAGCCGAACTCCCAGGGCATCGCCAAGTTTCACAATATCTTTAGGCGGGTGCAAGCCTACAGAGAGAACCACCAGCTCGAATTCTTCAATGACCATTTCGCCATTTTCCTGCACATGGTAGAGCAGCAGATTTCCGTTTTCAGGATTTTCTTTTATCTTACCGATCCTGCCGCGTTTAAAAGTGACACCGATATCTTTTGCTTTATCATAATATTTATCAAAATCTTTACCGTGCGCACGGATATCCATGAAGAAAATAGTAGGTTCCACAGTGGGAACATGTTCTTTGGCAATGAGTGCTTCCTTCATGGCATACATGCAGCATACAGAAGAGCAGTAGGGCATGTGCGAATCTTCAGTACGTGAGCCCACGCACTGAATCCAGGCAATTTTGACCGGAGTTTTAGCATCACCGGGTCTTTGCAGGTGCCCTTCAAAAGGACCTGAAGCAGCCAGGATGCGTTCAAACTGAATAGAAGTAACCACATTTTTATAGCGACCGTAGCCATATTCGTGCATGGGTGTAGGGTCATATTTTTCTGCACCAGTGGCAACAATAACGGAGCCTACTTCGATATCTATCATTTCACCTTTCATATCATGCAGGATGGCACCGGCTTCACAGACTATCTCGCATTGCAGACAGCCGGAGCAGATACCGCATTCCAGGCAGCGGCTGGCTTCTTTGAGCACTTCTTCTTCGGAGAAGCCGAGTTCCATTTCAGCAAAATTTTGGATGCGTTTATTCGCTGACTGGGTGCGCATTTTCACACGGTCTTCTGTAGGTACATAAGTCTGGTATTCGCGGGCAGGCAGGGGGTCACGATCTTCTCTACCAGCAGCCAGGTCTTGATTTTTCAGATAGCGGTCAATAGAGACAGCAGCTTCATAAGCCTGTCCTACAGCTTCTACTACAGAAGCTGGACCTAATACTACATCACCTCCGGCAAATACATCCGGCAGGTTAGTAGAAAATGTGGTGGAATCTGCAGTGATAGTATTCCAGCGGGTGGTTTCCAGTCCAGAGCCATCTACCAGAGCCAGATCAGAAGTTTGAGAAACAGCTACCAGCATATTATCAAATTCTTCTGTGAATTGTTCACCGGTAGGAATAGGTCTTCTTCTACCGCTCTTATCTTTTTCACCCAGTTTCATAACGGCAAATTTAATTGTATGCAATTTACCATTTTCACCAATATTTTCAATCGGGTTAGTGAGGAATTTAAATTTTACGCCTTCTTCCTGAGCAGCGATGATCTCGTGTCTTTCTGCCGGCATTTCTCGTCTGGTGCGGCGATAAATGAGCGTGACGTCTGCGCCGAGTCTCACCGCTGTTCTGGCGCAATCAATAGCAGTATTTCCTCCACCGATAACAGCGACCTTCTTACCAAGAGTTACTTTTTCCTGATAATTAACTTTTTTCAGGAAATATATACCGCCAGATACGCCATCCAGGTCTTCACCTTTAATTTTGAGAGAGAGGCTTTTTTGAGCACCGATCCCGATAAAAAAAGCTTTAAATCCCTGCTGGCGGAGTTCTTCCATATCAGCAGGAGAATTAAGGTGATAATTCAGTTTCAGTTCGATACCTTCAGCCAGGATCTGGTCAATTTCCCAATCCAGTTCAGCTCTGGCAAACCGGTAAGGTGGAATGCAGGAGCGCATCATGCCGCCAGGCTGGGAATCTTTTTCGAATATTGTAACCTGATAGCCTTCTTTTGCCAGATAAAAAGCACAGGAAAGACCGGCAGGACCGGCACCGATAACGGCAACTTTATTTTTATTTTTTGGTACTGGCTGGTCAATTTTCTCAAATTCACTATGGTGAGAGTGGACATAATCCGCAATAAATCGTTTAATAGAGGCAATTGCCAGGGGCTGGTCATATTCACCACGGCGACATTCAGATTCGCAGGGATGAAAGCAGACGCGACCGCAGACCGAGGGAAAAGGATTATTCCGCCGGATCAGGTCATAAGCTTCTTTATATTTTTTCTGAGCAACCAGAGCCACGTATCCCTGCACATGAATATTTGAGGGACAGGCGATCTGGCAGGGGGCAGTTTCCTTTTTATCAATCACAAAGGCATTTGGCGAAGCCTGAGCATAAGGTTTATAAATAGCAGTTTTAGCCACCAGGTTTTCATCAAATATCGATACAGTTTGAATAGGGCAAACTGTAGCGCATTCACCGCAGCCCGTGCAGGTATTAAGGTCTACGAATCTGGGATGTTTATAAATTCTGGCAGTAAAATTACCGGCATCACCTGTAAGACTCACCAGATCAGAAGTGGTGAGCAGCTCAATATTAAGATGCCTGCCGCATTCCACCAGTTTGGGTGAGATCACACACATGGCACAGTCATTAGTAGGAAAGGTTTTATCGAGCTGAGCCATAGTACCGCCAATGGCGGGACTTTGTTCCAGAAGATATACTTTGTACCCTGAGGCAGCGAGGTCCAGTGAAGATTGAATACCGGCAATTCCGGCACCTACCACGAGCACTGACCCTACTTTTTTATTTTCCATTTATATCATACTCCTTAGAAAACGAATTTTCTCTAAGTTCATTTTTTATTAATTAAAAAAAATTACCAGACCTGGGACAATTCATCCTTAACAGTCTTGCAGACAGCATCAGAATCATCATTTTCGGGATGCAGTTTATTAGTAATCAGATCACAGCGCAGTTTCTGGACAAATTTATCAAGTTTGCGAATTTTCTGGATTCTATCTTTGGGCACGTATCCCTGTCTGATAGCCATTTCGCGCAGGACTTCGATAACGTCTGTGAATTTGACACCCTGGGGACAGAGCGCATAGCAGGTATAGCAGCGGGAGCACATCCAGAGAATGTCGGAAGAAAGCACTTCTTCTTTCATGCCCAGCAGAGCCATTCTGATAATTTTGCGGGGATCATAGTCTTCATTAACTTCAGCCACGGGACAGGCAGCCGTGCAGGTGCCACAGGTGAAGCAGCGTTTAAAGTGCTCAGCACCGGGCTGGGCAGCTATTTCATTTTTAAAGTTTGCATCCATTTCTTTGAGAATTATTTTATCCATTACAGCTCCTTATTAAAAAGATTCGGGTATTTTTTTCAGTTCTTCCAGTGAAAAAACCGGACCATCTATGCAGATATACTTTGAGCCAATGCCGCATCTGCCGCATTTACCAATGCCGCATTTCATGCGGCGTTCCAGTGAAGTGAAAATTTTACTGTCTTCAAAGCCGATTTCAGAAAGCACCGGCAGAGTGTATTTGATCATAATGGGCGGACCGCACACGATGACATAAGCAGAGGGGTCAAGACCTACTTCTTTGGTGACAGTGGGCACGAAACCGATTAATTTATCCCAGCCGGGATAGGGCTTATCAATAGTGAGATGCAAAGTGATATCTGCTCGTGCTTCCCATTCCTTTAATTCATCTTTAAAGATAAAGAATTCAGGAGACCTGGCACCATATATCACCGTGATTTTCCCATATTCCTGACGGTGATCCAGCATATATACTATCATAGACCGCAAAGTAGTGAAAGCAAAACCGCCCCCGATTATCACAGTGTCCTTACCCCGCAGTTTTTCATCTGGATACCAGTTACCCAAAGGACCGCGAATACCTACTATGTCACCTTCCTGGAGATAATGGATTTCCTGAGTTACTGAGCCTGTACGGCTGACAGTGAATTTCAGCAGCCCTTTTTCTGAGGGTGAGGAGGCAATCCCAAAGGGAGATTCACCTTTGCCCAGGATAGAAAATTCACAAAATTGTCCGGGCATGTAGCTAAATTTTTCTTCATCCTGCTTATTAACAAAAGAAAGATCAAAAGTACGCAGGGTTCTGTCCGGGTCTTCGTTAATGATCCGCTCCAGTTTCATCGGAATTGGTATATAAGTATTTGACATATATATCCTCTTTTCTATACTTCTTTATACGTAAGAATTTTTTGAATAATTTGACGAATATCCATATTGACCGGGCAAACTTTGATACATCTTCCACAGCCGGTGCAGAGGAACTGCTGATAATTCTCCACAAAATAATTATATTTATGCATTACCCGCTGGCGCACCCGATAAGTAGATAATTCGCGGGGGTTATGCCCTGAAGCTTCTTTTGTGAAGAGCTGATACATACAGCAATCCCAGAGACGTACTCTTTTCCCTTTATCCTCATTGCCTTCATCCCGCATATCAAAACAATGACAGGTAGGACAAATATAGGCACAGGCACCGCAATTGATACATTTGGCACTTAACTCATCCCAGACAGGATCATCCCAGATTTTCAGAAGTTTATCTTTTAAACCACTGAGTTCTACTACAGGAGGCATATATGATTCTGCCTTTTCTCTTAAAACTTTTATCTTATCAAGGTCTGTCTGATCAGCCTGGCTTGTTTCCGGGTAGCCTGCCAGAAATTTGATCCCTCTTTCGCTTATACCTTCCAGTAAATATTCATCTCCAGTATCAGTCACAAAAATATCTGAGTCTGAAGAATCATAAGGACCGCTATTGAACCAGTTGCAAAAGCAGGTGGAAGGAGGTTCATTACAGGCAAAAGAGAAGAGGAGACAATTTTTGTATCTGGCAATCCAGTAAGGGTCTTTATACATTTCTTTATCAGGCATCTGATAAGCATTTGCAAACACTTTATCCAGCATTCTGATACTCTTTGTGTCACAGGTTCTTAAACCCCAGACCGCAATTGGTTTACCCTGCTCAGGAGGAGATTTTATGCCGTTCTTTGTATAGGTGAACATCACTTCAGATTGAGGGAAGAAAATATCTTTGGGATTTAGAGAGGTATTATACTTTGATTTATTGATTTCGCTGGCAGAGCTGATTTTTTTGAAGGCAGTTTCTTTGCCATGCTTCACCGGAGCATACACCTGGTAGCTTTCGGTGAGAAAATCTATCAAAGCACTAAGTTGTTCATATTTAATTTTTATCATAATCAACCCATAATAAAGTCTTGTTTTTCATTTTCACAATGCGAAGCCATGGCTGGCTTTTCATTAATATCCAGTCCGGCAGTATAGCCGAAGCGTTCTTTCATTTCTTTTTCCACTTTTTTATTCAGGGGACGCAGATCAAGATTAACCGGGCAGGCACTCACGCAGGCACCGCAATCTACGCAGCGTCCAGCTAAGTGAAGATTTCTGATCAGATGAAAGATAATATTATCCGTTACTTCAGGAGTTTTACCAATCCATTGCGGATCGTTATTATCCACAAAACAGTAATTACAATAGCAGGAAGGGCAGACGTTGCGGCAGGCATAACAGCGGATACATTTGGAATATTCCTCAGTGATAAGCTGCCATCTTTCTGCAGCTGATTTTTTTTCAAAGTCTTCTACAATTTTAAACTCATCTTTTACATTTATTTCGCCGCGATGCTCACCGATGAAGTGATCATATTCAGGAGCATCAGGGTAGCGGCAGGAGAGGCAGCAATCTCTAAGCACTTCTTCGCGGGAGACTTTTATCTCAAAATCTCTACCAATCAGAATAACCTGGTCACCAGCAATTTTCTGCTCCAGAACTTCTCTGCCATTAGTGCAATTAATGATCTTCCGTGATTCAAAAATACCCTGGCAGGGAACTCCAATAATTACTACTTTATCTCTTTTCACCTGATTTTCAGTGACATAAAGCACAATTGATCTGGCATCGCAGCCTTTTACTATAATTCCTATTTTATTATATTTTTTGCCTAATCTTTTTCTATCTTTAGTAAGGTAAGTAGCGAGATTATTGCGGCAGGTGTGATCAAATATAAGCTCCTCAGCCTGCTCAGCCTCCGTGATGAATACGGGCGTGGAAACCAGTGGAAGGCTGCCTTTTGCCCAGCCAATCACTAAGTCCACTTCCTTATCATTCAGGAGCTGTTTAACTTTATTCTGTAATTCTTTCATATCTGTTTTACTCCCTTCACCAGTCTGGTAGCGGGACCAATAGCCTTGATTTCTTTGGTGATCTTGGTGATAATATCTGCAAAGCGTTCGCCTTCACCGGCAGAAATCCAGGAAAACTGAACACGCTGAGGCTCTATACCGATAAATTCCAGCAGGGGTTTGATCGTAGAATACCGTCTACGGGCGATAAAATTACCTGACAGGTAATGACAATCTCCCGGATGTCAGCCGGAGACCAGCAGAGCATCAAACCCACTTTGCAGTGATTTAACAATAAACAGCGGATCGACGCGTCCTGAACAGGGAACCCTGAGAACCCGTACATTAGGCGGATACTGCATGCGCGAAACACCAGCCAGGTCAGCACCGGCATATGAGCACCAGTTACATAAAATTGCTAATATTTTTGGTTGCCATTCTTCCATTTATATTTCTCCTAAAACGATATTATTTTATCTGCATCTACATTCCACTGGGTAAATTCCAGCATAGTGCTGCGAGAGACACCATCTATAAGCTTAATATTTTCTAATCCTCTGGCTAACAGGCAGCCACCGCAAGCTCTCACGGAGGCACCATTTTCTATGACAAATTTCAGCATGGTTTCAATATTATAATAGCCTTTAGGGGTCTTTTGATCTGGAACAGCGCAACTCACAGCGTCTGCCATAAGAAAAATAAGGGTTTTTACTTCCTCATGTTGACTGCATAGTGTCATTGCCAGTCTTAAAGCATTAAATGCTTTTTCTGAGCCATAAGGAGCATCGTTGACCACTATTAATATTTTGATTAATCACCTCCGATAATATCATTCAAATCCAAAGATTCGAAGACAGAAAAGAGTTGTTCATTAGAAAAACCTCTCAGGTTAAGGGCGGCACAGCGACAGGATGCCACACAGGCACCACAGCCTTTGCAGAGAGCTTCATTCACGACTGCTATTTCCTTTTCGGGATCTATTTTTATAGCATTATAGGCACATATTTCCTCACAAAATCCGCAGCCTGAGCAGCGGGATTCATTCACTTCTGTGATAGTGCCTTCCGCCAGGACGGATTTTTTATTAAGATATGTCATAGCGCGGCTGGCTGCTGCTTTTGCCTGGGTAATGCTCTCATCCATATCTTTGGGATTGTGGGCAAGTCCAGCCACAAAAACACCTTCAGTGGCAAAGTCCACCGGGCGGAGTTTTACGTGAGCTTCCAGGAACATGCCATCAGTATTTAGCGAGATTTTGAGCATTTTTGCCAGATCAATATTTTCTTTTCTGGCATCAATAGCTGTTGCCAGCACCAGCAGGTCTGCATCTACCACAACTTCTTTATCCATAATGGGATCAAACACAGTTACACTCACCTTGCTGCCAGGGTCCCATTCATCTGCTAAAGTCACCTGCGGTTTGTTCTCAGGAGTGTAATGCACAAACATAGCTCCCTGGTCACGCAATTCAGTATAGTATTTTTCTCTGAAGCCATAGGTTCTTATATCGCGGTAGGCAATATAGATATTTACGTTGGGGAACTTCTTTTTCAGGTTCAGAGCGTTTTTAACGGCTTTGGTACAACATACTCTACTGCAATACATTTTGCCTTCTTCCCTTGAGCCTACGCACTGGATCATTACCACATTTTTGAGCTTTGGTTTAGGAAAGTCCTGATCATGCAGCATTTTTTCAAATTCTACCTGCGTAACGATCCGGGAAGATTCACCGTATAAATATTCCGTGGTAACATGTTCATCAGCACCAGTAGCCACGATAACAATGCCATGCTCTATTTCCTGTTTTTGTTTTGTGTCTTTATCTATGATAACAGTTTTATAATTCCCTACAAAGCCATCGATATTTTCAATGTCCACATTAGTATGCACTTCAATTAATTCGTGATTAGTCACATACTCAATTTTTTCTGCCAGCAGTTTTTGCGGATCATTGCCAAAATTGAAGAAAATATTACGCATATTTCCACCCAGTTCGGCTTCCTTTTCTAATAGATAGGTCATAAATCCTGCTTCAGCCAGGGATTGGGCAGCAGTCATACCAGCCAGTCCACCCCCAATGATCAATGCCTGAGGATTAATATCAATAGGAAGACGCTGCAGGGGAGTAAGTTTTCGGGCTTTAGCAATCCCCATGCGAACCAGGTCTTTAGCTTTTTGAGTAGCCAGTTCCGGCTCGTTCATATGTGCCCAGCTGCATTGATCGCGGATATTTGCCATTTCAAACAGGTAGGGATTAAGCCCTGCTTCAGCAATTGTCTGGCGAAACAGCGGTTCGTGTGTTCTGGGAGTGCAGGCAGCAACAATGATCCGGTTCAGGTTATGTTCTTTTATCCTTTCTTTGATAGTATTCATGCAGTCCTGCGAGCAGGCATACATCAGGTCTTCGGCATGCTCCACATTAGGAAGATTTCGGGCAGATTCTGCTACAGCTTTCACATCAACCACGCCGGCAATATTAATACCGCAATGGCAGACAAAAGCACCAACTCGCGGTCTTTCACCTTTTACATCTTTCTCCGGTTCAGCGTCTTTATCTTCGGTGATTTCCTGTCGTTCCAGCTTTAGATATTTTACGGCATCAGCTACAGCACCAGAGGCAGTAGTAACAGATTCAGGAATATCTTTGGGACCATTCAGGGCACCGCACACATAAATTCCTTCGCGGGTGGTTTGCAAAGGTGTGAAGGCATTAGAGCGGCAGAAGCCATATTCATTCAATTTAATATCAAGCTTTTGGGCTAACTTCACGATGTTTGCCCGAGGCTGCAAGCCAATTGATAATACCACCAGATCATAATCTGAATAATGAATATCACCGTTTTCTAAAACATATTTCAGAGTCAGCGAACCATCATCTGTTTCTGAAATTTCAGCAACTTTGGATTTAATGAATTCCACTTCGTACTGGAATTTTGCCTTTTCATAATACTTATCAAAATCTTTACCGTAGGCTCGAATATCCATATAGAAAATTGAGGCTTTTAAACCTTTAATATGTTCCCTGGCGATCATAGCCTCTTTAATGGCAAACATGCAGCAGGCAGATGAACAGTAGTTATGGTCAATGCTTTCATCCCGAGAACCTACGCATTGGATAAAAGCAATACTTTGGGGTTCTTTATGGTCATAAGCTCTCACTACATGCCCGCCCAAAGGACCTGAAGCAGAAAGCATCCTTTCAAATTCCAGAGAAGTAACTACATTCTTATAGCTTTTATAACCGAAATGACCAAAACCTATGGGATCAAAGGCATCTATACCAGTAGCCAGGATTACTGCTCCCACTTTTAGTGAAATTTCCTGATCTGTATCCTGATAATTTATTGCCTGAGCGGGGCATACTTTTTCACAGATACCGCAGACGCCTTTAGTGAGTTTCAGACATTTCTCCGGATCAATAGTATATTCAGAAGGAATACTCTGCAGGAAGTATCTGGATATCGCTCCCCGTTTTCGCAAACCCATATCAAATTCATCATCTACTTTCACAGGGCACTTTGATTCACAGATACCGCAGGCTACGCATTTCACCGGGTCCACGTATTTAGCTGCCTGCAGAACCTTGACGGTGAAATCTCCCGGCTCACCTTCTAAGGCTGAGATATTGGATTTTATATAAATTTTAATGTTAGGATGACGGGCACATTCACTCATTTTAGGTGCCAGAATACACATGGAGCAATCATTAGTCGGAAAGGTTTTATCTAATTGCGGCATTCTGCCGCCAATCGATGCTGATTCTTCGATCAGGTGAACCTGTAATCCCATTTCCGCCAGATCAAGTGCTGCCTGTATTCCAGCTATACCTGCCCCCACCACCATTACAGAACTGCTTTTATGACTCATATTTATTCCTCGACGATTTACAAAAATATTTGGTTTTTAGTAGGGTTTTCACCCATCTCTTTGATTTTTTCAGTAAACTCATTTCCCACCTGAGCAAATTTCTGTCCTTCCGAAGCCGAAATCCAGGTGAGACGCATTCTTTCATCGTCTAAGCCCAGAGTCTTAAAAATCTGTTTCACGATAGCTGTCCTTCTGCGGGTATGATAATTACCAACCTGGTAATGACAATCTCCCGGATGTCAGCCACCTACCAGAATGCCGTCTGCGCCCCGCAAATATGATTTGATCAGAAATACCGGGTCAACGCGGCTGGAACACATTACCTTAATGGGCAGAATCGCTGTCGGGTACTGCATCCGATTTATACCTGCCAGATCAGCTCCTGTATATGAGCACCATTTGCATAAAAAACTTAATATCTTAGGTGAAAATTCTTCTTTCATAATTATTTATTCTCCCAGTTCCGGAAATTCTTCTTCTTTATAGATCATTACCGGTATCTCTTCTGCAACGCTTCTGCCTGATACAAAGTCAAACATGCCGGCTGTTTCTTCACCAATTTTCTTGAATACAGCAGCTACAGGAATATTTGCCGGACACACATCAGAGCACATACCGCAACCCACGCAGGAAAAACTCATGTGCGATAATCTGCCTAAATGGAAAAACAAGGTGTCAGGTGGGAGGCGGATAGCACCTTTCTGCTCCAGTTCCTTTTCCAGTATCTGCCGGTTATAATCATAATTAAAGGAATCAAAGTCGCACAGTGTGCAATAACAGATAGGACACACGGAATTGCAGCCATGGCAGCCAATACATCTGCCAAATAGATCAATCAGTCCATTTAATCCGGTCTCTTGCGTATTCACACCTGCAAATAGTTCTTCTTTAGCTGCTTTTCTTTTTGCCAGAAGTGGTTCCAGAATTGATTCATTAAAATCACTATCCATTGTCTCTGTATGCCAAAATCCTGCTAATGACCTGGCGATATCAGTCCTTAACCAGGCTTGCAACGAATCATCCTCCGCACCTGCTACGGAAATAAAAATATCTGCTTCCAGCGGATTTATATGTTCACATCCTGTGCAGGCAGGTCGTATCCCGTCAGGAATTTCCAAACTCTGTACCTGCTGCTGATAGTCTGCTAATACATTATCAATTTCCTGAACAGCATTTATTTTCAGAGGATATACTCCCCCGCAGCTATAGGTGATAATGATAAAGTTTTCTCTTTTTACCTGTTCTCTTTTCACCATTTCCACAAAGGCTCGGAATTCACAAGGTCGCACTACTGCCGCAATTGGCTTTCCCAAAGGTGTAAATCTACCCAGAAGCTGACCGGCATTTGCCGGCATTAAAGGATAAAAAGGTTCTATTTTATCTATCAGTTCTGCTTGAGTGATCAAGCCATAATCCACTTTCCCATTCTTGAGCCTTCGTAAGGAAAAAACACTGCTGACCTTGCCATTATTTAATAATTCTTTCAGATAGTTCTTTAATCCGGTAGTGCAGTCTATATCTAAAGCTATCATTTTATTCATGACCACCCTCCTGGATTTCGGCATTTTGCACCAGTTTGCCTAATTCTCCTAATTCCTCCGGCTTGTATTCTTTCATTGGCAGGGCATCACCAAAACTCTCACCAGCAGTATATTCAAAAGTCTTCTGCGTTTCGCTGGCTACATAGCTGAATATTTTTGCCACTGGAATATTTACCGGACAGGCATCTGAACATAGTCCGCAGGAAATGCAGGACAGGCTCATATGTGCCATTCTACCGGTATGGAACATGATCTTATCAAGTGGTAATGACACGCCACCCCTTTGTTCGGCTCGCATTAATACCACATCTGAATTTGGCTTGGACACAGCACTATCAAAGTAGCATTGACGGCAATAGCAGATTGGGCAGGCACTCTGGCAATTATGACAGCCAATGCACTCAGAAAAAGTGTCCAGCAGGTTAGCAAATCCCGCTACTTTGGTTTTTATTACTTCAAATGTCTCAGCTTTAGATGCCAGGCGTTTAGTTCTGATCTTCCGGATATATTGCTTCCAGTTTTCCAGTTCCTGATCTGCCTTCATATCCATACCAGCAAGCAAAGTTTCACCCTTTTCACTATTTGCTATAGCCAGTAATTGTTCATCTATTATCCCAAAATGTAGGTCACTGGCTGATAAGGAAAATTTATCACAGATTTTGCAGACCGGCTTCACAAACTGTGAATTCCAGTTTTTGCTCTCCAGTATAGCCGAAAATTCCTGCTTGCCCCAGACAGGGTCTTTAATGTAATCCTGCATTGGCAATGCTCCCAGGCAGTCATAACTCAATATTATTATATCTTCCGTCCTGATCTGGTTAAGTTTTGCCAGTTCCACGCAGGCACGAACTTCACAGGGTTTGATCAAAACAGCGATTTTTGAACTGCCTTCACCTTTGCGGGTGAGTCTTTTCACTGCTTTTGCGGCATTTACCGGCATAATCGGTGCTATAGGAGTAGCTTCATCCAGAAGCTGCATATCTTTTATTAATATCCAGGCAAATGAATCCCCGGAAGGTACCTGCATAGGCAGCATTATGGCATCAAACAATTTCTTTTCTGCTGCCTTTTTCAAAAAAGTGAGCAGGGAATTCTGCAATCCCTTTTCTGAATTTATCAATGCTCCCCGTTGAGGAATTTTAGTCATTTAATACTCCTCTTATTTCTCTTTTTTATTATTATCATTTTCTTAATGCTTCCTTTACTTCCTGATAGAGCTGGGGATTTGTGAAGTGCCTGGTGCGGATAGACCCCGAAGGACAACTGCCCACACAATTGCCGCAGCCACGACAGATTGCTTCATTTACTACGGATATTCCTCGCTCTGCATCATAATATATCGCCCCATAAGCGCATACTTCCAGACAAGTTTGACAGCCCGTGCAATACGCTTCCAAAATTTCCGAGACCATTACTTCAGGAATGATTTTTTGACCGGGAATCAATTGAGTGAGTACTTTACCCGCTGCTGCCTGTGCCTGAATAACAGCATCCGAAATGCTGCAAGCTCCGCGGTTAGCTCCTACCACAAAAACTCCATCAGTATTTGTTGATACCGGATTGATCTTTATATGAGCTTCCTGGAAAAATCCGGTTTCATGCAATTCAATGTTCAATAGATTAGCAAAATGGACATTATCAGCAGCAGGAATAATAGCTGGAGCCAGGATGATCATATCTGGTTCAATAGTAGTTTCTCTGCCATTTATCCCGGTATAAGTAAGCTTATTACCTGCCACTTTTGTGCCGGTTACTCTCTGTGAATGAATCACCCTGGCTGCCAGTTCTTCGTAATATTCCTGATCTTCCTTCTCCGGCAGGCACATGTCCTGAAAAAGATCGATAATTTCTATATCACTGGATATGCTCTGGAGATAATCTGAAATCTTTATCAGGTAATTGCAGCAGATTTTTGAGCAATAACCCACTTCCTTCCTTCCCACGCAGTGAACCAGTGCTACTGTTTTTGGTAATTCCCCTGATTTCATCGTGATCTGGTTTGTTTCTGAATACATCTTTTCTATTTCTAAAGCTGAATATACTTCATCATTATCAGTATAGTTATATCCCTCAAAATCCTGCGGATTGGCTTGCTGAAAACCATTAGCCAATACTACAGCACCTGCCAGTAACTCTGTTTCACTGTCATTTTCTGAATTTTTCAATACTATCTCAAAATTACCCAGAAAACCGACAATCTTAGACAATTCAGTAGAAGTGAATACTTTTATATATGGATTTTTATTAACTTCTTTAATTTTACGATTTCTCGTAGCAGTATCGCTTCCCTGCCGGGGTAACAGCTTCTGGAAATGGATAGATGTGCCCCCTAATTCAGCAGACTTTTCCACCAGAAATACCCGCCGGTTCTTACCTGCCAAAGTTAGAGCAGATTGCAATCCCGCTATACCGCCACCAATCACCAGCACATCCGGATTACTGTCCAATTGCTTCTCAATAAGTGGCTGCTGATACACCACTCTATCCATACCCGCATGAATATACTGGATTGCTTTATCCGTTGCTTTTTCTTTATCTGATATTACCCAGGCACATTGCTCGCGGATATTCACTATCTTATACATATAGGGATTCAATCCTGCTTTTTTACATACTTCTTTAAAGGTGCTGTCGTGATCACGCGGTGAGCAGGCGGCGCAAATCAGATGTGTAAGCTCATTTGCCTTTATTTCTTCTTCCAGAAATGCCTTACCTGCCACGGAACATAGCAGCTTATGCTGTTTCACAATCAGCTCTTTATCTCTAAAATCCTCCAAGGCTGCTATTTCCTCTAATATCCGCTCAATATCTACTTTACTGGATATATTTGGTCCACATTCACATACATAAATTCCTATTTTATCTGACATCTATCCACCTTAACTTTCTAATAATCGCATAACCTGGGCAACTGCTGCTTCGCTTTGCAAGACACTGCAAGGTATATCTTTGGGTCCCTCAGCACAGCCTGCTACAAATATCCCTGACCTGCTGGTGCACACCGAACCGATCTCTCCCGCTGCGGTTTTTATAAAGCCATATTTATCAATTTCAATCTCCAGCAGGTCAGCCAGTTCTTCCAGACCGGCAGCAGGCTTGATCGCTACTGTAAGTATCAGCATATCAACTTCTAAACTGACTTCCGCTTCCTGCTCATTCAGATATTGTATTAACAGCTTATCTTCTAATTCTTCTATTTTCATTTTAGCTATATCTGATTGATAAATATAGCTGGATGTCCCATTTCTGATTTCGGTATTCAGTTTTTGATAATGCTTATCCGGCAGACATAAATCTGAATAAATATCAAATATTTCAACTTCGGGAAGTTTTTCTTTCATGAAGTGGGCATGCCGGGCAGAATATGAGCAGCACACATTAGAACAATACCCCACTTTGTCTCTGCCGGCACAATGGATAATTGCTACTCTGCCGGGTTTGGTTTCCCCGTCGCGCATTCGCAGCTTACCCTCTGTAGGTCCATTTGAAGCCAGCAATCGCTCCAGTTCATAAGCTGTGAATACTCCCGGATATTTGCCATAACCCAGGTTTTCTATCTCTTTAGCATCAATAGTCTCAAAACCAGCTGCTACAATAACTGCCCCGGCATTGATCTCTAAGATTTCTTCCTTTTCACTAAAATCTATTGCCCCAAACATGCAGGCTTCCATACACAGATTGCACTCTTCACCACCATTTAACCGCAGGCATAATGCCGGGTCTATCACTGGCACATTAGGCAGCGAACCGGCACATTCCACAAAAATTGCCTTTTTTTCTACCAGATTTTGCTCCCAGTTATTGGGCTGAGTTACAGGACACACAGGATAGCACATACCACATCCCAGACAGGCACCGATATTCACATATCTCGCCCGTTTACGCACGCTGATCGCGAAATCTCCCGCCTTTCCACTTATAGAAATGATATCGCTCACCGTGAGAACTTCTATATTACTATCCTGCAATATCTCCTGCTGAATAGGAGCTACCAGGCAGGTTGAACACTCCATATTGGGAAAGCTTTCGCCAGTTTTGATCACATTTCCACCTATTAAAGGTAATCGCTCAACCAGAAATACTTTTTTCCCTGCCTTGGATAGCATCAAGCTGGCTTCCATACCGGCAATTCCTGATCCAATAACCAGTACTGTCTCTGTAGGGTTCATCAGTTATCCTTATGGTTTATATTTTTTTCTTAAAAACGTAATTCATTATTTAAAGGATTGGGCCCAAGCTGTTTGATCTTATCCGAAAACTCATTCACAATCTGGATATAACGCTTCCCTTCTGATGCGGATATCCAGGATAACTGCAAACGCTCTGGTTCTATCTGAAGAGTCTCCATCACTTTTTTTAATAAAGCGTAGCGACGCCGGGCATAATAATTACCAACCTGGTAATGACAATCGCCAGGATGTCAGCCAGCTACCAGTATACCGTCTGCCCCGTTAAAGTAAGTAGTTAAAAGTAAATTATGGTCAATCCGGCTGGAACACATTACCCGTATAACATTTAAAGAGGGTGATATGTCCTTGCGTGATGCGCCTGCCATATCCGCTGCTGCATAAGTGCACCAGTTACACAAAAAACCTACTATCCGGGGTTTAAATTCCTTACTATCCATGTATCCTCTATATTTTTTTTATTTTTTAAGCTGCACTCTGAACTAATTTATAATTCTTTCTCCGATTTCCACTGCTCAGAGATTTTTGCCTTCTGCAGACAAAATGAAAGCGTACTCAAAACGAATACGCTTTCTAAATAATTAAAACTGAATCTGTGCTGAATGAGTCCCTGTCCCATCATCCATGCAAAACATCAAAGTTTTGCCAGTCCGGTTACACCAGGCCTGGATGTCTGTGGGAAAGGACGGACAATCTGCCAGTACTTCCAGTATATCACCTTCTTCCATATTCGGGATAAAGGCTACAACCTTTAAAATTGGTTGCGGGCATTTCAACCCAACACAATCCAATGTCTTCATTGCCATAATTCCTCCAGTATTTTTTTCTCTGTTTTTCGGCTTCTCACTACCCGCTGCTTATTGCGTCACCGGCAGTTCTGCCTGATCTGTTTTGTGACTTCTTTATAGTAACTTCCTGCTTTTATTCATTACATCTCGCTTCTGTTTTTTAGTTTTGCCAGTTTAATTCAGAACTTCTTTTATTCATGCCTCATTACCATGCATAACATCACAAATATTAAATCCTTTCAATTCGTAAATTGAATTTCGCTTTATCAAATGTCAAGAATAAAATCTCACCTGATTGAAAATATTATTACAGGACTCTTTATTTTATTATTATGCGTGCCGGTAAAAAGTATCTAAATCACTTTATTATGACTATCTAACTGAAAGATCATTACCTGAAACAAATTGATTTGTTCGATTTATTTTCTCACCCTTGCCCGCACACCTGCAAATATAAAAATCAGTTCCCTGATTGATAAAACACGCTTTTATGCTTTTATAAAGACCTGAAACAAAATTTCCGGGAAACAGAAGTCTGCTCCCCGGGTTTGACTCTATTTTATTGGGTTTGAGCTGATTGATTGCCATTCATAATAAGCACCATCATATACTCTAACCCGGGGAAATTCTAAAATGGATTTCAAAGCCATATAAACTATACCCGCCCGTACGCTGCTGGCACAATATAAGATAATTTCTTTATCTCCACTTATGCCTGCTGCACTCAGAGCAGCTAAAATTTCATCTTTTGATTTCAATGTCTCATCTTCATTCAGAACATTCTTGTATTCAAAATGAATTGCTCCAGGAATATGTCCCTTACGAGTGATATTAGCGTCTTCATCTATTCCGTTATACTCATCAAGACTGCGAACATCTACCAGAACCAGATCAGCCCCGTCTTTGTTCTTCTGAACATAAGACATGGAAGCATAGATGTCTTCGTTTATCTTCGGTACAAATGTCACGGGGGTGATTTCTGTCGCCTTCGATGTCACTGGAAGCCGTGATTTCATCCAGCTTTTGATATGACCATTAAGTATATCTACATCCTTTACACCCATATATTGAAGAATCCAGTAAATTCTTCCCGCTGCCTTATTTGATCCATCATCATAAACTACTACTTTACTGTCAGTAGTTATACCCCTGGAACCCAGTATTACTGCTATTTCCTCTGGTGATTTCAGCATGGAAGGCACACCATCAGGTTTATAAAGATCAGCGTGATAAATATTCACAGCATCCTTGATATGCTTCGAGCTGTAGTCAGAGGAATTCCTTGCTGATACAATGATTATATCTTCTTTCTTTACCGCTTTTGCCAGATCTTTTGCCTCTATCAAACCCCCAAATAGAAACTGAATTCCAATCAGGATAAATAGGGTGGTTAATAGTAATTTTCTCATTTTATCCCCCTTCAAACTTAAAATTTAACCTGTAACTGCACTATGAACTCATCATTGGCTTCTTCAAATTTTTCTTCTGCCTTATAGAGATAATTTAACTGCAGGCGTGTCCAGTCATTGAAGAAGTAATTTATCCCAAAAGTTGTGATCTTTTTAATTGTGTTTCTTGAACTGCTGTTTCCCTCATCAGTGTTAGGATCAAACATCTCATATTTCACTATCGGCTGAAGATTCCAGGGAGTCATATACATTGCTTGTACCCAATATCCGGCACGATTTATTGAACCGAGGACCACCTCGGTAGCTCCACCTCAGTCATCGCCAACAGGTTCAAGATGAGAACCAGTATCTTCACCTGTAATATATTCTCCCTGAACCAAAAGATCTCCATATTTGATCTCTGCATCTATTGACATGCGTGTCATTTCATCTTCTTTTTCAGCCGTGGCTTCCAATGGAGGTGAAGTTCCTGTTTTATAACCAGCACCGAGACTTAAAAATTCTATTGGAGTAACTACTGCTCTACCGGCAAAAACCTTGTTCTGATTATTTTCAAGGCTGTCTCTTCCTGTTCCATTAGTAAAAGAAAAGGCATATTTCAGCATCTCCTTATAGTGACCATTAAATAATACACCACGATCTCTATCCGGACTTGTCAATGTATTAACCACTTCCGAGCGCTTAATTGTATGAAGACCCTGGCAGGGAGTATTTAACTCCAGGCTGAAAGGTGACTTGAACTGTCCCAGAGAAATCTTTAAATAGGGATCTAATCGGGAATAGGTTATAAAACCATCCAGCAGATAGGGAGCACCGTCTTTATTCGGGCTGAATTCAAATAGCGAATAATAACTGAAATCGTAAGGAATATTACCCATTAAACCAAATCTGAATCGATTAAAGGTAAACTTGCTGATATCATCAGCAGGATCCTGGGACATATATTCATACTGAGCCTGAATATAACCTACTACATTCACTCCTTCATCCGAAGAAGCTTCCATACAACCTTGTGCATATATTAAGCTCGTTATCGCAAAGAGAAATATTAATAATAATATTCTGAATTTCATAAATTCTCCTTCTTAACAATATCAAGGGCCAGGTTTCCCTGACCCTGGTAAAATTTACTTATTCTGTTACGTAGGGCAGATCAGCAGAACCATGCCATTGTTTGCTCTCTGCCAGATTGTCGTAGATCATACCGTTAACGCCATATCTCAAACTTGCAGCATCATAACCTAGCACGATAAGATATGCAGAGACCACTGATGAGGTCATGCTTGTCCAGCAATAGGTTACTATTTGCTTATCAGGATCAAGTTTTGTCAGGTCAAGAGGTTTGATGCGATGTGAACCAACAATATTTCCGTATGTTTCCACGTCAGCAGCAGCCCAGTAATTGTTAATGAAGAAATTCTCAGGCGCTTCCAGAACACCGGCTCCGTTATTTATTGCCTTAACTCCTTTAAATCCACCAGCAAGCATTGCAGCAACTCTTTCTGCTAATATCTCTTCCCCTGTATCACCATTTGTTACCAGATCTGGCATTTCATAAGTCATATCTTCTGCAATAGCTCCCGGTGCTGCTACCCAGTTGTCTGTTTCAATTGTGCCGATATTGGCAGACCACATATCAAAATCACTATGCCAGCCACTCATTCCATATTTTAATACCTTGGCATCATATCCGCTTAAACGCAGTGCCATTGTGTTAAATCCTGCTGACTGTCCCGACCAGCAAACTACGATGATTGGTTTACCATCTGCGTTTGCAGCATCAGCAATAATTGTTGCGGAGGAAGTAAGTACGGCACCTTCAATGTGACCGTCTTCATAATCAGGTGTTCCATTTGCAGGCAAATAATCACCACTACGCAGATCCATCACATAATAGTCACCAATATTTTCATAAAGTGTTGAATCTGGAGCCACTATCCAGCCGGTGAGCAGTTCGTCAATTGTCATATTATGACTGTTCATGTAGTTAAGCAGTACTTCAAAATCGTTTTCATTATTATCATCCTTTGAGCAACTAACCATCATCATTACAGAAATGAGGGCAATCAATAAAATTAAAATTCCTTTCTTCATTTTGTCTCCTTTTTTATCCGCATCCACCTGAGCTTTTTACTGCTTCTTCTTCAGGGGCATTAGGGTCTAACCACTTTCTGTAACCACCCTTTAAGCTGGTTACTTTATTATAACCCAGTTCCAATAATGCCTGGGCAGCTAACGCACTCCGCTTCCCGGTTTTGCTATAAACCACGATCTCTTCATCTATTGGAGGCATCTCAAGCCATAATTCCTCATCCCAATAGCTCTTCTCACCTATCTTAAATTCAAGTATGCCACGCGGTATATTTACTGTGAAAGTTTCTGGATAGGGAAATTCAAAATCCTCATTGGCCTGATTGATATATCCCTCTTCAAATTCAGAGGGCTCGCGTACATCTATCAATACCCTTAATTTCCCATTTTCAAGCCTGCTAAGAAATTCATCACGAGTTATTTCTGTGATTCCTGATTTCACTTCAGCTGCCAGTGCTTTGCCATCTGCAAAGTATCCGCCTTCGGAAAAACCATTACCGCAGCCACTCAATAAAAGAAGGAATGCCATCAAACCAGTTAAATATAATGTTTTCATTTTCTCCTCCCTTTATAATGCAGAAAACTTGCCGGTTTTCTCATTCCATTTAGCAAATATATACCATAATAATAAAATAAACAATACTAATACCACTGCCCCTGTGTAACCAAGAACATCTGGTAAGTATAATTCCTTTGCCAGTGATTCCGGAATAAGTTTTGTCACAAATGGTACTATGAATCCTTTAGATACTGGAGCCATAATCGTGAAGCCTAAAGCAGAAAACCATAATTTTACATGTCCTTCTCCGGCACGCCAGAGTGTTCCCACTGCTCAGCCACCGGCTAAGGTCATGCCTATGCCAAAAATGATTCCGCCAATTAAAGCCCTTAACCAGAAATTCGCATATACTGATTTCAGTTCAATTGCTCTTACTGATATCTCTCCGGCATTACCTACACCAAAATACTTAATGACGGTAAAGCCCATTAAAGCTACCAGCACACTAATGATGATCGCTACTGGTGCTGTTGCTTCTCCCGTCATAAAAGGCTCACGGAATGCTCTTACAATGCAATAGCGTGATCTTTGCAGGATTATACCCAGAATTAGCGCTATCAAAATATGCCAGCCCAATACTTTCATAGTGCTGCCACCCTTAGATGTGTAACTGTTCACTATATAAAGTACTACTGCTATCAATATCCAGCCCAGCCACCTTTGCCAGCCTGTTTTGGGTTTGTTACCAGAGAGTATTGTGCATGACTTGCCCATACTGATATTAGGTAATGCTTCCATTTCCCAAAGCAGATATCGCAAAGCAAGAATTGTCCCGATCAAAAAGCCTAGTGATAAAAATAAAGCTCCACCTGATAATGCTGCAACTCCAGAGAAAAATCCGCCCGTAGTACAGCCAATACCTACAGTAGCTCCTATTCCCATCAAAGCTCCACCAACCAAACCTTTAACAAGTTCGCCCGCTGGAGCTACCCTTATCCCAAATTCCCGTGAGAATAAGGCAGATATTAATGCTCCGATTATGATGAAGATATTAAGTAATGCCACTGTATGCATATTGATAGGTGTTCCAGTTCCAAGATTTGTTATACCCAGTGATTGAAATAAATTCTGACCTATGTTTACATATCCCCCACTGGCTCCCCAGGGATATTTGATCACGAATAGCAGGGTACTTAGAATTGCCAGTAAAATTCCACCCACCCACATGGGCCAGGTTTTACTGAAAAGACTATCAAATAGTTCTTTTAATACTCCCTTCTTAAACATGGAGTGCTCCTTTACCCTTTCTTAATGTAAAAAATGAAGGCTCCATCTGCTTCTTTCTGTTCCAGAAATTCATTGCCTGTTTTATTGCACCAGGCTGGTACATCTGTCTTGGAACCAGGATCTGTCCCCTGCATCTCAAGCACTTCGCCACTCTTCATCTTCTTGATTGTTTTGCTCAATTTTATGATCGGCATCGGGCAGGAAAGTCCTTTACAATCTAATTTCTCATCTACTTGCATAATAATCCTCCTTGGGTTTTTTTATACTTCTCATGCGCTTATTATATTTGCTTTAAAACTGGCTTTTTTACAATAAAATCCCCTGAACATATCTTATGTAAGCTGCTGAATGAATTCAATTTATGCCCTGTGAAGCTCGTTTATTAAAATGAAAATGTTAAATCTGAGCCTATCGCTTCCGCCACAAAGGTGGTCGCTCCTACGATCTCCACTCCTTCCACTAAATCCTCCACTTTCAGATCATGGACGCCTAATCCTAATTCACAAACCAAAAGCCGTGCATCAAGCATCTTCAAGCCTTCCATCATCTCTAATAAATTCGGTAAATGCTTTGCTTTCTTGGTTAATTCTGCAAATGCGCCCTTCTTGAAAGCTGGTAAACCTGCCGGTAAGATAAATAAAATTACTGCATCGCCACTGGCAGCGGCTGATACTCCAATCGTTACTGCCGGGTAAATATTTTTTACCTCAGACCCATTAATGGTAATTGCTACTTTTCCCATAATCTGCTCCTTTTTTATTTTTCCTAGGGCTCAGACAATCTGTTTTGATATAATACTGTCAAGTAGAAAATTTCACCCCCATGAAATGTTCTGCACCTATGTTTAATTCAGCTCCCTAAGGTGAATATCTAATCACTTTAGTGTACCCCACACTAAATCAGCAATAACCAGCTTGTAAAGCCAAATTACACGGCTCCACTCCGATTCTGTATCTTACAATTTAGCGTATTTTTGCCAGGTATGAGATTTTTTAGATAAACTTCCTGTTTTTCTATTTTGCTGTCGCATTTTCATTTTATTCTTCTTGCGGTAATTCTCTCCAACTATTTCAAACTTGACAGATTTATCAATTGATTTTTTTTAATGTAGTGATTGCTAATGTTAGGAGTTGTTTTGGAAATTAAGAAAAGAAAAGAGTGGGAGAAACGCTCAAAGCAAAATCGGATTATTGATCTCGCTGAAGAGCTGTTCAATGAAAATGGCTACGAGGCTACTACCCTCGATATCATTGCCAAAAAAGCCGGATATAGTAAAAGAAATCTCTACCAGTATTTCGTTGATAAAAATGATATTTTTAATGCTGTTACTCTGAAAGCTCTTAACCGCCTTAATCAGGAACTTATGGCTATCTGCCAAAAAAATATCTCCGGCCTTAGTAAAATCGTTTCCATCAGTAATACTTTCTTCACTTTCTTTATGAGCCACAGAAAATCATTTGATAATATTATCTTCTTCGATATCACTTATGACGATAAAACTAAAACTGAAATCAGCGAGGAAGAAGCACAGGGCACTTTCGGTGCCGAAGCAGAAACTATTCACCAGCAAAATCTCGAGCTCCTGCTCCAATCGATTGTGCTTGGCGTGGAAGATGGCTCTATTATCTCAAAATTTACTCCCAAACAGCTGCAGCTTATCATCTGGGGCCAGAATATGGGCATCATCCATTCCATTTCAAGAAGATATGATGACCTCGAATCTGAATATAAATGCACTCCCCAGCAGGTTTTCGAAAACTACCTCAGAATGATCAATAACTGCCTCCAGTGCGATATCTCCTCCTCTCCTAAAGTCAATATTTAACCGGAATATCTTCGCCTTTCAGCCATTGTTCTATTAATTCCCGGCTAAACAATTTACCTATTACCCTATATTGAGAATGAGCAAAAGGATTGTCAGTATCAAGCGTTTCCGACACAACGCAAAGAGGCGGTGAATAATAACTGGCATGAACAAAACGGTAAAATTCATCTCCATCATAGATAATAAATCCCACATGACAATCTAATCCCGCAATATATATTCCTTTACCAAGCTGTTTTATCTTCTCCTTTACAGAGTTCACAGCTTCATTATTAAAGGAATAAATTATATCTACCTTAGGTACCAGGTTGCGGATCATGTTTCTTGAAGTCTGCTGAGCTAACTGGATATATTTTATCTTAAATCCCAGCTGTGATAAGATTCTGGTTATGAAATATCCACAGGCAATTTTCCCCTCTCCCGGAACTGCCGACATTCCATTATAATCCCAAACCGTTCCATACCAGGCGGGAAAGATATTTTGCTCAAGACTTTCTGACAAATAATCCTGGATACTCTCGATTATTTCTGCCTGGCTTTGAGCTGAGGTAGCAATCTTATAAGCTGAGTAAAATTCCTGCCTCTTCGTCTCTATATTGTTCAGTGTAGCCTGGTATTTACTTCTAACTTCTATGATATCAGGCTCCGGCAATGTCTCCTGAGCAATTATCTCATAGCTGCCGGTAGTTAGCACAAAAAACAGCAGATAAATTCTAATCAGCCTGTCAAAGTTCTCCACATTATTCACCATTACTCCAATAACTATAAAATTACATTAAAATTAACGGCGTAAAATTTAGTTATTAAAAAATATTAGTCAAATAATTCCCCCGCTCAACTAGTCAATTGTGCACCACCAGATATTTCCAGAACCATCCTACACCACGGCTACGGTTCAGAAGACCTGCTTTGTCTTAGTCCTCACATTACATTCTTTCGTGTCATTTCGTGGTTTTCGTGGTTGAAAGTCTTACATTACCCAAGCTAAGTCAGAAGTTATGAACGGTACTCCAGACATGAATTCGACCACTTCCTCCCGATTCTTAGTCAGTCAATGTTGCATTTAACCCTTTAATCCAAGCTGCTCATAAATCCGGTCACGGGTACCGTTCAGAAGTCATGGCTTGCTTTAGAGCTTCATATTACATTCTTCAGTGTAGTCTGTGCCTTCCGGTGCGTCACGAAGTGGTGTGCCTCTAACTGGTGAAAGTCCAGTCCGGTTAATTTTCTGTTCAGCCGGAAGTGAAAAAGATGGTTATCTCCAGTAATGGAATAATCAAAGCTCTTTGAATCGGTAAGTAAGCCGT
>JAIPGP010000080.1 GCA_021735645.1 Candidatus Cloacimonadota bacterium
CATAGCAGGAATTTTAATGATAATTGACCAGTTAAGTAGGACTTGCACCGCTGGCGGTACTCCGAAAGTGGGGCGAGAACTACGACCAATCAACTAATCTATTTCAAATTTCAATCTGAGAAATATATCATGCTGAAATCTGCTGATAATGGTCGTCATCTGCGCCCCTGAAAATACCCAGCGGTGCACGTATGACTTAGCTGCAGAAATTGTTTTAATTCCGGGGGGATGCCTGGTTTATTATATAAAAAACTGGACAAATATCAGCACAAACATCGAATTAAGTTATGAAAAATTTAGAAGATGTAAGAAGGGAAATTGAAAATCTAAGATATGGATATGTATTCTCCTATAAAGACTATGTGACCGCAAACTGCTGTAAGAAAGATATCCAAAAAATAATCGGCAGCATGGTGATAGCTGGAGAATTAAAAGTTCTTGATGGTTACAGGTACTATAGGCCAGACAGGACTATTTTTGGTCATATAAAACCTTCTTTTTATCAATTAGTAAAAGACCTTATGATAGTAGATGGTATTGTGGTTGGATATCTTACAGGGCACTCAATATATAGAAAGCTATATCTCACGACTGAGGAAAGCAGTATTATCCAAATTGGGACAAACCATGTAAAACCTGCTTTTGAAAGAGATGATTACACTATCTCTTTTATTAAGCAAGAGAATAAAATTACCAACGATAATATTGCTCTTTTGCAGGTTTTGGACATTATTCGCTATATAACTGATATTCCGGATACTACAATTAGTGATTCTTGTGAATGCCTTGTGGAATTATTGGAAGAGATAAATCTGGAAAGAAAAAAAGAATTGATCAGCCTTTCGATGTGTTATCCACCTTATTCTCGTGCTTTACTGGGAGCTATCTTAGATGAATCATTAAATGATGGTTATACAGATTTGATTATGGAATCCTTAAGCCCCAGTGAGTGCTACAATATCCCAGATGCAGCCAACGCGCTCAAATATGCCAAAAAATGGAACCTGATATAAACCTAAGCTGAGTGATTCTATTGCTTGAATCACACTAACCTCTTTGGCATCCTAACATTGTAAAAAAAACATTGAAATACCTGAAGGTATTTCGGCAATAATTAACAAACCAGCCTGCTCAAAGGTGTTAGCAACTTTCCTTTTTTCGTGTTTTATCTACTTCGATGATCTTATCCAGATAGATTTTTTTCCTCATAATATGCCTCCAGTTTATAGTGGTACACTTTTTAATGACTGGTAACAGTGATTGATGAAGAAAATGTAAAATATTGTTAAATATAGTTAAATATGGTTAATTGAAGGAGAATCTTTATAATTATAGAAGGCTATATTTTTATAAAGTTAAAAATAGGGGTATATATATGCAAAAAAGGGTCAAAAATGTAATAATTTGCTGTAACTGACATAATAGATTATAGTTATGACCTTACATTTTCCTAACATTTCCTTACTTTTTTCAATCTATAATAGCCAGAAAGTTCAGATTTAAGTAATATCCATAAAATTTGCTTTGCGATATTGATGAGAATCAAGATGCTAGACCTACAATTGAAGAAAAAAAATAATCACAACAAAATTAAAATAACGGGTATGTATTTGAAAAAAAAGACGAAAAACGTAACCGACACAGGATAAAGTCATATGAATTAGATAAATAGGCGGTCACATTATGGTCACATTTTATTTGATAAGCGTATAGTCATATCTGATAGATGATTATGGGGGAGGGAGATATATAGAAAATGAGAAAGTGTGAAGGTTTGAGGGTCTGATATAATGTAATGCAAGACCAGGGAATGAGGGGGAGAATGAGAAAGTTAAGCAAAATGATAATAAATATTTAATCAGTGAACTGTAATGGGTAAATCCAACTGTACTCATCCCGAATAGATCGGGATTAGCACTCTTTGCAAAAGTCTAACCTGGATAAACCGAAACCAAATGAAAGATTATCAACCACGGACGTCACGGACAGCACTGACAATTTAAGAAAAGAACGGATTTGTTCTGGCATTATTTTCGGCAGTGAAGTCAGTGGTTGAAAATCTTTTCTGCCAAAAAGTGACAGAATATTATTGGTAAGGTACTGCACAAAATGTGGAAGGGGGCTTAACATTTTGTTGGTGCTTATTGGCACTAAGGGTTATCAAGCTTAAACCCCTTCCATTTTCCTTAACGATTTTAGGTCGTCTAATATCTGGGTGTCAATATACAATGGGTTTAAATGCGTTTACAGGTGTGGAGGTGATGATGATATCAGGGTAAATTTCTTGACCAATATATAGGGGAAATATTGGAGGTAATAAACAGGTTTTAACTAAAAAGGAGATATTTTGGCTTCTACAATATTTACGCATTGTGATTTTGATGGGGCAGCGAGTGCTGCTTTGGTGAGTTATTGTCTGCAACTTGATAAATATCAGTTCGCCACGCCGGATAATATCTATAAACAGGCAGTATCAGTGCAGGACATAGTCTGTGATCTGCCTTATATCAGTGGCTGTAATCTCTGGTTTGATCATCATGGCTCTAATATTCAGGAAGTGATAGACCGCGGACTAAATCCGGCGAACCTGGAGGGTGCGAACCGGGTGGCAGCGAGTGCTGCTCAGGTGGCTTATGATTATTTTGCGGCAGAGCGGGAATTGCCGGAATATTTTGCTGATTTAGTGCAGGCGGCAAATATCGTGGATACTATGGATTATGATTCGATAGAGAGCTGGCTTGCACCCACACCGGCGAATATTCTGAATGATACTATCAATATCAACAGCGAGTCATATCCTGCCATGAGCAACCATTTGAACTGGCTGACGCATCAGCTCAGGGATAATCATCTGGATGTGGTAGCAGCAAGTGAGAAAGTTCAGGATCGGTTTCAGCAGAAACTGGTCACGCGGGAGCATGACGTGGAATTCATCAGAAAGCTGCATTTTTTTCTGCCGGAAGATGAAAAAAAGCAGATTGTGGTGATTGACTGCTCCAATCTATCCTTTGCACCTAAATTTAATAAGACATTGGCTTTGGTAGTGCAGCCGGAAGCTCAGTATATTTTGCTGGTAGCCAATGAAATATCTTTTGGCAGAAAGACAAATAACCTGAAGATCTCACTGGCGAAGAATTTTATGACGCCTTCTGATAAGCAACTGGGTGTTTTTCTGGAAGAGCTGAATATAGGCGGTGGGCACGATAATGCTGCCGGAGGACTAATTCGGTCTGGCTCTAAAAATGAGAGATTGCGGAAATTGAAGGATTTTCAGCTTGATCTGCTGGACTATATAAATTCTTGAGCTAAACAGGTAGAGGGGAAAAATCAGGATTTATTACTCAGCTAAGTTATCGAGTTAAAGCTCTGTGCTCAGAGAAATGACTTGAGGGCGACATTATAATTCCTAACTAGGATAAACCGAACCCAATTGAAAGATTATCAACTACGGACGTCACGGACAGCACTGACAATGTAAGAAAAGAACGGATTTATTCTGGCATTATTTTCGTCAGAGAAGACAGCGCGGTCAGGTTGAAAATCTTTTCTGCCCAAAAGTGACAGAATATTATTGGTAAGGTAACTCAGATAAACCGAACCTAATTGAAAGATTATCAACCACGGACGTCACGGACAGCACTGACAATGTAAGAAAAGAACGGATTTATTCTGGCATTATTTTCGTCAGAGAAGACAGCGCGGTCAGGTTGAAAATCTTTTCTGCCTAAAAGTGACAGAATATTATTGTTAAGGTACTGCACAAATCTGTCTCCCCGTCTCCTTAGCTGGATATCGTCAAGTTTGATGCGCAGGACTAGTAATTTTTGCAGATATTTTCTTTTATTTCCTTTATTATAAGACGTTTTTGGAGAGCATCCATAAAGTTTCAGGAGCAATATCAATGTTTCCTGGCCAGACCACTGTTCCATAAGCAATAGTAGCTTTCATGAATAATGGTGAGTTTTTCAATTTAGTAAAAGGTTTTTTATCTAAAAACGGTGTCATGTCAAATAGACGCTTCTCATGGTTTTCAAAGACCAAAAGTAAAGTGTTATCTAATTGAGGTTCTACGCTGATAATATCAAATATATCCATATGTATCTCCTGGATTATTGTAAAGGTGGAATGCGGAAAGGTTCTTCACCAGATACAGCTAATTCCCAATCAGCCAAAAGCTCATCTTGGTGAATATCTATCCATGCCACAACCAGACGGAGTTGTTTTGCCGGAAATTAACCTGCAAGTATAGTGCCATCTTCAATGGATATTGCAGCTTTCTTACCTTGATAGCGAACATGAATATGAGGTTTATTATGATGTCCAATATCTTCATAATAAATAGCAATAATTATACCATAAAACATTGAAATAATAGGCATTATGTGCTCCTTAAATATTCAATCTAAAACACATTCCTTTTAAATCATCTTATTCTAAATTTGTCAATGATTACGGTATTATATCTGTAAAAATGAAAATTTACTACGATAAGTTGCTTGCGTAACCAGACCATCCTTAGCATAAAGCTATGGTACTGAAGGCGAAAGCCACTATGTTATTGAGTTAAGCATGTACACATCGAATCGGACTTAAGTGCTACACTGCCGTTCCTAAACTCAATTTTTACCTCCCTCTCTTACATTGAATCCAGATGTTGCTTAATCTTTCCAGATTATGCTCCTAAAAATGTCAATCAGGGATGATTGACCTACATCATTGTGCTGCCCAGGTCAACCATTGCGAAGGTCGATACCATCCGCAAGGTTTTGGCTGGGAAGTTTATTTTCAGGGGATGAGTGAGATCGGTCGTTATCTGCGCCCCACCTGGAAATACCCGGCGGTGCACGGCTAACTTAGCTGCAGAAATTCCAGCAATAGTGTAATGGTCAATCAGGGATGATTGACCTACATTATTGTGCTGCTAAGGTCAACCATTGCGGAGGTCGATACCATCCGCAAGGTTTTGGCTGGGAAGTTTATTTTCAGGGGATGAGTGAAACCGGTCGTTATCTGCGCCCCACCTGGAAATACCCGGCGGTGCACGGCTAACTTAGCTGCAGAAATTCCAGCAATAGTGTAATGGTCAATCAGGGATGATTGACCTACATGAATTTTCCGAGTTCATTTGCTGCCGGAGCTGCAGGAAGCTCTTAATATTCTTTATCAGGAATTTTTCACCAGAGAAAGAATCAAATAATTCTTGCTGTTTAGGGGTCATTTCGGAATTAAATTTAACTTCAATCAGGAGGTTATCTGTTTTAAAATCTAATTCAATACCATTTTGAATATAGTAGCAGGGAGCAAGGTGCTTGATATCAAAGAAAACCAGATTTTCAAATAATGCTCCTTTATCTCTAAACCCGGTTACCATATTCCTGATTCCGATGTCACCGGCATAAACTTTCTTTCCCGAGCGAATCCGTTCATTTATTTTCCCGCAGCGTTCAATCGCGTGGATAATGTAAGAATTTTGAAAATAGCCAAAATATCTGCTGGAGGTATCTCTGCTTATCCCTAATACATTAGCCATTTTAGTAATTGATGCCTGTTTTCCAGCTCTTTCCATTAACAGCTTAAAATAGTCGCGTATCAGGAAGGAGTCCTTAATATTATGGACAGCAATGATGTCTTTGTATAAGAGATTATCACATAACTCGTCGAGATAGCCAATATCTCCGGTTAATACATACTCCGGTATTCCGCCTGTTTTCATGAATTCTTCAAAATATTTCTCCAGCAGATAAGATTCTGAAGGTTTTATGATAATATTTAAGAAATCTAAATATTCAGCAAAATTCAAAGGCAGTATTTCGTGCAGTCTCACTCTGCCAGTTAACAACCCTCTCTGATCTTTCATTAAACCAGCCTGCGAAGAAGATGCATATATTTTCAGATTTTCATTATCATAAAAATTCTTCAGTTCCTGCTGATAGGTATCTTTAAATACCACTTCATCCAAAAAGAGATATAAGTGTTTATCCCGGGAATGTTTATGTATTTTCCTGAATTCTTCTAAGATATCGTGAATGGAATATTTCTCTAAGCCATAAGCATCCAGACTGATATATAATATTCTGTCAGCGTTGATCTCAGATAATAATTCTTCAATCAGCAGTTTCATCAAGGCTGTTTTACCCACCCGACGCAAGCCTGTGATCATCTCAATAGAACTGCGTTCTTTTGCCTGATACAAAGGGGTCTGGTACTTAGCCCTTTTATGAAGTTTAGCTTGAAACTCACCTTCCCACCAGGGATTGTATTGATACAGCAGATCACTAATCATCCGATACCATCCTTCACAATAATTATATTATGTACGATACCATCGGACATAACTGTCGGTTTTTTGTAAAGATAAAATTATTTATTATAGGCGGGATGGATGAAATATGGCTTTTCTATATGGTTTATTCTATCTATAAACAGCCAATCATTCTGAAGGTCTGGCGACTATTCACCAAAACTTCTGCATAGCTAAAATATATTGCAGAGATTCAGCCACGGATTCCATTGATAATGTAATATAAGAATCATTTGACCACTGACCACACTGACCACACGGAAAATGTAATGTGAGATTTATTTAAGCATAGAGAAATTATCGATAGAGAGAAGGTGTGACTGTGCAAAACTGCGTATCCATAGCTTCCAGCTCTGGATCCAAATCACCATTCACTAATCACCATTCACTTTTCCCCCTTTTTTGTTCGCGGCCAAAAAACTCCTGCTTAGTTAAAATATGTTGCAGAGATTCAGCCGCGGATTCCACTGATAATGTAATATAAGAATTATTTGACCACTGACCACACTGACCACACGGAAAATGTAATGTGAGATTTATTTAAGCATAGAGAAATTATCGATAGAGAGAAGGTGTGACTGTGCAAAACTGCGTATCCATAGCTTCCAGCTCTGGATTCAAATCACCATTCACTAATCACCATTCACTTTTCCCCCTTTTTTGTTCGCGGCTAAAAAACTCCTGCTTAGTTAAAATATGTTGCAGAGATTCAGCCACGGATTCCATTGATAATGTAATATAAGAATCATTTGACCACTGACCACACTGACCACACGGAAAATGTAATGTGAGATTTATTTAAGCATAGAGAAATTATCGATAGAGAGAAGGTGTGTCTGTGCAAAACTGCGTATCCATAGCTTCCAGTTCTGGATTCAAATCACCATTCACTAATCACCATTCACTTTTCCCCCTTTTTTGTTCGCGTTTGTTTGGTTTGTTCGCGGCTAAAAAACTTTTCTTCTTCCAGCCACATGATTTTGGTCTGGGTGGGTATTTTCCCAGATGGGTCAGTCCCGATTTATCGGGATGAACCGTTGGGATAGGAGTTCTGGACGGACAGTTAGGTCAATCCTGAACTTGTGCTGCCCAGGTCAACCATTGCGAAGGTCTATCGACCATTCGCAAGGTTTTAGGTGGGGGGGCTTAGTGCTGGGTGAAGATGGGGTTTGTGAAGGCAGTGAATCCTTTAGTGGTGACTACGCTCATGCGGATATAGCCATTTGGGGGTAAGGCAATATTTACGGGACAAGCAACGGGGAAGCGGAATTCTTTGCCGGTATCAATATCTCCACGGTAGCAGAAGATAGTGTCTATTTCACCAAATTCGGGAGTAGAAAGCACATCATACTGCACAGTGCCGTGCCTGAGAGGGCAGGTTTCGCCGGATTGCCATTTATCTTCCAGTTGATGGATATAAAACGAGATAAAGGGACCATTAGAGACGATCATGCGTCCAGCCTGCAGAGCTTTTAAAGGGTCATTTTCAGGGGACTCAATAATAGTCATCCATCTGCCGAAAATCTGTTTGCGTGTTTCGCAGATTTTCAGAAAGGGAAAACTGATCTGCCGCATAATATTAAAATTACCATGAGCATCATTTCCAGCTAAGATAAAGAATATTTCTCCCTGTAGGAGGTAAGCAGTCCAGGTGGCGATTTTTTTAGCAATCTTATCAGGTTCATCGCTATTGATGAGCTGCAGTAGATAGATGCCGCTCTGGTGAAAATCAGCAATTGACCAGTTACCGCGGCGGAGGGTGAGTTTCTGGGCAAGGGGTACTTTATCGAAAGGATGGGCAGCAATGAAGAGGCTATCGGTATTTTTGAGCTGTGGAATTTCGGTTAATTTATGCTGGGGCAGATTTTTACCCCACACTTCGGCACTATCGCCATGACCCGGGATAAAATCTTTCTGGTTGAGAGCCAGGACGTGGACATTCTGATCACGGCTATTGCCAATAGAGATTTCTTCGGCGGCAATGATGCGAATTTCATGACTGCTATATTCTGAACACTCTTTTTTCATTTGTTCCCATTTGGGCAGGGTGGGATCATTTCTGGTGTAGTCATCCAAAGAATCATCCAGATCATAAGAATGGTCAGTAACACAGAACCAGGAAAGTCCCAGGGCATTTGCCATGAGCCGGGTAGAGGCAATATCTGCTCCGAACTCTACCTGGTCGCTGGTGAAATAGCTGTGATAATGAGGGTCACCAGCCATCCAGCCAGGCGGCAGGTTCAAAGCATTAGCTGCGAGGAAGGTGCGGAAGGGCTGGCGTGAGATGCCTGCGAAGTTATCATTAATGGCCGAGATTTTTTTATTACGGCAGGTCAGGTTGAAAGTAACGGAAGTGAAAACTTCCGAATCGGCGGCAAAACTGGAGATGTCCAGGGGGATAATTCTTGAGAACCAGGGTTTATCGAGAACGATATCCAGATCAAAAGTTTCCAGATAGCGGTTATGATCATTATCAGAGACCGAGACAGAGAGGTTGTGCAATTTAATGGGGAAGAGGTGGGCATCTTTGATGATGATCAGGAGAGGCAGGTAATTCAATCTGCTGCGGTCGAGCCGATGTGGCAGGTCGGCAATAATTTCCGGCTGTCGGCGGAAATAGAGTGGATAGAGCCAGGGCAGGTGATAATGCAATTCCGCATACCCGGCAGCGAGGACAGGGATCAGGTAAATTTCTGGAGTTATCAGCATAAATTAAAAAAGACCTTCACGAGGAAGGTCTTTGCTAATCTGGATAATATTTTAGGGTAACCAGGCATTATCAAAAGTGCTGGTAGAAACTTTGTCATCTCCCAAAGCCCAGGGACCGCGGGGCAGATAATAAGATATTTTAGCGCCTTCTATACCGAACTTCTCGTTAGTGGTAGCCACAACAGTTGAATCAGTCAAAGTATAATCAAAGATAAAATCCCCGTCCGTTTTTTTGAACTGGTTTTCATCAATATTCAGCATAGAGACGTCAAAGGCATAATATCCATTATCGGGGTTATTATAGAATTCAACATCTTTCTGGGCGATCAGTTGCAGATTATAGATAGCTTCTGCCATATTCTTGTGGTTTTTATTACTCATGGAAAGCGGGACAATGATAGTGAAAATAATCCCCACAATCATAATAATCATCAGCAGCTCAACCAGTGAGAATTTCTTTTCTACACTGATTTCGTTTATATCAGCCATGTTACCTCCGGGCAATTTTTATTATTGAGTATTAAAAGCATATCACCTCTCAAAATGTCAATCAATTTTTATTTCAAGAGGACAGCTTTACTGAGTTGCGTGATGCTGCCAGCCGTGAATTTGATGAAATAAATCCCCGAAGGTTGCTGGGTGGCGTTCCAGGTAATGGAATGCGTACCGGCAGACATTTCTTTATCCAGGATAGAAGCAATTTTCTGTCCTTTGAGGTTATAGACTTCAATAGTAGTGTGAGTATTTTGCTGCAGGGAGAATTGCACAGCTGTTTCCGGGTTAAAAGGATTGGGGAAAATGCCTTGCAAGGCAGTATTATTAACTATCTGGTTATCATTTTCTCCAACGTTTTCGAGCATAATATCCATTTCGATATCATCTACGATCAGGATGTCCTGCAGATCAAAAGTTTCATAATTTTCTCGGGTAATATGCAGGTTATAGACACCGGGTTTGACATTAGAATAGTCTGCCAGCCCTTGAGCATCACTATTGGAGCTATAAGTATGATAGAATCCCGTGAGTCTGGTGATGGCATATTGCAGGGGTTGTCCGGAAGAATTTGTGATATAGAAATTCGCATTGAATACAGGGGGATCATCTTTTTCCAGAGAGTTTGAGAATGAAGCTACAGATTCCACACCATTAGTATGCTGACAGCGAACGGCATAATACCATTCCCCTTCATCCAGATACCACCAGGTAGAGTCTGTATAAGTAGTATCCTGGAGGTTTTCTGCTACCAGTTCCCATTCATCAGGGTCTTGTAAATTTTCGCTTTCCAGGCGGAAGAGCTTATATCCTTCCAGTTCGCGATTCAAAGGCGGTCCAAGATTCAAGCCGTAAGCCCGCAGCAGTAAATTACCTGCATCCGGGTAGCCGCTAATATCGCTCCAGACGTTTGTGTCGTAGTCAATAGTGGAATATTGCGTACCGGTCTGAAATACCCATGGTTCGCCATTACCGTCATCCATTGCCAGGTCAGTCCAGTGGTTAGGTGTAGAAATACCCACGAAGAAACCATTGGGAGCAGAAACCGGAGAAGGGAGGTTATGAACCCGCCACTGGTTATTTACATTAGTGATACTGCCGGATTCATATATTATCTGTTCAGCATCAGGTCGTCCGGCGGGGGTGAGACCATATATTTTAATATAGGCAGTAGGATGCGAATGAGCACTGGTGAGATACCACTGTACCTGGTCAATGATAGCATAATATTCATGCACAGCACCGATCACAGAATGGGCGGAATTAATCCCGATCTCATCATGGGGCGTACCGTCATCATAGCGGAATTCATAGGTGCTGCTGCCACCGGGAGAATTCCAGGAGACCATAGTAGTGTTTTCATCTTCGAGTACCACGTGCACGTTTCCAGGGGGGTAAGTAGACTCAGTGACAGTAATGTCATCAACTATTAGATTGACACTGCCAACTTCAATTTGCAGATTAGAAGTAATATAATTATCAGCTTCCACAGTTAAGGTATAAATAGTATTCGCAAAAATATCATTAAACTCATAATATCCGGTAGAATCAGTAGTTGTGGAATGGTTGCCATGACCGGATAGGTCAATATCCGCATCTGCAAGACCATTTACGAGATCATCAGAGCCATACACATAGCCGGAAACCGTGACAGGTCCGATCAGGGTAATAGTACCAAGGTCGATATTTTCTGCTTCAATATCAATAGCTTGAGTATAGATATTATGATCAGGATAATCAATACTGATCTCATATTCTTCATTGGCATAGATAGCTTCTATTATAAAGTTCCCTAAGGAGTCACTGTCAGTAGTATGATAGTGATAGCCAGTGAGGTCAATATCGGCATTTATCAGTCCGGTTTCAGGGTCAAGATTAGAGACCACATGCCCGGTGAGATTAACTGGTGAAATCAGAGTCAGCGTACCCAGATCAATATCTTCTTCACCCACTTCAACAACAGCAATGTAGGGATTATGGTTATTATAAGAAATTTCCAGGTCATAATCTTCCTGAGCATACACGCTGGAGATCAGGAATTGTCCATTAGCAGCAGTTTGCACATTATGGGTTTCATACCCATCCAGAGTAACCTGTGCGCCGGCAAGTCCTGAATCAGGAAAGGCGGTGGTATTCACCCAGCCGGTGATATCTACAGGAGCTATCAGAGTAATAGTACCCAGATCAATATCAGCCTGAACGACAGAGATCATTTCCGTGTGAATATGGTGGTTAGTGAAGGTGATGCTGATATTATATACTTCATTAGCATAAACACCATCAATAACAAAATCGCCATTTTCGTCAGTAGAAGTATTATGAGGAGCATAGCCGGTAAGCTGCACAGCTGCACCTTCCACGCCAGTGCCTGGCTCCAGATTGGTAACCACGTGCCCGGTGATATTTACGGGAGAGATCAGAGTAAGAGTTCCCAGATCAATATTATCACCTTCCACAACCACATTCGCCGAATAGGGATTATGATTGTCATAGGTGATATCTATACTATATACTTCATTAGCATACACGCCAGTGATCAGGAACTGCCCATTAGCAGCAGTCTGCACATTATGGGTAGCATAGCCTTCTAAAGTAACCTGAGCACCTGCAAGTCCCACTTCAGGTTCAGCAGTGGTATTCACTAAGCCGGTAATCGTTATCGGTTCAAAAACCGCTATTGTTCCGCAATTATAGTTTGTTTCTTCAATGGTGATTGTGTCATAATAGGGATTATAATTTGGTTTAGTGATAGACAGTTCATAAGTATTGCTGCTGTAAACGCCTGGTATGAGGAATTGACCATTGGCAGCTGTTTGAGCTTGATAATCAGCAAAGCCTTCCAGAGTAACAGTGGCACCCTGTACCGGGTCACCATCCAGCTCAGAAATAATGGTTCCGCTGACCATCACTTCGGTGTATTCCTGCAGATTAAAATCTACGGTAACGGTTTGACCGGCAATTATAGTAGCAGAGGTCATGTCAAAGCCATAGCCGTCTAAAGAGGCAAAGAAAGGATGATTACCTTCGGGAACTGCTACTATCTGATAGAATCCGCCGGGAAGAGTGAGGGCACTCATTCCCACATCTTCAATCAGGACTTCTGCTCCGGTTAATGGAATACCACTAGCGTTGTATACATGACCTTCCACAACGCCTACAGGACTTGGTTCTCCCTGGATAAGAACATCATCTAATACAACGCCATGACCCCAGCCGCATTCTGCTTCAAAGGCGATGAAATAGGAACTTGATTCACTGGACAGGTTGATAGTCTCATGCGTCCAATTGGTGAGGTTTGTATCAAAAGTTTCGATTAGTGACCAGTCATCATCAGGTTCAGTTTTGTAATAAACTCTGAGGATGTCTTGAGAGCCTGACCAAGAGACTTGAGCATGCCAGAAACTGAGAGTACCACCAGTGGAACCGCCAATATTCAGCATTGGGGTAATCAGTTTAGTAGTACATGATTCACCAAAGATATAGGCATTTCGGGCACCAGTATGAGGGGCAGCGGGATTGCCATTATGCCCGCCGGCATATGGCATCCAGGAAATATTTCCGGCAACATTTTGCTGAGTCCAGCCGGCTGGCATAGTAGCACTATCGAAGCTTTCATCGATAACTATCTCAGCAGCCAGGAATGTTCCGCAGATAAGGATAACTGCTATTAAAATCTTCTTCATTATATGTCCTCCGTAAAAAAAAACTCTCTTAGCAGTAAAGCTTTAATTGAGCCATTTTTCTGTCAAATACTTTGGGAAATCAGACTGATGAAGTTGAGACATTTAGCTATTGGGAGAGGGAGGGGGGAGGGTAATTGAAAATTGAAAATGGTAAATTGAAAATTAAATGTAATGTAAGATGTTTAACCACGGAACACACTGAACACACGGATTTTTTGGAGTACATTAGCTGTACTCAGCGTCCGTGATAACGTGTCGATCAATGTAGATTAAACTTTCCAGTTTAATGGAAAAAGCCTTAATCCGGAAGGATTAAGCAACAATTATAACATAATTTAGAGTAACGAATCGTAATCCAAAACTTGGGACAGAATGTAACCGCAGAAAGCGCTGAATAAGGCGAAAAATGTAATTTGAAGAGCAATGTAGATTAAACTTTCCAGTTTAATGGAAAAAGCCTTAATCTGGAAGGATTAAGCAACAATTATAACATAATTTAGAGTAGCGAATCGTAATCCGGAACTTGATTATTAAGAACCAGGTTAGGATTATGACCTTTTTAATTTTTCCTCCATTAATTGGGTTAACATTTCTCAATATACTTCCTGACTCGGTAAACGTAAATGAGGTTACACAACATCTCACTTTTCACTTTCATTTTATCACTGTCAGTTTCTTTTGCATGATGTATTCATTACCAGTTTTCAGCCTGACAATATAAAATCCGGTTGGAACCATTTCTCCATCTTTATTTCTGAAATCCCATAAAATAGTATTATCTCCTGTCAGTTCCTGATTGATTTTTCTTCTGTATATCTTCTGACCAAATATATTGAAGATTTCCAGAACTATACTCTCTGAAGACCGGTTTAATCCTGTCCAGTAAATATTAAGCTGTGGACTTCTCATTTCGCTGATAAATGCGGGATTTGGATAAATACTCATATTATCATTTGAATCTGGCAGTTCATCTTCATCAATTGAAACCTGCTGACCACTATGCCCCAAGGGTATCCATTCCACAGCTCCAATGTCAAGGCTGTCTCCGTAAACCCGCGGATGTCCATAAACATCATTATCAGAGAGAATAATCCCTTCCGGTAGGTCAAGAGTTCCTGCATCACGGCATACCGAAACAAAATCCAGTATTCCCACTTCCCCGGCCTGCTCATATAAAAGTGGGTCTGCGTCAATATTACCTTCCAGCCAGTTTAGGTTATTGTTTGGACTTGTCCAGATACTACTCTCTCCACCATAGATCAGATTATGGCTCATATTGATATCTGTGGGAGGATACCCCATCCAGGTATTATCTTTCACATAGAGCTGATAATCATGGGTTGTTAAATAAAAAATATTATTGTAGAAATTTGAGGTTGTGCAAGTATTGTAGATAGGAATATCGTCGCATTCGCTATTGTAAAAAGTACAATTGATCATATTAAGAGTTGAATATACACTATTAAAAGTATATAATCTTGTATTTCCTGAATGATTATAAAATATGCATCCTGTGATATCTATAGTCCAGCCGTCTTGGTTATCAGCAGCTAATATTATGTAATTCATATCATCTTCCAATCCCTCAATATAGTGAGAATTAGTGAAAAGGCAATTAGTCATTCTAAAATACTCATCTCCAAAACAATAGACATCCGCTATTGGATGATAATCATTATAATTGATATTGTTATCAAATACACAATTTGTCAGTTCAATATTAGTATTTGCCCAGACCGCTGCTGAGTGATTATAAGAAGAATTATTTCTGAATATTACGTTTTCAAAATGATAGTAGCAATGATTGGGAGGTTGCACTGGACTTTTATCATCCTCACGGGCTTCATAATTTTCCATGATCAGATTCTTTAAAGTAGCATCTACATAAAATCCGGAATATATCAAACCTCCTCTTTTATACTCAGCCTCGTTATACAATTTCAAATTATCTATTTCACATTCACTGCCTTCGGCAATTACCAGCACTCCGCCAAAATCTCCATCATTATGAATAACCGTATCAATGCTTTCACCTCTCAAATTCACATAGGGCTTGATATTAATTGGAAATATCTGTTCATTTTCACTCACGGAATAGATACCTTCTGCCAAGTGCACTGTTTTAGGATTCAAACTGTCCGATTCTATTCTCTGCATGGCAACAGCAATTGTTTTTAAAGGTTCTGCAGGTGATAAACCGCAGTTGCTATCATCACCATCAGTTGAAACATACAAATCTTCATTGATTTCTTCCTGCCAGGCATGGTTTATGTCATAATAGAAATGATAGCCATCTGAATTATTATACTGGCAATAATAAGTGTCAGGCTCCAGTACTGTAAATGTATCTACAACTACGTAAATATCTCCTGAATTAAAAGCCCTGATGTCGTTTCCTGTTCCGGCAAAATTATTATAAATGCTGCAGCGGTTTTCTGAATTAAATGTAATATCACTTTCAAAACAAAATCCAATCCCCCCCCCCGTAAGACCATAATTATTATGAATATGTAATCCGGATAAAGTTATTGGGAAAATAGATTCAATGACCATACCTCCGGAGTGCCCAATATTTTCGTATATTTCACAATTATTTAATATTATATCCTCACTGTTCCTAAAATATAGACCGCCTGCACATTCTATCTGTGGAAAATTAGAATAATGAAACTCAAAGCCATTGGTGATGCTAAATCCCTGAATAGTGATCTCAGAACTATACACTACTGTTATGCAGGTTCCGGTTCTGTTCCCATCTATTACTGTGCTGTCAATATAGGCAGAATCACCGGTTAGCGCTTCCAGACTTATGAGAGTTATATCATCTCTTTCCTGGATCCATACATTCTCATAATATCTCCCGGGATAAACCAATACCGTATCCCCTTCATCACTGGCATCAATCCCTTCCTGAATTGAGGTATAATCGCCATTACCTTCTATATCAACCTCAATAGTAGTTCCCTGCAATACTGAAATTAAAAGCAAAACAATAACCAAAATCAAGAACTTCTTCATAACCCCATCCTTATATATGCCTGACGTCCTTTTGGACGCCAGGCATTCGTTTTACGACTCACGATTCACAATTCACGTTTTCTTACTTCATTAAAATCACTTTCTTCATTTCTTCACTATCACCAATTCTCATTTTGCAGAAATATACTCCACTGCTGACCGGATTTCCATTACTGTTATCACCCTGCCAGATAAACTGCTGATTTCCTTTCAACATTGCACCTTCATAAATCCTTTTGATCAACTGTCCTCTGATATTATATACAGAAATCTCACCAGAACAAGTTTCGAATATATTGAGTGATATTGTCAACTCAGGATTGAAAGGATTGGGATAAACTGCAGCATTATATACTGGTAAAGTATTATCAGGCTGATGATTAGTAAGCGAGATGAAATAGAATTCCTCTGTAGGATCATTCTGCCAGTAACCATAATCATTCATGTGATTAACTTTATCTTGAATGATCAACCTGGAATATTTCTTTTCTCCAATTCCACGCCCACTCCAGCTAACAATCTCTAATTGCACTCCGGCTGGAACATCATCAAGATAGGCATTTATCTGCACCAGAGTATCTTCTACCACTGCTGCACCTTTGCATTCACCTTCGGCAAAAACGGCTAATTCCTGATACTGGCTGTCTGCTGGAACAGTTACAAAAACTCCTGTATAATCAGCTTCTTCTTCATATTCAAAATAGGTGGTTTTTTCACGCTCGACATTTTCTGAAGTTTCGCCTGCATAATTCCAGTGAAAATCATCTATGTCCCGGTATGCTCTGGCTATCACCATTTCTCCCGGATTAAGATTGGGTGTCCACGACCCCTGTTCCAGATACCATACCCCATTGATCCGGGCTGCTGCCCAGTTCTTTGATTTGATCAGAGTGAAATAATCCAGATATTCACCAAATGCTTCAGTAAAATGCATTGATTCAGTTAAATAATAGCCCATCCAGTTATCATAATCTCCGCCAGTTACATCAAATGTAGCATCTTCAGCAATTCTATCACCCGAAAGATCAAGATTGATGAAATCCTGAGAAGCGTCATAGAGGACATGAACTTTGTAGCCTTGATAGCGAAGCATCTCATTTTCGCTGTTAGTCCAGAATGGATATTCATATCTAACTTCATAGTAATATGTTTGATCCAAAGGCTGACAGCTAATAATATCCAGGTTTTGAGTTGTAAATAATTGATCAAGCTGAAAAACTTCTTCAATAGTATCATATCCGGAAGTCATAACCTCAAGTACCGGATAACTATGCCAGTACCACCTTGAACTGGAGGAGCCGTAAGGACCTGTATAATAGAGTTTTCTTTCCATTTCATGCTGTCTCGCCGGAACAGCTCCCATATCCAGCCTGGTTCCATCAGCATCCTGATCATCTTCATCCTTCCACCAGTCATATTGATCATTATTAGTATCAGGGTCTCCAGTATCTATACATGGTGATTTTTCAGTTTCATCCCAGTTAAGGAAGTATTCATTATCTGGATTACCCGGTTCCTGAACAAATAATGGATCAAGACAAATGTTATTGATTCCTACATTAGTATCCCAGTCCTCAATATCGCAGTATGTAACTAAAGAAGAAATAGTTTGAGCATTGGCTTCTATCATCTCATTACATTGTTGTCCGGCATTATGCCAGATAATGCAGTTTTGTAGATCAATACCACCTTCGTAGTCACGCCATACTTCTATACCGCCAACTCCGTGTTCGTCAGTTTCATTGTCGGCAATAGTGCAGTTTATTAACTTAATAGTCTCATCTTCTAGTGTCTTGTCAAGGCACAATTGACGGATATAATCTCTTCAACTTGATTCTGGAGTCCGCTGTTGTGAAATGCCAATTTATATAACACTTTTTATCATTCCTTGATTTTACCCAAGCTATTACTTCACTACTAAT
>JAIPGP010000081.1 GCA_021735645.1 Candidatus Cloacimonadota bacterium
ATCCGATACATTTTGAGAAATGCTTCATAGATGACATTAATCTGCCACACATATGTCAAGAAAATCTGAAAGTGTGCAGTATTATTGATATTATAAAGCATAAGTTGTTACAGGGGGTAGCGTGATGTTGAACAGTATCTTTCGGGGGGACGACTGCGTGATAAATTTATAGTCTTGACTTATTTGATTAGAAAGTAGAAAATTAGTTTGGAAGATAAGAAAGAAAATAAGTGATGAAGGATAGAATGGTTATGGTAACAGAAGCAGAGCTGCTGAAACAGATTGAGACGAGAACAGGGATAGAGAAATTGAAGGCTTTACTTCATTATTCCAATTTTATGCGTCAGTCGGACTGGCAGAAAAGTCTGGAATCTGCCCGGCAGGCAGAAGCACTGGCAGTGAGTATGAAGGAAGCTGATTACGAGATAGAGGCATTGGTATGTGAAGCGTATGCCTATTATTATCATTCAGATTTTAAAGAGTCAAGGCGTTTATCAGACCGGATATATATACTCTTGGAAGCGCGATTCAGGCACATAACCTGATCGGCACCTCTTATAGTATAAGAGGCAGAATTGCCTATTCGGAAAGTCATTTAGATAAAGCTATGAAAATTATTTAAAAGCCCTGGAACATTGTTTGAAAGACCCAAAGCCAATAAATCTGATGACCTGCTATCAGGATACCAGGCACTTTCAGGAAGCGTTAACTTACATTCAGCTTGCCATGGATGAAGCAGATAAAACGAATTTTGCCGGAAAACATATTATCCAAATGAATATTAGCAGTATTCAGTATGAGGATAAGAATTATCCTGCTGCTTTAGCTTCCTTTGAATCTTCTGCCAAATATTTTGGGGAACATAATATGCAGTCATACCTGGCAGATGCATATTTGAATATAGGTTAATGCTGGCAACTTCAAAATAATAACCAGAAAGGCAGTGAATTCTTTAGCAAGTCCTATAAAATCAAAGAATAACTGAAGGATTACAATTGCATGAGTAAAACCTTATCTATAATAGGTGATAATCTCATGGATATCGCGGAGTTAGAAAAAGCTTATGAATATTATCAGAAAGCATTGAAAATCACTGAAGCACACAATCTGCAAAGTGAAATACTAAAGATATATGAAAACCTGGAGATTTTCTGGGAGAAACAGCAGAATTATGAGGAATTGAGCGTAATCAGGAAAAAATACTCGAGCTCACAAAAGAAATGAACCAGAAGTTTCATGATGATCGATTATCCGAAATGGAAGCAAAATATAAAACTGAAATATGTAAACTACAAACCCGGGAATTGAATGAAAAAAATAAAGCCATGCAGAATCAAATAGAAAAACTGAAAGCAGTTCATGACCAGTTAAAAAACGAAGTAGAAGATTCTGTGCAAAGAATTAATGAACAGGGCGATCTGCTCACAAGTCAATCCAGAATGGCACTTATGGGTGAAATGGTCTCAATAATCGCTCATCAATGGCGACAGCCCTTAAATGTGATCAGCGTGCTGGTGCAATCTTTTGAAGACGCCTGGGAATTTGAGGAAATGACAGCAGAATATCTGGAAAAACAAATAAAACTGGTTATGGACCAGATATTTTACATGTCTGAGACGATTACAGATTTCCGCAATTTCTTTAAGTCAGACTCAATAACTGATGTTGACTTGAAAGAAGTTTTGGAAAAAGCCCTGGGACTATTGGATTATATGCTCAAGCAATCAGCAATTACCATAACAACTGATCTGGCAGAAGCTTGCCTTGCTTCGGGTAATCCTAATGAGATTATTCAGATGGTGATGAATATCGTCAATAATGCCAGAGATGCCATGCTGGAAGATAAAATTGAGGCTCCAGTGATCAAGATCAGTCTCAGCAAAACCCCTGAAAATATTGCAATGTCCATTTTCAATAAAGGTAACCAAATCCCGGAGCATTTCAGAGCCAAACTGTTTGAACCATATTTTTCTACTAAAGGGAAAAAAGGCACCGGCATCGGACTGTATATCTGCAAAATGATCATAGAGAATAAATATCACGGCACAATCAAAGCTGTTAACCAGGATGATGGAGTGCAATTTATCATCAAAATTAAAAGAAAAAAAACTATCATTTTTCCAACTAAGTCAGGACTTTTGAACGGTACTCCTGGCAATCCCGAGTTATCGGGAAGGACGGACAGTTCTAATCTGAATAATCTTTGAACACGTAGTAATTGTTTTTTAGCAGCTTACAATTTAAGAATTACCTTACTGATATTTTCTCATACGACTTCAGCTACCTTTATGAGAGGCTAAACAAAATATTATGCGTTCAGCATATACCATCCCTTTTTAAAAAAAAATCAGAGGAAGATACCTGATTATGAATATCTCTCTTGACTTAATTTGCTCAAAAGTAAAAAATAAATCATTGAAAAAATTTAATAATCTAAGAATGATGAGGAAAGGAAAATGGATGGTAGTGAAGAGAAGTTTATAAGTCTTATAAATAACAGCAAAGGTATAGAAAAGATCAGAGCATTATTGCGTTATGCTAATTTTAAGAGACAGTCTGACTGGCAGATAAGTTTGGAGGTTGCCAAAGAAGCCTATGAGATGTCTTTGCAGCTAAAAGATGATGAAGGTGAGGTTGAAGCTCTGATCTGTATGGCTTATGCTCATTATTATCATTCAGATTTTCCCGAGGCAGAACAATTAGCAGATAAACTTCATGATAAAGGAACAGATCTGGAAAACCATAGTATATTATGTCATTGTTATACGATCAAAGGCAGAATAGCTTATACATCCTCTGAGCCTTCCCAGGCACTGGAATTTTATCTGAAAGCGCTTGAACATAGCCTAAAAGACCCTAAACCGTTAAATCTAATGACCTGTTATAATAATCTGGGCACCGGCTATCAGGAAGTAAGAAATTTCAAGGAAGCACTTACATATTTCCAGCTTGCTATGGATGAAGCTGAAAAAATGAATTATCCGGGTAAAGAAATATTCCACATGAATCTGGGCTGTATCCAATATGCCCAAAAAGATTATAAGGCAGCTCTTGCTTCATTCATTCGGGTTTCCCGCTATTTTGAGGAAAACAACCAACTAACATATCTATCAGACTCTTATTTGAATATTGGTTCAACTTACTATATATTAGATAATATAACACTTGGGAATGAATTTCTGGAAAAATCATGTAAACTTAAAGAAAAGCTGAAAGATTTTAAAGGACTCAGTAATGCGTATCAAGTTGTGGGAGATACTTTCCTGAATATGGGAGAAAAAGAGAAAGCTTTTGAATATTACCAAAGGGCATTAGAAATCGCTAATGAGCATAACATTCTAAATGAAAGAATTAAGTCTTACCAAAGTCTGGGAAAATATTGGGAAGAGCAGGAAAACTACCAGAAACTTAGTGAAATTCGTAATATACTTTTGGAATTGACAGAAGAAAATTATAAAAAAATCCATGATGATCGCATCTCAGATATGGAAACTAAATATAAGACAGAGATCTATAAACTGCAGACCCGGGAATTAAATGAAAAAAATAAAGCCATGCAGGAACAAATAGAAAAACTGAAAGCAGTTCATGATCAGCTTAAAGCCAAAGTAGAAGATTCTGTGCGCAGAATTAATGAACAGGGCAATCTGCTCACAAGTCAATCCAGAATGGCACTTATGGGTGAAATGGTCTCAATGATCGCGCATCAATGGCGACAGCCCTTGAATGTGATCAGCGTACTGGTTCAATCCTTTGAAGATGCCTGGGAATTTGATGAAATGAATGCTGATTATATAGAGAAACAAGTGAAACTGGTCATGGATCAGATATTCTATATGTCTGAGACTATTAATGATTTCCGTAACTTCTTTAAATCAGAATCCCAGGGTGAGTTCGATCTTAAACATGTTCTGGAAAAAGCTCTGGGGTTATTAGATTATATGCTTAAGCAAACTAATATCTCCAGAACCACTGATCTGGCTGAGGACTGCCTGATCTCCGGTAATCCCAATGAGATCATTCAGGTGGTGATGAATATCATCAATAATGCCAGAGATGCCATGCTGGAAGATAAAATTGAGTCTCCAATGATCAAGATCAGTCTCAACAAAACCTCTGACAATATTGAAATGTCCATTTTCAATAAAGGTAACCAAATCCCTGAGCATGTCAGAATCAAACTTTTTGAGCCATATTTTTCTACTAAAGGGGAAAAAGGCACCGGTATTGGACTATATATCTGCAAAATGATCATTGAGAATAAATATCACGGCACAATCGAAGCCCTAAACCGAGATGATGGAGTGGAATTCGTTATCAGATTATAAATAAATTATCTGGAGTACATTAGAACCATTGTTACTCAATCTAAATCATGTTTTCTTATTCGAAAATAAACATTACTAATGTTCCAAAATTAAAAACCTTATCTATTTTGAAGCTTTTAAAGCATAAATGGCTGCAAAACAATATCTTATGCTAAATTTTAGTTCTTTTTAACCTTTTTGTGGTATCCGAGTGGCTTCCCTGTGGGTTACAAGAGTATGGAACAGAATTATCTCTTAATTTATCTATCCCTGTTTCATTACATCTTGATATTACGTATATGATATGTAGTTCAAAATTTCTAGTTTGAATAAAAAAAAATCTTAATCTGGAAAGATTAAGCTACAAAATTACAGCTATGGAAGGACTGGTAAAGCGGTTTTCGCTTGACAAGGTCAAACTGGGTAAAAATCTAACCTGAAAAATATTGATCGGAGATAGTTATGAGTGGAAATCGGATCAGGCAGCATCCCATTCTACCAGTTGTAGAGCGACGGCAAATCAGCTTTTACTGGAATACTCAGCCGTTTCAGGCAGCAGAAGGTGAGATGATAGCAACCGCTCTTTTTGCGAATGGGATCAAGGTATTTGGTCATCATCACAAAGATGGTTCTGCTCTTGGGATATTCTGCGCAAATGGTCAATGTGCCAAATGCACCGTTATCGCCAATGGCAAACCCGTGAAGTCCTGTATGACGCCAGTGAAAGAGAACATGATCGTGGAAAGCGTGGAAGGCTTGCCGGAACTGCCGGAAACAGAAGAAGAGCCGGTATTGCATGACATTGAAGAAATTGCAGTAGATGTATTGATCATCGGCGGTGGACCTGCTGGTCTTTCGGCTGGACTGCAACTGGCAAAATACGGCATAAAAGCTATACTGGTAGATGATAAAAATGAACTTGGCGGCAAGCTGGTATTGCAGACGCATAAGTTCTTTGGCTCAGTAGCAGATTCCTATGCCGGTACACGGGGTAATGATATTGGTAAACTGCTGGCAGAAGAAGTGCGTAATTGCCCGGAAATAGAAACCTGGACAAACAGCACGGCAATCTACGTATTCCATGATAAAAAAGTGGGAATCCTCAAAGACGGTGAATACAAAATAGTGAAACCCGGACTGATATTGAATACTGCGGGAGCCAGAGAAAAGTTTCTGCGTTTCCCGGGTAATACCTTAGGCGGCATTTATGGTGCCGGAGCATTTCAGACCTTAGTTAACCGTGATCTGGTTCGACCTACTGAGCGATTATTCATCATAGGCGGTGGCAATGTGGGACTTATTGCCGGCTATCATGCTTTGCAGGCTGGAATTGAAGTCGTGGGGCTGGTGGAAGCCATGCCTGTCTGCGGTGGTTATCAGGTTCATGCAGATAAATTGCAGCGGCTGGGAGTGCCGATTTATACCTCACACACGATCATTTCAGCTAATGGTGTCGAGGAAGTGGAATCTATCACTATTGCCCAAATAAACCATAAATTTGAAGTAATCAAAGGAACGGAAAAATCATTTACCTGTGATACGGTACTGATAGCAGTGGGACTGGAGCCAGTAAGTGAATTCACGCAGGCGGCGGAGAAAGCCGGAATAGCGGTATTTTCTGCTGGTGATGCTTCTGAGATAGCTGAGGCATCTTCCGCCATGTTCAACGGCAAGATCACGGGTGTAAAAATTGCTCGTTTTCTGGGTGCTGATGCACCTGAGATACCGGCAGCCTGGTATGAGAAGGCAAATATCTTAAAATCACATCCGGGTGAAGTATTAAAGCCGGAATACATTAATAATCGTGAAGGCGTGATGCCAATTGTGCACTGCCGTCAGGAGATTCCCTGCAACCCATGCAGCACAATATGCCCCACTAATTCTATTCATTTGCAGGAAGACCCGATCATGGGCATTCCTTATTTTGAAGGAAAATGTGTGGGCTGCGGAAAATGCGTCACCATCTGCCCGGGGCTGGCAATCACACTGGTGGATTACCGTAAAGATACTGAAATGCCAATCGTGACCCTGCCTTATGAAGTGGGTAACTATGCCATAGAAAAAGGTGATAAAATAGCTGCAGTGGACATTAAAGGAAAGAACCTGGGCATGATGGAAGTGGTTCAGGTGCTCAAGCAGCTTGCTACTAAAACACAATTAATAAAAATTAAAGCACCTCAGGATATTGCCCGGCTGATAGCGGGTATCAGAATCCAGGATGAAGCAGTTACTGCTCCCCTGGCAGAACCTATCATGCCTGATAAAACACCGGATGACGCTATGGTCTGCTTGTGTGAACGCGTAACTGCCGGCGAAATTCGAGCTTTGATCCGTCAGGGCATCACTGATATGAATCAAATCAAGGCAATCACCCGGGCAGGAATGGGACCCTGCGGGGCTAAGACCTGTGACAGCCTGGTGAAACAGGTGATGCGGGAAGAAGGTGTTGCGGCTGATAAGGTAATTGCTAATACTAAGCGTCCTGCTTATGTGGAAGTGCCGTTAGGTGTGTATGCCGGAATAGAAGGGGGCAGTGATGAATAAAAAATATGATGTGATCATTATCGGGGCAGGCTCAGTAGGCTTACCGGCAGCAAAATCGCTGGCGGAAAGTAATCTAAAAGTAGCTGTGATTGATGATCAGGCTTCTGTGGGACAGAAGAATGCCAAGAAAGCAATTGGCGGGATTCGCGCTACCCATTCAGATTACGGCAAGATCAAAGTAAGCCTGCGTTCCATAGAGATATTTTCAGAAATGAAAGAGAAGTATGGTCATGATATTGGCTGGATGAGCAATGGCTACAGTTTTCCTGCCTATACAGAAAAAGATGAGAAAATGCTCAAAGACCTGATGAAAATTCAGCTTTCTTTTGGCTTGAATATCAAATGGGTAAGTCCTGCAGAGTATAATGAACTGGTTCCCGGTATTAATATGAGCGGCTTGCGAGGTTCTACATTTTCACCGGAGGACGGTTCTGCCTCTCCCCTGCTGGCTGCGAATGCTTATTACTTTATCTGCAAGGATCTGGGAGTTGATTTCCATTTTCAGGAAACAGTAACAGGACTGAACATTTCCCAGGGAGAAGTGATAACCGATAAAGACACATATAAGACGAAGTATATAATTAATGCTGCCGGTAATCAGGCAGCGGAAATTGGTAAAATGGCAGGCATTGATCTTCCGGTAAAACCGGATTGCCATGAAGCAGCCATCACTGAGCCGGTGCAGCGATTCTTTGAGCCCATGGTGGTGGATATGCGACCAGCGAAAGGCTCTAAAAACTATTATTTCTATCAGAATAATGAAGGACAGGTAGTTTTTTGCATCACACCCGATCCACCAATTCTGGGAACCTGCAGTGAAAATACTTCTGTATATTTTCCGCAGGTGGCAAAGAGAATGGTGAAGCTGTATCCGCGTCTGGCAAACCTGAAAATCCGCCGCAGCTGGCGGGGACAATATCCCATGACACCGGATGGTTTCCCCATAGTAGGCTTCCCGGCAGGAATGGATAATTACTATAATCTGGTGGGTATGTGCGGACAGGGCTTTATGCTGGGTCCTGGTCTGGGAGAGCTAGCCGCTCGCTGCATCACCGGGAATAAGCATGACGATGATGATAAGATATTAGCCAGCTTTGACTTGAAACGAGATTTCTCGGGTATTGAAGCTTTTAAATAAACACATTCAGCTCCGTTATTTTGCGGGGCTGTTCTTTTTTCAGGAGACAAAAGCATGAAAATATTAATTGAAAAAATCAGCGAATATGAACTGCCGGAGGTAAGCAGTTTTATAAACAGAGTCTTTGCAGAACTGAAAATGGAAGAGAAGCTGCAGACTTGCCAGACCATTCTCCTGAAACCTAATCTTCTGGGTCCCTATACTCCTGACCGGGCAATCACCACTCATCCTGTGATAGTAGAAGCAGTAATTATTATCCTGCAAACTCTGGGCAAGGAAGTCTGGCTGGGCGACAGCCCGGGCGGGTCTTTGCCAGTACAGCATACCTGGCAGGAAACCGGTATGAAGCAACTTTGCGAGAAATATCAGGTGAAAATGATAAATTTTAATACTGAAGGGGTTGTGAGTCACTGTGTGCAGGACAGGGAGTATAATTTGGCTCAGGCTTTTTTTGCTGCAGATGCCGTGATAGACCTGGCAAAATATAAAACTCATGCCCTGATGTATTATACCGGCTGCATAAAAAATCTGTTTGGCTTGATTCCCGGGCTAAAAAAATCTGATTACCATAGTAAGTACCCCACCCTCAAGGAATTCAGTCAGGTGATCAGTGATATCTACAAGCTGAGTAACAAGCAGATAAAACTTAATATTCTGGATGGCATTGAAGGGATGGAAGGAGATGGACCTTCGGCAGGTGAAGTACGTCATTTTGGCATTATGATGGCTTGCGAAAGCGGTGCAGCACTCGATAGCCAGGCAGCAGCCATGATGGGTTTCAGTGCCAGGCAGGTGCCTTATGTGTGGGAATGTCTTAGTGAAGAGGGGATCAGCAAGGAGCAGATACAGATTGACTCTGAATGGAAAGGATTTGTTTTTGATAAAGTAAGGATCAAAAAAGTCAGTCAATTAATCCAAATGATCCAGCACTCACCCGGATTCATCCAGGACCTGTTTCGCAAGATATACCATTACTACCCGGATTTCAATAACAAATGCCGTCTCTGTGGCGTCTGTCGCGATAGCTGTCCAGTGCAGGCAATTATAATAGAACCAGGAAAATTCACACCGGTAATAGACTATGAAAAGTGCATTAAGTGCATGTGCTGCCATGAATTATGTCCATATCAGGCAGTTTATATCAAAAAAAGTTTCCTTGCCAGAATTTTGATGAAATAGCAATTTTGACCATGGAGGATGAAATGATCAAAGTGAAATGGTTTGGACATAGTTTCTGGCAGGTATCAACTGCTGATATCTCTATTGTCATAGACCCTTTTACGGACATTGGCTATAATATGGATATAGATGTAACTGCTGATGTTTTACTCTCTTCGCATGATCATTTTGATCATAATAATATCAATTTGATCAAAGGCAACCCGTTAATCCTGAGAAATCAGGGGAAATTCCTGCATGCCGGTGAAACCTTTGAATTGATAAAAGTCTGGCATGATAAACAGGAAGGTAAACAAAGAGGTGAAAACCTGTTAATAAAGTTTACAGTCGAGGGTAGGTCATTTCTGCATTGTGGCGATCTGGGGCATATCCCCGCACCTGATATCATCGAGAAAATCAAAAATATTGATGTTTTAATGATCCCGGTCGGCGGAGTTTTCACAATTGATGCCCAAGAAGCGGAAGAGCTGGTCAAGCTGATACAGCCCAAAGTGATTTTTCCGATGCATTATCAGACTCCGGCTTTGAGCTTTAAATTAAATCCTTTAGCAGATTTCCTGTCTTACTTCAGCTCAGTAATCACCTTTAACAGCACAGTTATAGAGCTAAGAGATGATTTATTTACCTCAAAACAAATCCCTGTAATTATTATGAATTATGAATAAGAAAACAAAGAAGCGGTCTTGTATCCCAAATGTCATGCTCTGGATTTTTATCATTATTCTGACATATCTCACCATATATGGCAGTCAATTTAGCTATACTAACCGTTATCACAGTATAAAGCGTAAGATTCAGGCAATAATACGCAAGGATAAACTTGATGCTGAAAATGAATTAATAGAAAAAAAAATCGATGATATGGAGCATACCCGGAAAGTACAGAAAAGAAATACAGCCGAAATAGGTTATAAAGACGATGATGTGCAAATAATCAAGAAAACCCGGAAAAGGGAAATACTCCCATAGAATACTGACATTGAATAATAAATGAAATAGAATCCGATATTCCAATTAAATAATAACTTTTATCAATTAAGGAATAGATATTGCTTAATAATCTATGAGAAGAATTATACAGGAAGTAAAAAAAATGAAATATAGCAGAGAAACGATGCCTTGATAAGGCTAATCATAGAATAAGATAACTATATAAAAAAATAAGGTAAAATCAACCAAAGAAAAAACCTAAAACAAAAGGAGTGTTATTAATGAAGAAGTATTTTGTACTTTTAATCGCAATTATGATTGCATTTAGTCTAATGGCAAAAAACCCGAATGGAAGTTATGACCGCCGTGATAAGGCTGAAAATCCTTCCAATGGGAATGGGAATGCCAACATCAACCGGGATCCCTGGGACAATCTACTGCAGTTTGACGTAGATACCCCCTCTGGCCAGACAGGTCTGGCAGGGATGGAATGGGATGGAGAATTCTTTTACGCCACCAAATGGAGTGGCTCTAATCTGATTTTTAAATTTGATTCAGAAGGCAATTATATCGAATCAATTACAGCTCCATTAACCGGAGCTCGCGATCTGGCGTTTGATGGTGAATACATGTATGGCTCAGCAGCAGCCAGCACTGTTTATTGCTGGGAATCCGCCACAGGTGTGGCAGTTCCGGCGAACAATATTGAAGTAACTGGTCAAGCTGTACGGGCAATTGCTTATGATCCGCTCACAGATACGTTCTGGAGTGGTAATTTTGGTGATGACGTAGCGCACTGGGACCGTGACGGTAATGTACTGGAAACATTTACCAATCCAGGAGTTGATTTTTATGGACTGGCTTTTGATCCTAATGATCCGGAAGGACCTTTTTTATATGGTTTCCATCAATCACCGGGATGCTCAATTGTCAAGATCGACCCGGAAACATTTGACATACTGGAAACAGTAGATGTAACCGCTCAAGGTGGAACCGGTGCTATAGCTGGTGGTTTATGCTATATGAATGACTGGGATCCAGCTTTACGTACATTGGGTGCATTACTGCAGGGAACTCCCGACTACATTTGTGTTTATGAATTAGGCGAAAATGCACCTGCCGGTGCTCCTGCTGCTCCTGATATGTTCACTGTTACTCCTAATGCCGGCGGAGCTCTTTCTGCTGATCTCGGCTGGATGAACCCTACTGAGACTGTTGCTGGTGATGCCCTTACTGACCTTGATGAAATGAGAGTTTACCGTAATGATGAACTTATTCATACTATTACTAATCCAACAATTGGCGGTATTGTAAACTGGACTGATACTCCTGCTGCTGCCGGTAGTTATAATTATTCTGTAGTTGGTTTTAATGACGAAGGCGAAGGCATTGCAGCCAGCGCTTCTGCATATATAGGAGAAGATGTCCCTGCTGCCGTAACTAGTATCACAGTTGCCAATGTTGGCGGTGATGCTGTTATCGGTTGGGCTAATCCAACTGCCGGTCTGCATAATGGACCATTTAACCAGCCTATACAGGGCTATCATATAGAAAGAAGCGATGGAGAGGAATTTGAACCAACTGGCATTATGACTACCTGGACAGATAACACAATACCGGAAGAAGGGCTTTATGCCTATACTATCACACCTTATAATTCAATCGGAGACGGCGGTAGTGCCAGTTCAGAAATGACCTGGATCGGAGACAGCCAGGCTGCCATGTTTGGAGATCCTAATACTGCAACAACTCATAATTATACTCCCATAAATTTCTATTGGAAAAATTCACTTTCTCAGACAATCTATTATGCTGATGAATTTGCTGCCCAGGGTTTTGGTGGTGGAGCAATCACAGCTATTATGTATTATAATAACTTTGCAGAAGACCTGACAGATATGCCGATCAATATCTGGATGCAGAATACTACCCTGGATAATTTGAGTGGCGGCTGGGAATCAGCTACAGATATGACCCAGGTATTCAGTGGCACGCTTAATTTTCCAAATGGGATAAATGAGATCATGATAGACCTTGATGAACCCTTCATTTATGAAGGCGGAAACTTGATCGTTTTTGTCGAAAGAGTGATGGATACAGTATATTGGAACTACAGCGACGTTTTCTATTATACAGATACCCAATATACTGATCGCAGCATCTATATTTATAGTGATACCGTAGATTATGATCCCTATAATCCACCTGCCACAATGAGCACTTTAAGCAGCAATCCTAATACTATGATGTTCATCAATACAACCGGATTGGGCTCCATGGCAGGATATGCTTATGACACCTCTACTGGTGATGGACTTGCCGGAGTGGATATTAATGTAATCGAATCCGGCTTGAGACTGCATACTGTAACTGATGCTAATGGACACTATTCATTCCCGGGACTCTTTGAAGGTGATTACGAAGCTACAGCAACTAAATTTGCCTATAGCGAAGACATTCAAACTTTCACAGTTGTTGCTGATGAAACTACTAATCTGGATTTCAATCTTACTCCAGTAGATAACGTAACAGTTTCTGGTCGCGTAGTTGGTTCTGATTATCCCAATATCGGACTGGCTAATGCTACAGTAACCCTCTCCGGTATGGGCGTCCATGAAGGTATCACCGATGCGAATGGCGAATTCTCTATTGATGGTGTCTATTCATCTAATACTTATGAACTGGTCGTTATTGTTGAAGGTTATGACATATTTATCGGTGAAGCCGTGATCGGTGTAGGAAATACTGATCTTGGTGATATTACCGTTAACGAAATAGCGATTGCACCTTATGATATGTTTGCCACAGTTAATGTAGATGATACCGAAGCAGAGCTTATCTGGCATTCACCTGCTGGTGGCGCTGCCAATTTCTGGGATTTTGAAGCTGATGACGGTGAATTTACAGCTAATACAGGCTGGGCATGGGGAACTGACTCCATGGCTGGTGCCTATAGTGGTGATAATGTCTGGGGTACTATCCTGAATGGTGAATATCCTAATAGTGCCAGTTTCGAACTGGTAACACCGGAAATAAATATACCTACTGATGACGCCGTGCTCACATTCTGGCACTGGGTTGATATAGAATCAAGCTGGGATGGTGGAAATATAAAAATTTCAACTGATGGTGGATCAAGCTGGACATTGATCACTCCAGTTGGTGGCTATCCTGGAACAGCTGTGGGTCTTGCTGGTGAAGCCTGCTTTAATGGCTATACCCAGACCTGGTCGATGGTAACTTTTGAGATTGGTGCTTATCAGGGTGAAGAAGTGATGTTCAAATTCCACTTTGGTTCTGATAGCTCAATAACCTATCAAGGCTGGTACATTGATGATGTATATGTAGGCATGCCGGAAAATCGTGAACTTGATAATCCATATATTCGTCACATCGCTGATATTACACCACAAAACCTAGATACTACCCGTATCATTGAAAGCTATGCAATCTATCGCCTGCCTTTCGGTGAAGAGAATAATCCTGCTGTCTGGGAAGACATTACCACAGGTGTAAGTGATACCACTTACGTTGATCCTAGCTGGAACAATGTTGATACCGGTTTATACCGTTATGCCGTACGCGCAGAATACACCAATAATGTGCTTTCTGATCCGGCAATTTCTAACTGGCTGGCAAAGAACAACTCAGCTGCTCTTACTGTGAATATTACCACAAACGTGGGCGATATCGCTGAAGGTGCTCTGGTTTCTCTTGATGCCACGGAACCTGATCCGGAAGGTAACTATCCTCATTATGAAGGTATCGCTGATGACGCCGGAGTTTGCGTGATCCCAGGTATCTGGATGTCTAATTATGACATCGAAGTTGAACTTTTCAACTTCATGACTGGTGAAGATAATATTGATATTTATTCTGATACTACTTATGATATTATGCTCACAGAGCTGGCTTTCGCACCATATGATGCTTATGTGGAAGAGAATCACTCCGGAAATGCCTTTATGACCTGGCACTCACCTTCTGGTGCTTTAGAATCCTCCTGGGATTTTGAAGATGATAATGGCGAATTTGTCGGCGAAGCTGGCTGGGAATGGGCTAATGGTACTAATGCCGGGGCTGCAAACAGCGGCGAAAACTGCTGGAGCACCTGGCCCGGAGCAGATTATCCCAACAGCGCTAATAGCTCCCTCTATACTCCAGTAATTGAAGTTCCATCTGATGAAGCACAACTTACTTTCTATCACTGGTATGATATTGAAAACTACTTTGATGGCGGAAACGTAAAAATTTCGCTCGATGAAGGAGCTACCTGGGAAATTATCACTCCAGTAGGCGGATACCCTGAAGATGCTGCTACAACCAGCAATTCTGGTATTCCCGGTGAACCCTGCTATTCAAATGACTCTGGCGGCTGGGTTTTAGCTGTTTTTGATCTCTCTATATATGATGGCGAAGACGTGATGTTCCGTTTCCATTTCGGTTCTGACAGCTCAGTTGTTTATCCCGGCTGGGATATTGATGACGTTCGCATAGGTGAACCGGATGAACGCTCTATCTCACTCTCACTTGCTTCCAAAATCGGTCAGCAGACTTCACGTGACGAGAGAATGATGGAAGGTTATGCCATCTTCCGCGGTTTCGCTGATGATGAAGATGATTTTGAGAACTGGGATCTGGTAGTTGACAGCGTGCAGGACACCACATATGAAGACGAAACCTGGCAGGAAATTGAAGAACCAGGTACTTATGAATACTGTATCCGCGCTATGTACACGAATGGTGTACTATCCGCCCCGGCATTCACTAATGAAATCGGCTTTGATATGTATGCTCCTGTTACCATCAATGTAACAGCAGACAGTGGCGACCCCACTGACGGTGCAACAGTTGTGCTCACAAGTAATGATGGTGAACACATCTATGAAGCTACTGTTTCAGGCGGTATGGTTACTTGGGCAGAAATATGGAAAACTGCTTATAGCCTGGCTATCGAACTCGAAGGTTATGAAGATTATACTCAAACTGATATTTATGTAACTGATGCCCTCACTCTGAATATTGAGCTGCTGGAATTAGTAGGTCCTCCTGCTAATCTCGCGGTTGATGAACTCACCGGTATGTTGACCTGGACCGAACCAGGAACTGGTGGAGCTTCTATTGACAACATCCTGTTTGTTGATGATGATGGCAGTGTTTATCTGGATTTCTCAGATACTCAATCATACTATACTACCATACTTGATGCCAGTGGTATTGACTATGAAGTATATGAGATCATGGCTGAAGGCGATGATGGACCAGATGCTGCTTATATGGCTGATTTTGCTCTGGTTGTCTGGGAATGTGGCGAACAGTGGCAGGCTTCCAACACACTGAGCACCACTGATGAGACAGAACTTGCCACTTATATTGATGCTGGTGGATTCCTCGTTCTCAGTGCTCATGATTATCTCTGGGACCGCTATCCAAGTGCCGGAAATTTCTCTGCCGGTCAATTACCTTATGATTATCTGGGACTTGCCAGTGCTAATCAGGATGCCTTTACTGTAGGAACTTCACAGGGTGGACCAGAATTTGTTGATATTGATGGAGCTGGATGTACTGCAGGATTGAGTGTTCAATTGCAGGATGTATTCTCAGCAATGCGCGATGGTGTTTATCTTGATTACCTCACTCCAAATGCCAATGGCGCTGCTTATTCTACTCATGATGGAAATAATGTAGGAGTTCAAACTACTAACACTATCTTCACTACTGCTGGCTGGGCTGGCTTAGTAGATGGCGACAACACTGTTCTGGAATATGCACTCGCTTCATTTGCTAATTTCTCCAACAGAACCAGACACCTTGATTACTATAATGTTTATATAGATAACAGCCTGGTGGGACAGACTACAGAACTTGAATTCAACCTTGCCGGTCTGACTATATTTGAAGCAAATCTTACTTATGACGCCGGCGTTTCTGCTCATTTCTCCTCAGGTAATGAATCTGAAATCACTACTCTTGAATTCACCTGCCATTGGGTTGGCAGTGATGCTGATCAAGATGTTATCTTCGGCGTTAATGCTCTGGGTGATAACTATCCGAATCCTTTCAATCCGGTCACAAACTTCGCTTATTCTGTGAAAGACGAAGCTCTGGTTTCCATCGAAATCTACAACGTGAAAGGTCAGAAAGTGCGCACTCTCGTTAATGAAGTTCAGACTACCGGTATCTACCGCGTTACCTGGACTGGTGATGCCGATAATGGCAGCAAAGTTTCCTCTGGTATCTACTTCTACAAATTAAACACCGGAGACTTTACAAGAACCAAGAAAATGATCTTAATGAAATAAGACCATTACAAATAACCAAAAGGCAGCAGGGAAACCTGCTGCCTTTTTCTTTTTTCCTATAGGTCATATGGGCTCTTCATCACCAACCTGATATTTCATCAAGGTTTTTCAAATTATATTGTACTACCCTGCTAACAAACAACTTAGAAATCAAACCATGCTCATAAAATAATTTGTTCTCCCCATAGGGGACAAATTTATATTGACATCTCCCCCGCTGCTGAATAGCTTGTCTCTGGATTTAATTGAAGATTGGAGGTATGATGAACAGTATTAAATTAATGAATAAACTGGTGAAATTAGGATTAACGGAATCGGCTGCTAAAATATACTTACTGCTCTTACAGAAAAGCATTTCAACGGCTTCAGAGCTTTCCAAACACTCGGGCATATCAAGATCCAAAACTTATGAGTTACTCGACACACTGGTCAAAAAGGGTTTATGCTCAGAATTGCTGGGAGGAGTAAAGAAATATGTTCCTGTAAATCCCCGGAAATCATTATTATCTATCCAGAAGCAGCTCAAGGCAGAATATGATGATCATCTCACTAATGTAGATGAGTTATTAAATAATCTCTATCCACTCTACGAATCAGAAAAGAGCAATTTTGATAATTTAGATTTTATTCAGGTCTTCCGCTCCAAAGTCAGCAGTCTGGAAAAGGCGGAATACTTTGAGGAACGGGCACAGGGCTACATTTTATCTCTGTGTAAACCACCCTATGCCATGGGCTTACAACGTGATTATAATAAGAAGAGACCTTATATCAATAGATTGCGGGAAGATATAAAATATCGCTCGATATACGAGTATGAAGAAAACAATCAAGAGGAATTCTTTCAAAGAGTCAGCCTATTCCAGCAACATGGCGGCGAAGCCAGAATATCTTTGAATTTACCCTTGAAGCTGGTAATATTCGGCAAAGAAATTGTGATTTTAAATCTGGCTAATCAAGCTGGGAAGAATTTTAATTTTACTACACTTTCCATTGAACATGCGAGTGTAGCAGAATTGTTGACCCGGGTTTTCGAAATATACTGGGAAGAATCAATTCCGTTTGAGAATTTTCACAAAGACATATTAAAACAGATAAAATCATAAGATTATGCCAAACTATTTGGCAAAGGAGATAAAAATGCGAAATATTTATTTAAAAACAGTACTTTTTATTCTGATTCTGGCAACAACAGCCTGCTTGAATGCGCTCAGTATTGATCTGCCAGATTCTATCACTTTCACTGCCGGTGAATCTATTACCGAGTATTTTGCTGATTATATTGTGAATAACACCGGTAATCCTATCACACTTACCTGCAGCGGAAACGTGAATGTGAACGTGAACATCCATCACGGCACGGATGTGGATTTCAGCTCTGACGTTACCTGGAGCGGTACGGAAGTACTCACTTTCACTGTTACTGATGGTAATGAAACTGCCACTGATGACATTGAGGTAATTGTCACTCCTGCTGCTGCCAACCTCATTATTGAGCTGCCGGATTCTATCACTTTCACTGCCGGTGAATCTATTACTGAATATTTTGCCGATTATATTGTTAATAATACCGGTAATCCCATCACACTTACCTGCAGCGGAAATGTGAATGTGAACGTGAACATCCATCACGGCACGGATGTGGATTTCAGCTCTGACGTTACCTGGGGCGGTA
>JAIPGP010000003.1 GCA_021735645.1 Candidatus Cloacimonadota bacterium
TCACAAATAGCACCAAGTTTCTGGCACAGAATAAGATAGGAAATGATAATAAATATAAAAAATATTCACTGATCATTTTCTAACTTCTCTGCACTCAGAACCTTAGCACTCTATGCAAAAGCCTACTGCACAAAATGGGATAAAAAAAGAACCGGAGCTTAAAAGCTCCGGTTTGAGAGAATTCCTAAAGAAGAATTATGCTTTCACGTTAACTACTATATTACGGAATCTGGCAGGGGCAACACCGTGCGAGAGGTGCATAGTCTGTCCTGGTTCACCTTTTCCGCAGTGGAAAGTTCCGTGCATTTCCCATTCTTCGGGACCGCAGATGCGGTCGCAGGCATTCCAGAATTCAGGTGTAATGCCAAAATAAGTAGGTTCTTTCACGATACCGTTGATCTTGCCATTTTCGATTTTCCAGCCAATTTCGGTAGTGAACTGGAAGTTATTTCTGTTATCATCGATACTCCAGGTTTTAGTGTGATCCACCAGATAGCCATGTTCCGTATCCGCAATCAGGTCTTTCAGCGAACCTTTACCAGGTGCCAGGCAGAAATTAGTCATTCTAATTAGTGGAATATCATCAGCAAAACTAGCCATCATATTTGAAGAAGGCTCCAGCTTCAAGAGCGGAGCAATTTCACGAGAAGTCTGCTGGTCAACTAAAATACCATCTTTGATAATATCACATCTACGTGCCGGGATACCTTCATCATCTACCGGATGGTAGCCCATTCCGCGCTTATCTGTACTGTCTGAATAAATGTTCACGATCGGTGAACCATACTGGAATTTACCCAGCATGGCAGGTTTGATAAAAGTCTTACCCGCATAAGAGATTTCTTTACCAAATATCCGGTCTGCTTCTGTGGCATGTCCCACAGATTCATGCAGCTGCAGAGCCAGGTGTCCGCCACCAATGATGATATCTGCTTTTTCTTCTTCAATGCGGGGAGCATCTAAAAGCTGAATTGCTTCTTCCATGATGATAGCAGTGTTTTTTTCCATTTCCAGACGGCGTACCACTTCAAAGCCGCCCCGGCGTCCATTCATGTGTCCCGGGAAAGTTCTGCTCATGGTTTCCTTGCCGTTAGAGGCAAGCACATACATGGAAGGCAGCACGTCATACACTATAGTATCCACAAAAGTTCCTTCTGTATTGGCATAAACCTTATACTGGCGATAGAAAGAGGCATAGGCATAAGAATAGACAATTCTGGGATCAGTAGTCAGTTTTTTGGCAACATTTTCCAGGAAATTAAGCTTTATCTGATCATCCAGCAGAAACGGGTCTTCTTCCGGCTGGAAGATATAACTTGCCTGCACAGCTTTAGAGGGGGTATATTTAATTTTCTGAGCTCGGAATTTTGCTCCGGTTTTGGCATTATTAACCGCCAGCTTGATAGTTTTATCTATCTCTGTCATATTCAGAATATCAGTTCCGGCAAAACCCCAGCAGCCGTCTATAAGTACTTTTACGCCAATAGCTTCGGAATCCATTGCTCTGCCAAAATGTTTCAGGCTTCCTTTTTCAAAATATACAGTTTCCTGATCTGTAGAAGTGAAACGGACATCAGCAAAGGTTACACCCATTGCCTTGGTTTTGTTCAGTATGTCATTTACTAATTTTTTCATATATTCCTCCCTGCTTAGATCGTGCCGGTTGTTGATGTGATATTAAAATTGTTTACAGTCACATGTGGCATTCTATAGCTGTCTATGCCAAAGTGTCCATAATTCTGAGAGAAGGGGATAGTAACTGCTTTATCTTCAATTTCAGTGATGTTTTCAATAATGCGGGAAATTTTTTCTGTAAACCGCAAATTATTAATCACTTTTGTGATCTTGCCATCTTCAATCAAAAATGTGCCGTCACGGGTGAGTCCGGTAAGAGAAGTTTCTTTAGCATTAATAAAATTCATATAATGCAGTGAAGAAATATAAATACCTTTTTTAATGCCGGCAATCATTTCGCTCAGTTTTTTATCTCCGGTATCCATCACCAGGGCAGATGCTTCAGAGCCGGTTTCTTTCATTTTAAGCTTATGAGCATAGTAATTGCTGACTATAAAATTGCGGAATACACCCTTTTCAATGATTTTCATTTTTTTATAAGGATGTCCGGAGCTGGTATAATCATACTTCATCATGTCCGGATGCTGAGGATCATCTGTTATGGTAATATTTTTGGGGAAAACCTGCTCATCCAGTTTGCCTTCAAAGAAGCTCATCTTGCTGTCCAGACTGCGAGCAGATACACTGCTCATCAGATACATGAAATATTCTGCAATACAGCGAGGTGCGAGAACCACAGGATACTTTCCTGGTTCCAGATCTACTATTTCGTTATTACCTGCTTCTGCTTTCCTTACTAAGCTGTCGCGGAAATCCGGCAGATCAAAGCTTTTAAAATTTTCACCACCAAATGTCTCGAGCACTGTCACTTCTGTTTCCTGGTTAACGGCTTTCACTTCCAGAGCAATAGGAGAATTCATTTCATGCTTATCTACCCCATTGCTGTTGACTATATAAGTATCATTGTAATTACAGATAAAAGTGCCGTAGATTTTGTAATTCAGGGAAGCCACTGCTTCAGAAAGCTGTTCCAGAATCTCAATTTTCTTTTCCAGATCAACCACCAGTCGATTGTCCTGCTTGGGTATTTCTGCTGTTTTTTCACAATTAGCTTCCATATCCACATAATCAGGGTCTTCCGGCAGATCATCAATGAATTTCTCAACTTCGTTTATCTTTTCCCGCAGGGCTTCTTCAGTAGGATTATCCAGCGAGAAGCCATATGAACGCTTGCCCTTGCGAATTGTCGTGCTCAAAGATAATGAGCTTTTTGAGATGTTATAGTTAGTCTGGCTCTGATAGAACCGCAAGAAATCTGTATGCCATTTCTTGAGATGAAATTCAAACTTGATGTCCGTAAATTCCTCACAGATTTTCACTAACTTTTCTTTAAATTTCAAGATCATATTTACTCCTCATTTTCTACCGCTTCCAGCGGGTATTTGAATTTTGGTAATTTCTCTGGATGGTTTGATATTCCCCGCAAATAGAAATTTAAGAAATAATGAAAATATTCCTGGGTAAATTTCTCTTTCTGCTCAGAGGTATCAAACTCTGCTTTGCCCCAGATGGCATTATGCGTGATTGTCCGCAGACAATGAATAAACTGACTGTAGATAATTTCTGTTTGAATTTCCGGATTAATGCTGCCATCTTTCTTGCCCAACTTGAAAGCCTCCAGATGCTGCAGATTGGCTTCTTTATTAATGCTGATAAATTTATTCACTACTTCTTCATCTACTTTATCGTATTCAATGCCACGATAATCAAAATACTGCACCAGTAGCAGCATCTGAGGATTCGCTTCAAAAAACTCAAAATATGCTTTACCCAGAGCCTCAATTTTAGCTAATCCCGTCTCAGCTTCTGCCATCGATTCTTCTATAAATAAACGCCGCTTCTCTAAACCCCGGCAATACACCTCTAAATATAAATCACCTTTTCCCGTAATATAGGAATAAAGCGTCTTCTTTGTGTAATCTGCCGCCCGGGCTATATCTCCGAGTGTAACATTCTCATAGCCCCGCTCATAGAAAAGCTGCTCTGAAACATCAATTATCAGTTCACGTCGTAACTGATATTCTCGCTCTTTCCGGTTTACTTTCATAAAAAAAGCTTTATGATAATTAATGTCTTCCGACATCAGTGTATCTGGTACGTCTTTCGGACCAGGTTTTCGTCCATTTAGTCTTCATCACAATCCTCCTTACATAATCAACAACTTAACACACATCTATTACACTTAGGGTGTAAATAACTAAATCCACGTTTTCTTGTCAAATCTTTTTTTTTCAGCCTGAGATTTAATCCTTATCAGTCGTAACCCTTGCTCCACTTCCGGAGTACCGTTAGCGGCGCAAGTCCTACTTAATTTTTTAGTTATCAATAAAAATAGTACAATACTGGTGCTGCAGGGTTGGAGAAAAAAATGTTTCCTTTACATTTTTTGCCTGGTTTGAGTTCTTGTAGCAGAGAAAGTTTTGCGAGGTTATTATAGTGGCAGAAAAGAAAGGGATCAGGATCAAGGAGTTCCGTAACCGGAAAGCGGCACATAATTATTATTTTGTGCAGGAGATTGAGGCAGGTATAGTGCTAATGGGCACAGAGATCAAATCATTACGTGAAGGCAAGCTGAGTTTTAAAGATTGTTATGCCGGGATAGATGAAGGTGAGGTCTGGCTTTATAATTTACATATAAGTCCTTATTCTCATGGAGGATACAGTAATCATGATCCTGAGCGTCGCCGCAAGCTGCTTTTAAATAGAAGAGAAATAAATCGTTTAAAAGCCAAGATTGACGAACTGGGTATGACTTTAGTGCCCAAAGACCTGTATATAAACGGGCAGGGCAAAGTGAAGCTTACTCTGTGTCTGGCGAAAGGTAAAAGACTTTATGATAAACGGGATGTGATGCAGGAAGAAACCATGAAGCGAGAAAGCGAAAGGACAATGAAGAACCTGAGAATGTGATCACCTGCTATTGAATGTTTATCTCATAGAGATCATCCAGATGTAAGATTGTGCTTTCATCTCCAAAATTATAGATAGTGCTGTCCTGCATAACAACCTGAAAAGTGTAATAGAAAATATCTTCCGGTTCCTGAGCAATTTCCAGTGAATACTGCAGCCGCTTGTAAATAGATTCACCTGCGGGCAGGTTTTCAGCTTCTGTGATCAGGATAGGATTTCCTACATAGCTTTTTGTGTAATATGCTTTCAATATATCCAGTTCACTATCATTATATATCCTCAAGCAGGCAAAATTGGGGTCGCAATAAACTTTTGTGGTTTCATCGCCCTTAATAGTAATCACAGTTTCAGTGATAATCTCCTGCTGATCATCATTATAAATGGCAAATGTCTCACCTGTAATTGACAGAGGGTATGTTTTTCGGGGAGTGTTGAGAAAGTCTGAGCCAGCATCCAGTTTCACAGAAATATATAGAGGCTCTTCGGGGTCATCAGTACCGGCAACAGTATAATCATCGCCTTCAATACTGAAATATACTTCGTGGGCAGTTCGATTGATCACTTTTAATTTACCATCTTCGGAACAGGCAAATAATAGAGTACTCAAAACCAGTAGAATAACTATTTTATACATCACATCCTCCTGAATTACAAATAAGAATCCCTGCCTAAGACAGGGATTCTTATTTATATTTAGCAATTTATTAGTATCCCAAGTATTTAATAAATACCAAATGGTGGTTTTTTCCCGAATTTATCAGTAAGTTCATCTTCGATTTCCAGAAGTCTGTTGAATTTGCAAATCCTTTCGGAACGACAAATAGAACCAGTTTTGATCTGACCAGAATTAACGCCTACAGCCAGATCAGCAATAAATGGATCACAAGTTTCTCCGCTACGGTGAGAAATCACGATGTTATAACCATTTTCTCTGGCATAAGCAATGGTTTCCAGGGTTTCTGTGAGAGTTCCTATCTGATTGAGCTTGATAAGAATAGCATTAGCAGAACCTTCTTTTATCCCTCTTTCAAGAATGACTTTATTAGTAACAAATAGATCATCTCCTACTAATTGAATCTTCTTACCAAGTTGTTTGTTCATTTCCATCCAGCCAGCCCAGTCACTTTCTGCCAGTCCATCTTCGATTGAGAATATTTCAGGATAATCTTCCAATAATTGAGCATAGAGTTTTATCATTTTTTCTGAAGTAATTAAATCTTCCTGATCTGATAATGAATATCTATTTCCAAATCTATGCTCTTTTTGATTGTAAAATTCTGAAGAAGCTGGATCCATAGTAATGAAAACCTGCTCACCAGCTTTATATTTTGCTTCCGTGATAGCTTCAAGGATGTATTTTAGGGGCTCTTCATTGGAGGATAGATTTGGAGCAAAACCACCTTCATCACCAACACCAGTAGAATGCCCATCTCTATGGAGAGCTTCTTTTAGTCTCCAGAAAACCTTGAATACCATATGAATTGCTTCATGGAAATCCTTTGCACCATAAGGAGCTACCATGTATTCCTGCATATCGACATTATTCTCCGCATGCGAACCACCATTTATCACATTTGCCATGGGACAGGGCATTCTTCTAACAGACAATTCTTTTTCATCATATTTACGGTTATATTTTTTACAAACGGCTTTATCTTGTTGGGCAATATAATCATAAAGAGGGATATCATTTTCTAAAGCAGCTACCCGAGCACATGCCAGTGAAACTCCCAATATTGCATTTGCTCCCAGCCTGCTTTTATTTGGTGTGCCATCAAGTGCAATCATAAATTGATCTATCTTATCCTGGTCTTTTACATCTAATTTATTCTTTTTAATAAAACCAATTAAATCAGGTGCAATTTCATTATTTACGTTTTCTACGGCTTTTTTAACCCCGTAGCCGTCATAATCTTCTGATTTTCTGTCTATTCCTTTTACATGATCTCTCATTTCTAAGGCTTCTCTACTTCCAGTAGATGCACCACTTGGTACAGAAGCTTCTGCCTTGATACCTGACTCTAATTCAATTTTGACCTTAATGGTCGGTTTACCCCGGGAATCGAGAATTTGACTTGCTTTAATCCATTTAATTTTAGACATAAGATTTCCTCCTACTTGTCTTTTTTGGGGGACGAATGCGTCCTCATATTTTAGGTTGAAGTGCTGTTAAAGAGCTGTTTAATGGTTTCCAGAGAGCCGAGGATGGCAGATGATTCGTAGGGAATCACAACCGTCTTATCGTTTTTCTGGACTATATTATCGAAAGCACTTATATACTTCATTGCCAGCATGTATTGAGCCGGGTCAGTTTTGGTTGTCTGGACGATATTCATAATTTTCTGGATAGCTTCAGCTTCAGCTTGAGCGACCAGGATTTTTGATTGAGCTTCACCCTGAGCGCGGGCGATTTTGGCTTCTTTATCACCTTCAGCGACCAGGACCTGGGATCTTTTTTCACCTTCGGCTTCCAGGATCCGTGCTCTTCTGTTTCTTTCGGCGCGCATCTGTTTTTCCATGGCATTACGGATATCTTCCGGGGGATTAATATCCTGCAGTTCCACACGATTAACCTTCACCCCCCATTTATCAGTAGCTTCATCGAGGATGATGCGCAGCTTGGTGTTGATAGTATCCCGGGAAGTGAGAGTTTTATCAAGTTCCAGTTCGCCAATCACGTTACGCAGGGTAGTCTGGGTAAGTTTTTCAATTGCATCCGGCAGATTATGCACTTCATATAATGCTTTATAGGGATCAGTTATCTGGAAATAGAGAACAGCATTAATCTCAATAGTCACATTGTCAGAAGTGATCACATTTTGGCGGGGGAAATCATATACGGTTTCCCGCAGGTCAATTCTGCTTTCAGATTTAGTGACAACATAGTTTTTACCTTTCAGGTCGGTACGAATATACCGCCAGAAAATGTTTCTAGGTTTATCAATGATGGGCCAGATAATGTGTAAGCCGGGTATTAAAGAGCGGTTGTATTTACCTAATCTTTCCAGCACCATAACCTCTGCCTGTTTCACAACGACCACTCCCTTGGCGATCAGTAAAATAACAAAAAAAGCAATAATAATGAGTAAAACTGTCATTTTTCCTCCTCATAAATTTTTACAACGAGTTTATTACCATCAATATTTTTAACCACAATTTTCCGGTTAACCTCAATCATGGCTTCATCATGGCTGATAGCAGACCATGTTTCACCACCAATTTTCACATAACCTTTTCCCGCTTCCGGTATCTGCTCCGTTACAAAACCTTTCTTTCCCATTAGAGCATCTACATTAGTGGGGATTGTTTCTTTGGTCAGTTTTGAGCTCAACTTTCTGAGATTGAGAAAAAGGATAAAAGTGATAACAATATAGATTATCAGTTGAGCCCAGAAAGGCAGATGAGTGAGCGTGACCAAACCTGTAATAATAGCACCCAGTCCAAAACTTAGAAATAAAAACCCAGGAGTAAATATTTCTATGATCATGCAAATTACTCCTATAGCGATCCAAATCATCCACGGGTCAGTTAAAATCATACTTCCTCCCATATTTAAGTAAAAAACTTATTCTTTAGTAACCTTCTGCTTGATGACATTGCCATCTTCATCTTTATAAATTTTTTTCACTTTTTTCGGTCTGCGATAATAGTATCTGCTTTTGTAGGAATTGCCTCCATAACTGTATCCACCTGAAGATGAGCGTGAAGTTTTGATTCCTAAAAGCTGCATCAGCTTAAAAAGCATTATCACAAAATAATTGGCAACAATTAAAAGCAAAATAGAAATTATTAAAAAGATCAGAAAATATAGCAGAAAGTTTTTAACCATATTTATTCGTCTGGTTCTTAACGTAATCTGCTGAGAGTTATCCTGATACAGAGAAGCCACATAAACAAGTTTATTATCCACCAGACTATTAAAAATCTTCTGCTGATTTCTAAGGCTGTCTATTTCCAATTGGATATTTGTGAGGTTTTCATTATATTTAGTGATCCTGTCTTCTGTGAGCAGCACAGCGTTATCGATTTTGTTTTCCAGAGTGCGTTTCACTCTCTCTTTGTTCTTGATATGGTCTTCTATATTAATTTTAAATTTCTCAGGATCAGCAGAATCCAGAAATTCCTGGTTGAGCCTTTCCAGCCCTCTCAGTTCAGTCATAATTTTATCTGACAGCGAATCAGGGAAATCAAAAACAGAGACATAATAGCTCTGTGTATCATTTGCATATTGCGGGTTGATACCATATTTTCCATAAATATTCTGGAGAGCGAAATTGAATTCTTTAAGGTTTGGAGTTGTATATAGCAGTTTGATTTTTTTATCATTGCCGGCGTTTTCAAAAACCGTTTCTGCCCGGATATCATCAATTTTACTGACAGTTATCTTGTGACTGAATATATTTTGAATATCAGATAACCTGGCAGCGAAGTAGACAGCTACCCCAATAATAACAATAATAATTATGTATTTAGTACTTTTTCTTAGTCTGAACATTAATTTTTTCCTGCCTTATTTAGCAATTCTTCAGCATGATTCAGAGCCAGATCTGAATCTGAGCCGGAAAGCATCCGTGCTATCTCATTTACCCTATTTTTATTGTCCAGTTTTTTTACAATAATAAATGAAATATTCTGGTCATTCTTTTTCTCAATTAGTAAATGAGTTGCTGCAAACACCGCTATCTGCGCCAGATGTGTAATGCAGATAACCTGGTGATGACCTGCTATTGTATTTATATATTCACCCGTATATTCCGCAGTCCTGCCCCCGATCCCAGTATCTATTTCATCAAAAATGATAGATTTGGTATATAGATAGGAAGCCAGGAGTTTTTTAACCGCCAGGAGAAATCGTGAAAGCTCACCACCAGAGGCAGCAACTTTTAACGGCTGCATTTCCACCCCCAGATTGGCAGTGAAATAGATTTCCACCTGATCTTTTCCCGAGGCAGCAAGCTGGGAAAAATAATCTTCTTTATCCTTAGTAAGGTCATAAAATCTGATTTCTACCTGGGCAGCCGGCATTGCCAGCAGTTTAATATTTTTCTGCATCAGACTGGAGAATTTTGCAGCAGTTTTTTTTCGTAAAAGTGACAATTTTTCAGCACTATCTTGCAGATTTGTCAAACTGGCAGCTATTTCATCTTTCAGTCTGGAGATTTTTTCCTGGTCAGAACTAAATCCTGCAATAAAATTTCTAATTTCCTGCTCATAGATAATAATCTCTTCCAAAGACCTTTTATACTTCATTTTCAGAGAATTGAGGAAATCCAGTCTTGCAGTAACGTCCTGCAATCTGAGTGGATCAAGGTCAATACTGCTTTTCAGATCAAGCAGCTCAGAGTTTGCGGCTTCCAGATTTGCCAGGCAATCACGCAGAATCGAACTGGCATTCCTGATATTCAGGCTGTCACCTTCATAAGACATCAGACGGGAAAGAAAATAATTTATCTTATCAAACAGAGAATTTTCGCCTTCCAGGCAATCCTGTCCAAAACTCTCCTGTAATTCCAGTAATTCTTCTGAATTGAGCAAAAGAATCAATTCTTCATTCAACTGCTCATCTTCACCCGCAGAAATACCGGCATTTTCAATTTCTTCCAGTTGGTAGGAATACAAGTCAAATTTATCTCTGTTTGCTTTTTCCTGATTGAGCAGATTGTGATATTGTCTAAGAATATTATGATGCTGATGATATTTATCCTGAAAATCTGCTAACTCCTGATCATGCCTGCCAAAAGCATCTAATATTTCTAACTGATAATCATTATTAAATAATCTTTGCTGATCACGCTGACTGTGAAAATCAATGATAGCAGCTTTGAACTTCCTGACAATTGAATTAGTGGATCTGACGCCATTTAAGTAAGTTTTAGCTTTCAGGCTGGAGCTGATGATCTTACTGACAAATAATTCGCCTTCATCACAATCAAGTTCATATTCATTGATCAATTCTATAAGTGCCTGATTGCTTTTATCTACATCAAAGCAGACTTCAATTTCTGCCGCTTCATTATCCTGAAAAACCATTCCGGGTCGGACATTTCCACCTAAAACGGTATTTATTGCTTCAATTATAACAGACTTTCCTGCCCCGGTTTCTCCGGAAAAAATATTTAAACCTGCCGTAAACTCCAGAGCAAGCTCTTTCACCAGAATATAATTCTTTATCTTTAATGATTTCAGCATTATCTTCTTCCCAGGTGCATTTTATTCCGTAATGTCTTAAAGAAAGTCCGATTTGATAATTTAATAAAATCCACCTTTCTCTGGGCGGAAGTGACTGTTATCCGGTCACCGGCAAATAATTGAGCACAATTTTGACCATCAAGCTGCAGCCGGCAGGTTTCTGCTTCTGATTCTATCACAAAGCTGATATTACTTCCAGCGGGAAATACTATAGGCCGCACGGTGAGAACATGGGGAGTAATGGGAACTACAACAATGGCATCCATAACCGGAGAAATTATAGGACCTCCGGCAGACAGTGAGTAGGCAGTGGAACCAGTAGGCGAAGCAGCAATAATGCCATCGCATCTGGTGGAAAACACATATCTGCGGTCATCATAGACTTTTAAGCTAATCAGTTGGGGTTTTTCACCTTTAGATATCACAGCATCATTAAGAGCCAGGTCATTTATAAACATTTTATCATCGCGTCTAATTGTGATTTTCAGCATCATCCGTGAAAGTAGTTTATATTTCTGTTTTTTCAAGGCTAAAATAGATTTGTCCAGTTCATCTAAGGAAATTTCCGATAGAAATCCCAGATGACCAAGGTTCACTCCCAATATAGGTACCCGATAATACAAAGCACTTTTTACTGCTCTCAGAATTGTGCCATCACCCCCAAATACCAGAATACTATCGATCTTTGTATTCTTTTTCAATACTGGAAAATATTGTTGATATTCCGTTTGTTCTTCCAGAATATAGAACTCTAATTCATAATTTTCCCTGAGCCTCTGTAGAATTGCGAGTGTATCTTTAAAATCTTCATTCGATAAATTGAAGTAGAGCAGAAATTTATTCATAGATCACCCCCGTAAACGAATCCATTATTCGCAGATAAGAATTGTATCTTTCCTGATCATATTCGCCATTTTCAACTGCATTTTTCACAGCACAATCCTTTTCATGGGTATGAGTACAATTTTGAAATTGACATTTATCTCCCATTTCCGCCATACCCGGAAATACGTATTTTATCTCGTTCCTGCTTTCTTCATGCAAAGTGAGTGTCTTTATACCAGGCGTATCGATCATATTACCGCCAAACTCCCAACTGAATATCTTGCTGCGGGTAGTTGTGTGCATTCCCTTTCCTGTCACTTCACTTGTAGAAGATACCTTGAGATTAAGGCCGGGCTGCAACTGATTGATCAATGAAGACTTACCCACGCCGGAATGCCCGACAAACACCGTATCTTTGTCTTTCAGAATAGCTTTCAATTCTGCTTTTCCTCTTCCATCTAAGGCTGAGCAAAGCACAATTTCTATGCCGGTTTGCCGATAAAACTCAGCTTCCTTTTCTATCTCAGCAATACTTTCTGCTAAATCTATTTTATTGATACAAATCACAGGTACAATATCATCTAATCTGGCAGCACAGATCAATCTATCAACCAGACCGAAATTGAGTTCTGGATTATGATATGATGTCATTATGATCACGTTATCAATATTAGCTGCTATCAATATTCCCTTCTGAAAACTATCTTCAGTATATCTCACCAGCGTATTTTTCCGCTCGCAAATTTCTTCTATCCGGTTTTCGACAGAAGTATCTATTTTCACCCAGTCACCCACTGCAACAATATTTCTGGTATTATGCTGCAGGTGTTTCAGCCTGCCGCTGACAGGGCAGATCAGGCGTGTATTCTCACTTTCCACCAGACACTTATAGTTAGAATATATTTCCACTACTCTACCGGAGAGCAGCTTTAGATCAGATTTCTGGCTTTTCAAGCCTTTCTTCAGGAGTTTTTTATCCGCTTTTTTTTCGTGAATTACCTCTTCATCAATAAAATCATCAATTCCCGAAATATCAGCATTAGAAATACTGATATCCTGACGTTTAAACTTCTTTCTATCTTTTTTCTTCATAAATTATCTTCTGCAGGGTTGCTGAAAGCTTATCCAGATCTACCCGGGTATTAAAACATGGTCCCTCTGGTCTGATATTCAATATTCCATATACCGGTAAAGGAAAAACATCCTGAATACCACTTACCAGATCACGGTCACAAGCTACTGCCACAATAAATTTAGGTCTGAATTTCAGCACTATTCTTCTGGCTAAAGTTCCACCGTTTGCTATAGCAATGGAAACTTTAAAATTTTCAGCGATGGACAGTAATCCGGCAATATCGCATTTTCCGCATCTTTCACAATTATATATATCATTGCTGAGTCGAATTTTACATTCATTATTCTGCAGGCAGTGAGGAAGAAGAATCAATATTTCCTCAGGACGAAATTGCTGTCTGGAGGCTTTGATAAAGCTGTTATTCACATGCACAAAAGATTCACGGATTCTTTCCCGGCTGACCCCGCAAATCGTTCCTAGAAAAATTGTGATCGGATACATAATTCTGTTATAGAGATTCACGGCAAATTTCACAATCAGGAAATTCTTCTCAAAGATACTCGTGAGCATCACGGTACTGACCCCTATCAGCAAAATCAGGAAAAATAATCTTAGTAAGGCTAATGAAATGGGACGCAATATTTCATAAATATCATCCAGTCGCGGTGCTATAAACCACCAAAGCAGGGTTGTAAGTCCCATTAACAAACACAGTGAACTCAAAGACAAAAGCAGATAGAGATATTTACTTCTGCTATTTATTTTCATCTTCTGCACCGAATTTTTCTCCATTCACGATTCTGGCTCCCAAATTAAAATCATAACCTGTCATTACTTTCTTTCCTGCCGGCTGCACCTTTGTGATTAATATTTGTTCATTTCCTGTTGCCAGGAGTATCCCCTGGTTTTTTATTACTTCTATCACGCTGCCGGGATTTGCTGCCGTTTTCACTCCAGAACGTCTGACAGCAATGATCTTTACCGGTTTATTCCTGAACGATGTTGCTGCTCCAGGCTTCTCTGCCAGTGCTCTCACCTGATTATATATCTGCTCTGCCTGATTATGCCAGTCTATCTGCAAATCATCTTTTTCAAGTTTATGGCAAATACTCACCAGCTTTTCATCCTGAGCTATTTCCACCACACTGTCATTCTCAAACCGGCTGATCAATTCCAGCAGATCAGATGCTCCCTGATCTGCCAGTTTTACCAGCAGAGTACTATAATTATCTTCTTCCAGAATATGATAACTGCTTTGCGACAGAACTGGTCCTGCATCCATCTTAGCTACCAGCCGAAATATTGTAACGCCGGTAATCTTATCTCCAGCCCATAGACTGGCATTTACCGGAGTAGCGCCTCTCCAGGCAGGTAAGAGCGAAGGATGAATATTTACCGCTCCTTTTTTTGGTAATCTTCTCAACTCCCGCCCTATATAACCACCATAGGCTGCCGTAACAATTAAATCTGGTCTCTCATACCTGATCCGCTCCAATGACTCCCTACTGTTGATATTCTCCGGCTGAAACACTGCTATACCCAATTCCTGGGCTTTCTGCTTCAATACTGGAGCTGTCAAACGCTGTTTCCTGCCCTGAGGCTTATCTGGCTGAGTTACGCATAATACTGGTTGATAACCTTTTTCTGAAAGTAGCTGTAAAGCAGGCACAGCAAATTGCGGAGTGCCCATAAATATAATTTTATTGATCTTCATGCTGTTTTTGCTTTATATTTACTCCCTCAGCATTAGTAGTACTTTTTAGTTCCTTGACTTTCCTGGCAAATTTCACTCGCTGTAAAGGTGGGATTTTATCAATAAAAAGAATACCATCCAAATGATCATTTTCATGCTGCAGACTGCGAGCAAAAAAACCTTCTGCTTCATATCTCACAGATTCAAAATTCTCATTTAATCCCTCTATTACCACTTTACTCGCTCTGGTCACCTTTCCCCAAATACCAGGTAAACTCAAACATCCCTCTTCATCCTGATCTTCACCGCTGAATTCCACAAACTGCGGATTGATCAAAACTCGCGGATTCTTCTGATGACCTTCTCGATACCAATAGGGGTCAACCACAAATATCCGCAGCGATTTTCCCACCTGCGGAGCTGCCAGACCCACTCCGTCATCAGCATACATGGTAAGTGTCAAATCTCTGATAAACTTCCTGATTTCATCTGTCAATTCCGTCACTTCTACAGCTTTCTGACGTAATACTTTATCACCAATAACTCTTATCGGCAATAATTCGGCTTCATCTCTCGGCATATTATTCCTTATCAGGGGCTATCACTCCTGCAATAGCACTTCTTAGAATTTCTATCTTGGTATTATCATCAATTTTAAGAACTACTATACTCTTTTCTTTCTTGAAATTAGTTATTATACCATATATCCCGCCGGTAGTGATCACTTTGTCATTAATTTTCAGTTCATTAAGCATGTGTTCTACTTCTTTCTGACGCTTTCTTTGCGGTCTAATCATCATGAACCACACGATCGCGAACATAAAAATGAAGGGAACAAACTGTAAAAGTGACCCTCCCTGAGCTGCTTCATTAGTTCCAGTAGTTGCCGGGGCGGTTGCCATCAATAAATTTAAAATCATTGTATTTCTCCTTTTATCTTATTTATAGAATAAGTCTAATTATCAATCTTGCTAATAAATTCGTATATACTCCTGCCATAAGGTCATCTGCCATCACTCCAGCACCTCCTGGCAGCTTCTGCAATACATTCACTGGTTCTATCTTGAAAATATCAAATATCCTGAACAAAATAAATGCCAGTAAACCAGTGATGAAGCCTTTTGGTAAAAATGACACTGCCAGCAGATAGCCCAGAAATTCATCAATCACTATCTTGCCATTATCATGTCCCAGATATTTTTCTGCCCGGGTGATTACAGGCACAGACAAAATTGAAAGAAATATCACTGCCCCTAAAAAGATAAAATTTGAGCCAGCAGCAGCAAAGATACTTTCCGGCAACAGCAGATATACTATAAAAGCAAGCAAAGTCCCCATTGTGCCAGGCATTTTGGGAAAATAACCACAACCCAGACAGGTGGAATATATCACAGACCACTTGATTTTCATTATAAATATATCTCTATATAAGTCGTTTTTTTCAGATTATCTATCCAGCTTTCATAAATTTCTATCTGTTTCAGGTTATAAACCTGGTCTTTCAACTGATCATAAAGTTCTTCATAGGTATAACTTCTGGCTGGCATTCTTTCCAGCTTGCTGAATATATATAAGTTATCTCCCTCGCTAATCACATCAGTGATCTCACCATAATCCAGTGCTTTAAAATAACTGCTGAATAACTCCGGATAGTTATCTGGTTGAAATTCTCCGATCACTCCGCCATTTGCCGCCGATGAATCCTCCTGCGAGTATTCCCGGGCTAATTCACCAAAATCTTCACCATTGATGATCCGATCATGAATCTCGGCTGCCAGTGCTTCTATCTTTGCCCTGTCTGCCGGAGTTGCTTCCAGCTTCTTAAGTATATGGCTTACCTTGATCTGATCATCCTTCCTTTCCTGCAATAAGATCAAATGAAAGCCAAATTCAGTTTCCACCAGATCACTCACTTCACCCTGCTCCAGTTTAAAAGCTGCTTCTTCAAAAGCTTTCACCGTCACTCCCCGTTCTATATAGCCCAAATCTCCACCATTAGCTCCACTGGGACAATCACTATACTTCTTTGCCAGTTCCGCAAAATCCGCCCCTTTATTCAGCTGATCTTTAAGGTCATACATCTCACGCTTCAATTCCTGCCGGGTAGTTTCACTCGGTTCTATCTTCAGTAAGATCATACCCAGCTTGTCTGAAGCCTTTTTCAACGGAATATCTGCCAAATGCTCCTGATAATATTCTTCCACTTCCGCATCTGTAACGTGCACCTGGCTGGTTATCTCCTGTGCTATCAAACTTTCCCGCAATTTTTGTTCGGTTATCATATCTTCATAATAGTCCTTCAGCTCATTTACAGTTAAATTAGTTTCCTGTTTAAGCTGCTGACGGAACTCCAGTTCTGTGGCATATTCTGATCTAATGCTCTCCAATTGCTGCTCGGCAATTTTCTTCACCATATAATCATCAACTTCTATTTCACTTTCTCTGGCTTTGATCAGGATCAACTCAGCTTCAATCATTTCATCCAGAATTTCATCCAGACTAATATCTTCTTCTGCTATCCCGGTTGCCAGCAGCATCTGGTGTCTTTTATCTAATTCTGATTGTAATATTACTTCTCTGCCAACTTTTGTTACTATCCGGTCAATAGTCTCTCCTTGAATCATAAAACATAATGCCAGTAATATCAATAATATTACACTGTTCTTTTTCATCATTGCGTATCTCCACCTGTTAAATATTTTATTTCTATATCAAAATTCAGCTCAATATCTTTCATTATCTCCTGATATTCATCATCTTGTTTCTCTTTTAGCAATTCTGTCCGTAAACTCTCCTTCAATTCTGCATAATTCTTTTCAATGCTTGCTTCTCGCTTCTCATACCAGCGAAGCAGGTAATATTTATCCGCTATCTGCACAGATTTCCACCTGTACTGCTCTAATCCCTCCAAAGTATTCCACACTTCTGCTTCCATATCACCCTTGGAAGCAAATCCCATATATCCTCCAGTGCTGCCTTCACTGGTCTCTGAATAATCCTTGGCAACTTCTTTAAATTTCTTCTCACTTTTCAATTCTTCTATTGCTGCTCTAAAAGCTGTCTCATCACTTATCACTATCCGCTGATATTTATACTCCCTGATCTCTTTCAAATACTCCCGCTTATGAAGCTGATAATAATTAAATAACTCTTCTTCTGTTATTTTAATATTATTTAAATGATTAGCTATCACTGTGTTTGCCTTGATCTTTTTCACGGCACTATTTATGCGTGCTCTTATCACACCTACTTCTGATAGCTTCTCCATATCGCATTTCTGAGCTAAAGCAGTCAAATTTACCCATTCCTGCAAATGCTGTTCTTTTTCTTTCCTGCTCATTTCCTGCCATTCATCTTCGCTAAAAGAGGCTTCAAATTCTTCCTGGCTCAAGGTTTCTTCATTCACTTTTGCCAGATATTCACGCTCCTCCAGCTTCCGCTCACAGCCCGGCAAAAGTACCAGAAATAATAATATAAATATCAAGCTTTTCATCTATGGCTCCAGAGGCAAAGTATAATATATCTCCAAAAATGGTCCCTTTTCAATATCTTCGGTCGAACTATAAAATTTTACATAAGAAAAATCACGATTCTCACGCAATGACCGTATCACCAACCCTACACCACTTAATCCATCATTAGTTGTAGTTATTGCCTGCAACTCTTTGGTTATTCCAATTTTGTAAATTAAATCATCTCCCACGCTCGATAAACTGTCCTGAGTAATCTTAACTCCAGATACCAGTTCATAATCATCTTCATATACAGGTATCTCATTATCGGCAGGAAATACAGAATGCTTCAATAATGCCGGCTGAGTATAAATATAGTTGTTACTGCTATAATAATCTTCTTTGGCATGAAGAACCAGAAATGCTCTATTAATTGTCATATTATTGTATTGAAAACTGTCTATGACCACATTTCCCAGACTGTCAGCAAAATCTGCCAATCCCAGACTTATTTCCAGATACATCTTCACAGGACTAATATTCTGCAGCAGTAATTCATCATCATATACTTCATAATATTCCAGACTGCTGTTATCTCCGCCAACACAACTAAAAAGATTTGCATCATTTATTGTACTGCTCACCCACTCGGTATATACACTGTCCTCTAAATTATTTTTATAATTAAAATTCAATTTAGGCTGCAAAGCTGCATCATTCTCATATGAATAATATTCAATAAAATCACTGCTGCTCTGGTCAGGGTCTGCCCGTTGTATATAAATGCCATAATTCACTGCCAGTGTATCTGCCTGAAAAATCCCCCTTTCCAGATGATAAAACAGCTCTAATGGTAAAGATATTTCCAAAGTATCATAATTACTGTATTCTCCAGATATATCAAAACTGCCATATTCCTCTACAAAATGACTCTCCCAATCTGTACTGTCAGTAGCTGTCTTATAACTTACTTCATCTTCATCCCATGTCTGCAGTACTCTGCCATAATTATATATTCCTGACTCACTGCCAGTCTGTTTGCTTACCACTAAACTTAAAATTAACTCAGATTCTTCTATTTCTGCCACTGAATCCGGTAAACTGACTATGTCTAAGAGAAGCATCGTCTCATAAATGCCCCGATTACCAATAGTGAGTTTGGAAGAATTTACATAATGATTTACACTGTCTTCATAACTATATACTTTTGAAATATTGGCTGTACCTGTTTTCAGGTATTGGGGCTCTCCTACGGTATTATAACCTACTGAATTTATCCTGTCTGTACAACCCATCAGAAATAACATTATCATGAATATCATGATTCCCCATTTACACTTCATATTTACTCCTATTAATATACTTAAATTATTATAGTAGTTATAGTAGATTAGGTGAATTAGTGGAAAACTGCCTATTTCCTGCACTCAATCTACTACTTTTCCACTCTTTGGACACATTATTTATTGGTGGACAAACTGTGCATAAACTCACTATTTTATCCACCGCTATCCACAAATTCTGCACTGAATACCATTTTTTAGACTTATCAACATTTATCAACATATATTCTTGTGGATATGTGAATAACTAATTTTTGATTTCTTCCATCAGCTGCTCAACCTGTTGCTTAACTTCTATATTATCAGTAAGTTGACTCTTTATTAGCTTGATGGCGTGGATCACTGTAGTATGATCTTTTAACTTATAATAATTTGCTATTTCCTTTAACGATAATGAGGGTATAAATAAATTGGATAAATACATTGCTACCTGACGCGGAAAGGCTATCTCCCGCTTACGGGTTTTCATAAATATCACTTCATTGCGAAGATTATAAATATTGCAGACCCGCTTTCGCACCAGGTCAAGAGTTACCCGTGAATTATTCGGAGAAAACATATCCCGCAAAATGTCTTTTGCCAGTTCTATCGTGATTTCTTCAGTTTTGATCCCCTTATAGCCTATCCAGGCTTGAATCTTCACCAGTGAACCTTCCAGTGCCCGCACATTTGAGGTGATATTCTCTGCTATATACTGCAATACAGGCTCATTTAAATATATATTATCACGCTCCGCCTTTTTCTTTAATATTGCTACCCGCGTCTCAAAATTTGGCTGCTTCAAATCAGTCAGTAAGCCCCACTCAAAACGCGAAATCAAACGTTGCTCCAGCTCAGGTATATCCCGTGGCAAACGGTCACTAGTCAATATTATCTGCTTGCCATTCTCATATAAGGCATTAAAAGTATGAAAAAATTCTTCCTGAGTTCCTTCCCGTTTGGATAAAAACTGTATGTCATCAATCAGTAAAACATCAAAATAGCGGTATTTATTCCTGAACTTATCCATTGTATTACTGCGGATACCTTCTATCATATTATTGGTGAATTGCTCCGTCGTTATATAATATACTTTCTTGTTCTCATGCAGATCAAGTACCATATGACCTATTGCCTGCATCAAATGCGTTTTACCCATACCGGAATTGCCATAGATAAATAATGGATTGTAGGTGTTGCCAGGTGATTCTGCCACTGCTTCGGCAGCCGAACAGGCAAATCGATTATTACCTCCAACCACGAAATCCTTGAATTTGTAATTCTGATTTAACTGCGGATACTGCTCCAGAGACACTGACGACTTCCCGGTAAATGACTCATCTCTGGTTGCTTCCGGTTTTGCATAATTTACACTATTGACAAATTTTACTTTGTAGCGCTGGTCGAATAATGTATTGCAAATCTCAGAAATTATCAGGCAATAATTCTTATTTAAGTATTGGGCAATAAATTGCGTTGGTACATGAACTGTCATCTCATCATTTTCAAATTCTCTGATCTTCGTCTCTTGAAACCAGGTGCGGTAAGTCTGCTCATTTACATGCTCCTGCAATACTCCCAATACCTGACTCCATACTCTCTCTTTACTGTGCATTTTCACCTTCGTATAATTTTTTTATCCACATTATACTTATCACAATGATATAGTTAAATCATTATGAAATAATAATATATATTAGATCGGAGAGTTATCCACATCCTGCAAACTCTCTTGTGGATAACTTTGTAATACACCCATCTCACCTGTCAAATTGTGTTACCAATTTCTTATGTCAAGATAAGAAAATTTAGACTCTATTTTCACCTTTATCTTCTAATTAAATTACTAAATTGCTGATATATAATATGATAAATTATTTATTACCCCAGGCTGAAAACAGGATTATCGCACTTAACTGCTGATATATAAAACCTTATAACTTATTAAGCAGCAATTTTGCCTTTTTGCTACTTAGACCTACTCAGTTAATTTTATAACTCTGTCTAAACTTTCTATCATCCCATGCTTAACTCCTAAACAATAGTAATAATTTTTTCCTGTTAGAAAAATATTTTTTTTTTGTGATTTTCTCTTATTATCAGCAATAATAATTCATTACCCAATTCTTCTTCTTCTTCCTTTTTTTTATCACTTGCCTAATTATTATATTTTTATGAAAATAGATGTGTGCTTTCTAACAAACCGAGATTTAAGATATCCTTAATTGCCCTTTTTCAAATATTAATGAAAATTATTTCTTCAACTGATGGCACCCCGACTACTCAGAATTATAATAAGGTAAAATTATGCTTTATTGTTCTGATTATTATGAACCTGAAATCTACTGGATATTAAAGCAGGCAATTATGTTAGATTAGCGACTCTGGGCAATAATATGGATAATGAACAATTACCAGATAATATGACAAAAAAAAGGCACTGATGGTAACATCAGTGCCTGCGAGATTAATCAGTTTTTCCTTTTTGCCGGACTTATTCGTCTTCAGGAGGAACTATATAATAATCTCCATCAATTTCTACGATTACATAACCGTCTTCTGTAACTGCGATAAATATGTATTCAGTATCCTCCAGACTTTCTAAAGAAAGTACACCAATACATTGTGCAACCAGGTTTTTTATTTCCTGATCAGTTTTATTACTTGACGGATCATTACTTACAGATATTGTTGGTGCTGCCATGGCAGATAACGTGATAATAAGGGCTATAACTAAAGTTATGAGTTTTTTCATCTTGATCTCCTTGTCTTAATTTTTCTTCTCTCTATATATATAGTCCGGGAAAATAGCGAAGTGTGACAACACCACGCAATATTTTTTTATTTTTTATCACTTTTTTTTTTAAAAGGGGAAAAAAATGGAATTTAATGAAGGATTTGTTCAGCAGCAATATCAAGCAGCATATAATTATGCCCTGTATAAACTGGGGAATAGTAGTCAGGCAGAAGATGTTGCCGCCCAAACAGTTAACCTGTTTATTTTGAAGAGCGACACCATAAATTCAGATAAATTTAATGCCTGGATTCGCTCTACCTGCCTAAATTACTGCCGGAAATATTATGATAATACAAAAAAGGAAAATTTTTTACAAAAAGGACTGCGTGAAAGCTTAATTAATTTTTTCGGGGTGGAGCATGATGGCAATTTAACTGAGAATTTCCGGCAATCCATGGAGAATCTGGATGAATTGGAAGCAAGGTCGCTGGTTCTTTACTTTAATTGCGGGCAGAATATCAAGAAAATGTCTGAAGTGACTGGTGAGAGTCATGTAAGTCTTAGAAAACGGATATCACGCATAAAGATGAAATTGAAAGCCGAGACCTATAAAAATCTGGGTTATATTGCTACTAAGAAAATAATTGTTCCTAAACTGCATGAGGCAATTATCCAGTTTGTGCGCCGGCTGAAAAATAACATTGAAAATAATACTATTGATAAGATGTTTTATTACTTCTCAGAATCTAATACACAGAATTTTAATCCTGATTTTGATATTCAAAAGATCAAAGATTATGAAGTTATTCTCTGTGATGGTAAATATAAGATTTATCTTTTTTATTTGGATTCCCAGCAGCATATCAATAATATCATCTTTTCATTTTTCCTGAATGATAAAAATCAGTTGAAGATATCAGGACTGCCTAAAAAACAAAGAAAACTTGCTAAAATAACTAAGAGCACCGAGTCCGCCCGGGAATTATCATCTCTTTTAGAGAAATACCCCGAAAACCGCCAGGGACTGATCAAAATTCCCCAGGAGGTTATGCAGAAACTCACTGAGAGCGCCTGATATAGAATTCACCTTTATTTTCAGGTGCGCTTAGAACCTTGGTATTTTAATATATGAGCGGTTTATCTGTAGAAATTATTTATTCATATAAGAATAAATAATAAAATTATTTACTTTACTTAATAATTGTCGATTTTTGTGACAAGTATATTTTCTATTTGCCGTTGAGGAAAACAAATGATAAACAGGAAAACGTTAGACAAAGAAAAAAGCTGTAACTACCAATAATAATTATTAAATATTAATTAATTTAAAAAAACTGTTTGACAATAGCAGATATAAATGTATTATTGACTTGAGTATAGTGTTTAGGCAGTATAAAGAAATAAATAAGCAATTAAATAAAGGAGTGAAAATGATAGAGTTTAAAATTATAAATTCTTATGCAGAATTCACGGCTGAAATCAGTTCAGAAGAATTAATCGATTTTTTACATAAGCATCTGGATAAGTTTGGAGATAGTAAAGAAGCGATATCGGAATGTCTGGGATATGCCATGAGTTCTGGTGAAGCAAAGGGTGGATATGTTCTGCTGGCATTAGAGAAAGAGCTGATAGTGGGAGCAGTGATCATGATCAGTACAGGGATGAAGTATTATATACCGGAGTATTTTCTGGTTTATATCGCAGTTCATCGGGAATATAGGAATCAGGGACTTGGAGGAAAGTTAATATCCCGAATAATAGAGATGACAGATGGTGATATAGCCCTTCATGTGGAATATGAAAATCCGGCAAAGCGGTTATATGAGCGAGTGGGTTTTACATCCAAATACGCCGAGATGCGTTATCATAAGGAAGAATGATGGCTGAATTATATATAAACACCAAAACAATCCTGGAAAATATCAGGAAGCTGGATAATTATCTTAAGCAGAATGATATCAAATGGACACTGGTTTCTAAAATTCTAAGTGGTAACCGCGAAGTGCTGGAAATAATCCTTAATAGTCCTGACATCAAAAATTGTCATTCTATTGGTGATTCCCGTTTATCAAACCTGAAAGTGATCAAGTCGTTACGTCCTGAGATAGTAACAATGTACATAAAATTACCATCGATAACGAGTGCCCATTCTGTAGTGAAGTATGCCGATATTTCGCTGAATTCTTCTTATCATACGATAGAGGCATTAAATCGGGAGGCAGTAGCCCAAAACAAAATACACAAAGTGATTGTAATGGTAGAAATGGGAGAATTGCGTGAGGGGGTGATCCGCGATAAGCTGTTGAAATTTTATGGTAGTGTATTTGATCTATGTAATATTGAAATAATAGGTCTGGGTACAAATCTAGGGTGCATGTATGGAGTGGAGCCCACCTATGATAAGCTGATTCAGTTATCACTTTACAAGCAGCTTTTAGAGATCAAATTTGACCGGACTTTAGAGCTAATATCCGGAGGAAGTTCGATCACTTTACCCTTGATCGGGAAAAAACGGATACCACCGAATGTAAACCATTTCAGAATAGGTGAAGCGGCATTTATGGGAAAATCACCGTTAAATAATCGTAAATTCCGAAATTTATCCACCAGTGCCTTTGAATTTAAAGCCAATATAATTGAAATGGAACTTAAGGAAGGGGTTCCTGATGGAATAATTGGCGAAGGCAATGTGGGGCATGCAGAAGAAATTGAGGAAACAGAAAATATATTGGAACAATATCGCATCATCCTTGATTTTGGGCTGGTGGATGTAGATAATACTAATTTAAGAATCAAAGATGAGAAATTATCTTTTTCAGGCACAACTTCCGATATGACAGTGCTCAATTTCAATAAATCTGAGAAATCCACTCGGAATATATATAAACATGGGAAGAAGGTGGCATTTAAACCTGATTACATGGCAGTTGCCAGATTAATGAATTCCGGATTTATCACAAAAGTAGTAAAATAAACCAGGGGAATGCAGGATAAAAAAAAATAAGGGTGCAAAATGTTCTGCACCCCGTATATATTTCAGTCAGCTAATGATCAGACATTAAAATATAAGCCCATTTCCACTGGATTTGGTCTTGTGTTGACCTGAAATATCTCTTTTTTCTTTTCAGCGATCCAGCTATTAATTAGTTCTTCATTGAACACATCACCAGCCAGAAGATAATCATGATCTTCTTTGAGTGCCTGCAGAGCTTCTTCCAGGCAGGAGGGTACATCGCGCAATTGAGATTGCTTCTCTGCGCTCCATTTAAATACGTTATCATCAAATGGACCAAACCCATTTTCGGGAGTTGGCATTATCTTATTGCTGATACCATCCAAACCAGCCATGATCAAGGCACTGGTAGCCAGATAGGGATTACAGGAAGCATCACCAGTTCTGAATTCTATCCGTTTGGTCTCTTCAGTTGTGGTATATTTGGGAATCCTGATAGCTGCGGAACGGTTTGCCAGTCCGAAAAATAATTTTGTGGGTGCTTCAAAACCCGGGAGAAGTCTTTTATAAGAATTTGTGCTGGCATTTGTAAAGGCAGTCAGCGATCTTCCGTGCTTGAGGATACCTCCAATAAAATAGAGAGCATTATCAGAAAGGTCAGCATAATTACCTTTCTGGAAAAAGATATTTTTACCATTCTTGCGCAACTGGATATGGAAGTGCATGCCATTTCCGGCTTCGTTATATAATGGTTTTGCCATCATAGTGGCAACGAGCCCGTTCTGGAGAGCGACTTCACGGATAATGTCCTTGATGAAAAGCATTTTATTGGTAATTGTCTTGAATTCAATCATTTCAGTTTCAATTTCCTGCTGCGAAGCCAGTCCCACTTCATGATGATGATAACGGACAGGGCAATCAATAGCTTCAATCAGATTAACCATTTCCTGGCGGATATCGGCATATTTATCAAAGGGTGTATCCATGTGATAACCTTTTCTGAGATCACAGGCAGTGCCATCATTATCATCATAATCAGAAGGCAGGTTGCGTTTGGTTTCTGCAGAAGTGAATTCAAATCCGGCACTATAATCTTCGTTCTGGAAATATGCCTCATAAAAGAGATAGAACTCAAATTCGGGTATCCAGTAAGATTCATCAGCAATGCCAGTGGATTTCATATATTCCATAGTGCGTTTTGCGACGCTGCGGGGGTCTTTTTTTACTCCTATCCGCGTATCAGCATCACAAATATATGCCAGAATGCGTAATTGCTTATGCTCACTGAAGGGATCAATTATTGCCGTCTCAAGATCGGGCATAAGTACCATATCTCCAGCTTCCACTGCTTTCATGCCGGGAATACTGGAACCATCAAACGGGATTCCTTCCTGCATAACTGATTCCAGACTGCGGGGTGGAAAGGTGATATGATAACCGCTGCCTTTTAAATCAGTGTACTTCAGGTCAATTGCTACAATTTTCTGTTGCTCGATTAATTGGATAATTTCCTTTAAATCCATCTGTGTCTCCTAATATATTATTCGTTATTATCTAAGTAATAAATTAATAAAAAAGCTCAAAGGTGCTTCAATTATTGCTCTGATCAATCCCAAATGCAGCATGTAATCTGCAGCAAATACTATCATTAGTATCATAGCTCCCTGGCGCTCTCGCGCTGTGTAACTGGCATACTGCTTGTCTGTGAGAAATCCGCCTAAAATCTTGGAACCATCCAGAGGCGGGAGCGGGATCAGATTAAAAATCCCTAATGCCAGATTGATCAATACTGCGTAATATAAAGCAAAAAAAATAGTCTTCGAAAAACCGGTCATTATACTTTCTGCCGGAATGATGCCCTGCAGAATATGAAAAATGATCGAGAAAATAATAGCCATCAGGAAATTAGAAACAGGACCTGCTGCTGCTGTGATGGCTGTATCCCGCTTGTAGTTCTTAAAGTTAAAAGGATTAATAGGTACTGGCTTTGCCCAGCCAATATGAACTATAAAAAGCATGAGCAAACCTATGGGGTCTATATGTGATATAGGGTTCAGGTTCAGTCTGCCTGCCCGTTTGGCTGTATCATCTCCTAAATAATAGGCTGTTATGCCATGACTATATTCATGAATAGTCAGCGACATCAGCAAAATAGGTATTTGATATAGTAAGCTTGTGATGGTGTTCATAGATTCCTCTTTTTAAAGGGTGATCTTCAAAAATCTCCGCTTTCCTGCTTTGATGATCACTGGTTTGGTTAACATAAATTCAAAGTCGTTTATCTTTTCATTATCTATAGAAATAGCATTTTGCCTGATCAGTCTTTTAACTTCGCTATTGCTTTCGCATAATCCTGATTCAACTAAAACTTCCGTGATTCTAGCAGGTGCGGTTATCTGGAATTCCGGCATATCATCCGGTATTTTTTTCTGGCTGAAAATAGTATTGAAGGTGTTTTCTGCTTCCTGAGCAGTTTCTTTACCGTGGTATAAACTCACAATCTCACGGGCAAGACGCTGTTTGATCAGTTTGGGGTTCGTGTTACCGCTCATTAATTCCTTCTCTATTTCTGCCACTTCATCGGGACCCACAATCGTGGCATAATTGAAGTAATTGATAATTAATTCATCGGGAATAGACATCACTTTGCCATACTTATCCTGAGCTGTGTCATATACGGCAATATAATTGCCAAGAGATTTACCCATTTTATTCACACCATCTGTTCCCATCAGTATTGGTGATAATATAGCTATCTGCTGCTCCTGTCCAAAATAACGCTGCATATCTCTGCCACATAAGATATTGAACGTCTGTTCGGTAGCTCCCAATTCGATGTCTGACTCTATTGCCACGGAATCATAACTCTGCAGAATAGGATACATGATCTCGTGCATGCCTAGCGATAGTCCCTCTTCATAACGTCGGCGAAAGGTGTCATGTGCCATGAATTGTGCCAATGTCCATTTTCCCATCAGCTTCAATACATCACTCATGTTCATATTTCCAAACCATTCTGTCTGCCAGCGGACTTCTGTCTTCTCCTTGTCCAGCACGGTATAGAGCTGGTCCATATATTTTTCAGCATTCTTTTTCACATCATCGGCTGTGAGTGGAGGGCGTGACTCATCTCTACCGGTTGGGTCACCGATTTGAGCCGTGAAATCTCCTATAATGATCACTCCAGTATGACCCAAATCCTGAAAATTACGCATCTTCCGGATAGGGACAAGATGGCCTATATGCACATCTGAGCCTGTAGGGTCAATGCCATACTTTATTCGCAGAGGCTTACCTGTCTTCTCTGATTTCTCCAGCTTTTTTAATAACTCATCTTCCGGGATGATTTCTTCTACTCCCTGACGAATTAATTTCATTTCTTCGGCAAATTTCATTTTCATTCCTTCCAAGTTTTTAGAGAATGTCAAAATCACTATCTTATTTTACTTGTCAATTATGTTAGCTAATAGTTTTGTTTTTTTATACTTATACCAGGTTAATATAGTCCTGCAGACGCCGATCAAAGATATTGAGCCGAAATGCCTGGGACAGCAGCTCAGATATTGACCTGTAAAACAAAGCAGGTGTGTTAGTTACAATGTAATAAAACTTTCTGTCTTCCTCATAAATAGGATTTTCCAGGTTAGTGAAGTGCGTTCCGGCAAAGGTGACACCAGCTTCTCCGGCAGCGTCTATCACCAGGCAGCCTGGTTTCAGCAGACGTTGATCTTCTCTGCTTAGTACCGGCTGAGATGGATCGTCCAGTTTAATACCAGAAACTATTATATCCCAAAGCCCCAGGGTGTATTTGAAGTCTTTTAATGTCCGTCTATAAAACATTCGCACTTTTGCACCTAACTGGGAAGAAAACTTGAAAGCTCCCTGGGCTACGTTACCGGTTCCCAGCACAGCAATGCGAGTTTGTGGTGTGATCAATATCCCATGTGACAGGGTGGCATGATAGATGGCAGCATACCCGGCCATCACCGAGTTTTCCCAGCTAAAATAATCCTGCACCCATTTCACAGGGACAATTTTATCCCGATGATAAAGTCTGGTTTTTATATCAGTATCAATTATATATAGGTCTTTTTGCAGAAATAGAGTATCAAAAAAATCTTTGCCGGCAGCTTGTGGTTGTTGCCCGCCGATAAAAACCTGACGATCCCGCACGAGTTCATAATCTTCTGTTTCAATTGGTTTCAAGCTGAAAATACCATCACAGGAGGCAAATATTTCTTTGCGATTGCGTATGCGTGCACCTCGATTTAAATATTCAATATCTTCTATGCCCAGTGAACTTCCATAACCTTTCTCAAAGTAAAGCTCATCAATTACCCCACCGATATCCTCGGGTAATAAAACTACTCTTTTTTCACCAGGTGACTGCGGTTTTATAAATCCAATTTTCATCTTCTATACTCCCTGATATAATATTTCTATCCAGCAGATTTTTGTCAAATCAATCTCGCGGAAGAAAAAATTGTTGTCAGGATTAACATCTCAAAATCATTGTCTTTACACAGTGATAAATGTAAGGAGTATATCAATGAAATTCCCCCAAATTAACAGGAAATTTATCTTGCTGACGTTTTTTTTAGCTGCTTTGGCTTTCTGCCAGGGCACTGCCTCTATCAGTGGCTTTGTCCACAGCAGTGAGACAGGTGAGCCTCTGGCTTATGCCAATGTAGTTCTTCTTGACCAGAATTCTGGTACACAGACCAATAATAAGGGATATTATGTTGTCATGATCAAAGAGCCGGGTGAATATTCACTGCAGTTCAGCCAGATTTCCCATAAAACTCAGACACTCACCGTGAATTTTGCTGATCTGATGGAAAGCAGGATCATCAACGTAGAGTTGGAGCGGGAAGCCGTTCAGATCGAAGGTAGTGAAGTCACTGAAGCCAGGGCTTTTAGAAAATTCAAAGCTAATACTCCGGAAATTCGAGCAGGAAATGTCCTGAGTACGGCAGAACAAATCCTGGAAGTTTCCCAATTAGGCGAAGATGACATTATTCGTTCCCTGCAGGTGCTGCCAGGAGTTTCTTCCTTATCAGATTATTCCAGTGGTTTATACATCTGGGGTGGCACTTATGATCAAAACCTGATATTGCTGGATGATATTGCTGTTTACAACCCTACTCACTTTGGTGGTCTGTTCAGTGTTTTCAATTCTGATGCCATCAGCACAGTAGAGCTTATGAAGGGTGGCTATCCGGCTCTTTATGGTGGACGTCTGTCTTCGGTGCTCAGCATCCATAACCGCGAAGGAAACCGAAAAAAATATCAGGGAGTTGCCAGATGGAGCCTTATCTCTGCTGCAGCAACTCTGGAAGGTCCCTTTTCCCCAAAAAATGATCAGGGTTCCTGGATGATTTCTTATCGACGCAATTATTATGACCTGATTGCCAAAGCAGTCGATGATATGCCGGATTATTATTTCTATGATGGTCATATTCGCTTGAACTGGGATATCACTCCCACAAATAAATATAATCTCAGCATCTATAATGGTCGTGATGAATTGAAATTAGACATTTTTTATAAAATGAAGATTGACTGGGGAAATACAGCTTTCACGCTTACAAATACCCGCGTCTGGGATAATGGTTTGTATGGCAGTTTCATGCTGGCTGGCAGCACATTTGGCAGCATTTTCCGAGTGCAGGATGAAGAAACATCGCTCTATGACTGGGATAATGACATTAATGATGTCTCTTTTAAAAGCCGGTTCTCTAAGAGATTTTCTGAAGCCAGCAGACTGGATTTCGGCTGGGAAGCTAAATATATGGAAGTTAAATTCAAGGTCGATAGTGATCTGGAATACGACTCTTCCAGCATGTATGACATCATAGGCGGTAGTCTGCTGTCCTCTGCTTATGTCCAGCAGTACTGGAAACCCTCACCCGGCTGGAATATCGAACCTGGGCTGAGGTTGAATTACTATAAAATGCTGGAGGTGAAACCGGAATCTGCTCCTGATGCCGAATTTCTTAACCTGTCTCCTCGCCTGGCTATTAGACGTATCATTGATGATTCTTCCAATATGTATCTGGCTCTGGGCAGATATTATCAGTATATGGTTCTGATCAGTTCCGGAGCTGCCGGAGCTATGGACGTTTGGTTTCCTATCGATGGCAGTGTGGAGCCTTCCTACGCAGACCATTATATCGTGGGTTATAAAAAAGAGATCGGCGAAAATATTGGCTTTGATCTGGAACTCTACTACAAAGATTATAAAAACCTGGTGGAACAGGATCAGAATGCTTTTTTTAACTGGAATAATGACACTGGAAAACTTGCCGATGTTTTAGATGAAGGCTCAGGATTTTCCTGGGGTGCTGACTTCCTGCTGCGAACTGACTGGCGGGGCATCTCCGGTTTTGTGGGCTACACTTTAGGCGTTACCCGCCGGAAAATACTGGAATCAAATACTAATCCTCAAACCGGCTTGGCAGAATACTACTATCCACGCTATGATAGAACTCATCAACTCACTTTCATGGAAAACTTCAATTTTGCCCGTGCCTGGAACTGGTTCCTGGCTGATGGTGAACCTTCGCTGGGCATAAATATCTCATATAAGACCGGACAGCCACACTCAAAACCGGAAAAAATGTACTTTGATGGCGAACATTATGAATTTCTCTACAGCTATAAAGATGGTCAAAGATTGCCTGATTATTTCCGGCTTGATCTTTCGCTCAAATGCCGATTCGTATATTCCTGGGGTGAACTGGAACCATATCTGCAGGTGCTCAATGTTACTAACCGTGAAAATATCAACAGCATTTCATATAATGTAGAATCTGATGAAGAAGGAAACCTCAATCTGATCCATGAAGATTGGACTGAACTGCCTTTTTTGCCCTTTATCGGCATTTCAGCTAAATTTTAGGAGGAATAATGAAATATATCATAATGATTATTATTACTTTATCACTTATAACAGCCTGTGATCTCACTTCTCCTGAACGCTACGTAAAGGATAAACTGGTGATTGCCGGCTATCTCATTGCAGGAAAAACCGTATCTGTAGATAATCCCATCTTTATTGGAAAAACCATTTCTACCGAAGGTGGAAACATTTTAGATGTGATTATTCCAGATGCTACAGTTACTATTGAAAACATGAATGAAGAGCTTATATTTCAACTTTATTTTAATGACTCTTTCCCGAATTTTGGCTATTATAATAATGCCCTGATCATTAAAGCCGGAAATACTTATGAAATTCAGGTTGAAGCTGTAATTGATTCTGTTACGGTTCAGGCTTATGCCCAAACCACTGTCCCGGATTCCATCTACCTTGATCTTGATTATAGAGGACTGGCTACTCCTGAATACGGATTTGCTGATGAATATTCTGATAATCTTCCCGCTATACCTTTTACTGAAATGGAAGATAATTTCCCTATATATTCCCGCTATACCGATGGCAGTGTTGTTTATTCTTATTACAATTTCTATTGCCTGGAAGAATTCTCCACTGAGCTGGAATTCACTCAACCTATATTTGGTTACGAACATCTGGAAGAGGATGACGCAGATTCATACAATAGTCCGCTCAGTAACAATATGCGGGAAAGCAGCATGATCTGGCGCTACCAGCCACTCCAGGATGAAGATGGCTACTGGTATCTCCTGGAAGAAACCTACGATGGCGGATTTCAGTATTATGGCAGATATCGCATTACTATCTATTCTGCAGATACAAACTTCTATACCTACCAATACCATAGTGAAAGCTACCTCTATGGTGGAATAGTAGGCGGTATTGGCTATTTCGGCTCAGTATCAGGAGAAGATTATTATACAACAGTTATCAAGTAACAGCTAAATTAGAATTTGCCTGACCTTGCGGATGGTTGCCAAACATCCGCACAAGCTAAATAATCTGCTTGACAGAACCACCAACTCTTAAGGTAGAATATATTTATGAATAAATATGATGTAATAGTAGTTGGTGCCGGTCATGCCGGAGTGGAAGCAGCCTCTGCTGCTGCTCGTATGGGAGCAAATACTCTCCTTTTTGTGATCAAAATGGAGAGCATTGCCCGTATGAGCTGCAATCCCACGATTGGCGGTCCTGCTAAAGGTCACCTGGCTCGTGAGATCGATGCTCTGGGCGGGTTGATAGGCATGGCTGCTGACGCTACAGGTATCCAATTTCGGATGCTGAACCGCAAAAAAGGTCCCGCGGTCTGGGCACCGCGCTGCCAGAATGACCGCGGTTTATATACTCGCTTTATGACTGCTGAACTGGAAAACACTCCTAATCTCCTGATCATTGAATCCATTATTGATGATATTATTGTAGCTAAAAACATGGTAACCGGTGTTCGCTCTCATCTAGGTGAAGAATACCTGGCTCCCCGCGTTATTATTACAGCAGGTACTTTCCTGCGTGGCAGGGTGTTTGTGGGGGATGTGTCCTATAGTGCCGGCAGAGCAGGAGAACCTTCAGCAGATAAACTTTCACTTTCTCTGGAAAAACTGGGCTTACATCTGGCAAGATTCAAAACCGGTACTCCACCGCGGATAGACATCAGAACTGCTGACATCAGTTGCATGGAACTGCAGCCCGGGGACGAAAACCCCACTGGCTTCTCATATTACCGTGATATAGAATTGAAGAATCTGGTTGATTGCTATCTCACCTGGACAAATCCTACTACGCACCAGATCATAAGTGGTAACCTTGATAAATCCTCGCTATATGGCGGTTTCATCAGTGGCACGGGTCCACGCTACTGTCCCTCCATAGAAGATAAAATTGTTAAATTCTCTACAAAAGAACATCATCATGTTTTCATCGAACCCGAAGGGCTCTATACTTATGAAGCTTATGTGAACGGAGTATCAAACAGTCTTCCACCCCATATACAAGAAAAAATGATCGCCTCTATCACCGGACTGGAAAATGCCAGGATCATGCGTTATGGTTATGCTATCGAGTATGATTACGTGATTCCGGACAGTCTCACTCCCACCATGGAAACTAAGAACGTGAAGGGGCTCTATCTGGCAGGTCAGATAAATGGCACAAGTGGCTATGAAGAAGCTGCTGCTCAGGGAATTGCTGCCGGTATAAATGCTGTTCTCAGTTTGGATAAAAAAGCGGCGGTAATTTTTGACCGCTCCCAAAGCTATCTTGGAGTTCTTCTGGATGACCTGGTAACCAAAGGTACGAATGAACCCTACCGTCTTTTCACTTCCCGCTCTGAATACAGGCTTTTTCTACGTCAGGATAATGCGGATGAACGCCTGATGCCCTTAGGCTACAAACTGGGGCTGGTAAGCGATGTCCGCTGGCAAAAATATCTGCAGGTGCAGAAAGTGATTGAGACGGAAATGGACTTCCTGGCAAAGCATAACACTACGCTGACAGAAGGACTTACCGAATCTACCCGACTGATAAATATCCTCAAACGTCCCCAGATGGAATTCCATGACCTCACTAAATATGGTTATAATATCCCGGAAAATGTTACTCCGGATATTGCCAACCGCATTCTCCTCAAAGTTAAATATGCCGGTTATTTCAAAAGGCAACTGGGTGATATTGAGCGTTTTAACCGCATGGAACAGGCAGAATTATCTGTTGACATAGATTATATGCAAATAAAAAGTATAGCCTGGGAAGCACGGGAAAAACTTAATCGCATTAAGCCGCTCTCTATCGGACAGGCAGCTCGCATTCCCGGCGTGAATATCACGGATATAAATGCTCTTATTATCTTTCTGAAAAAACTTAAAAAGGAGATATAATGAAAAAATTGCTCTGGCTTGTTATAATGATTCTGCTGATCTCAAGTTGTGCTCAGCATTGCAAATCTCAGTCTCCAGCCGCTAAAGCCCAGGGACGCTATATCAAAGTACCTCGCTGGTTTACGTCTATGCCCCAAGGTGATTTCTGCCTCGGATTCGCTAAACTCACGGTCAATGAAGCCGCTGTTAAAATCTCTGCGCTACAGGATGCCACAGTCTCTTATTGCCGTGATCACAATTGTTATGTGGTCAATAAAAGAGCTATTCGCGATACCCAGATCAATAACGGCTCGGGGGAACAGGAATTCCAGGTGCTGGTTACCAGCGAGCCGCAGCAGCTTTATGACATCCGTGACAACCTGCAGCTTCTTGACTATTTCTGGTTTTATGATAATTTTATCGGCATATACTCCCTAAACCACTCTCAAATAGATACTACCCGTGTAGATGTCTGGTGCGATGAAGCTAATACCAAAAAATCTCCTGAATGGTATACTGCTGATTTGACTATTACGGAAGATCAGGTATATTCTGATGTATATGCCAGCTCCTCTGACCTGATTGATGCCTGGCAGCGTGCTGTTGATAATGGCAGAGTAAAACTTGCCAGCTATAATAAAATCAAAGTGGATGCTTCTGTATGGCATATCAATGGAGAACGTGATAAAATGATTGCTCTGGAAACCTCTTATAAAATGAATCGTATTAACATCAATAAGTTGTTTCTCAAGCGCTATCAAGGTCCAGGAGGTCCTGGTTATTCCGTGCATTTGCGTATGTCTATGGATAAAGGCGCTTAAATATGAATTTCATCGCTGTTATCCCTGCCAGATGGCAATCTTCCCGCTTTCCCGGCAAACCGCTCGCCTTGCTCAATGATAAATCTGTCATCCAGCACGTTTATGAAAATGTTCTGAACTCAGGGCTTTTTCAACAGGTTATCGTGGCTACTGACTCCCAGATTATCCTCGATGCTGTCCACGCTTTCGGCGGAACTGCTCAAATGACAAGTTCAGATCACCATAGCGGTACTGACCGCATTGCTGAGGTATGCCAGACTCTGGATTTTGATGTAGTGGTAAACGTCCAGGGTGATGAACCATTTATATCTTCAGAACCGCTCAAATGCCTCATTTCTGCCTTCCTCGACCCTAAAGTTCAAGTGGCTTCCCTGATGCACCGCATCTCTGGTAAAATAGATGACCATAATCAAGTGAAAGTTGTCTGCGATATACACGGTTATGCTCTCTATTTCTCCCGCTCGGTCATCCCTTTTAACCGCGATTATAACTCTGATGTTGAATATTTCGGACACGTTGGGGTTTATGCCTTCCGCCGCGAAGCTCTCTTTAAATTTATCGCTCTGCCGACTGCCAAACTGGAAAATATCGAAAAACTCGAACAGCTCAGACTCCTCGAAAACGGCATCCCCATTAAAATGATCTCCACTAATTACGCCGGATTAGGCATCGATACCCCGGAAAACCTTGTCCAGGCAAAAAAACTCCTGCACCCGAATTTAACTACCTGATAACTACCTTAAAAAAAAGACGCATTTTCACCTTTCCCCTTTTATAGCATCCGTATATCTCCCCCTCATCAGGAAGTATGATCCCAGAACAACAAAGCACGTACCCGCATTTTTTTGTGAGATTGTGCTTTGTTGTTCTGGGTCGTAGTCACTTTACAGGTGAGGCAGGGGTGATTATGTTACTTAGAGATTCTATTGAAGATAAAATTTTGGGAGCGGAAGCTGTCTAGAAAGAAGGAAGTAATCTGATTATTTTTGTTTCTCAGGAAGCGGATTTTGATCCCTTTTGAGGGACTAAGGAAGATATCGGGAGCAATCAGACAGAGGTCAGTTCCAGTGAATTTCTTGGCGGCATCGATATAGAGATTATCATCAGATTTCGTTAAGGTATAGGTAATATCTAATTCAGGGCTGTAGTACTTATTGCAATACATGTCAATTTTATTAAGGTGTGGCATTTGGGAGGTTTTCAGGAGAAATTTATCACCGTTTTCAGAAAGGTGGCGCAGGATAATTGTCTGGTAATAATCCTCCATAATAATCAATTGCGAGTTGTTTTGGGGATTAACGAAGAGGTTAGTTTCCTCCTGCTGGTAACAGACCGGATCACCCTCGATGCTTAGCGAGTTATTTTCAGCGGTTAATATTAGCGATTTGTCTTCTCCCAGATAGATATATTCACCGGAATATTTAGCCAGATCAGAGTGGGGCGGACATGATTCCGGATCAGTGTTTAACTGGGGTGTAAATTCAGTTTCCAGGTATCCGAGCAATGTTTTCGACAGGCGATCAGGTTTGAAATTATTATGATTAGCCAGCCAGACGAAGCCGCAATTATGATCAGGGATGAAGCAGATATGGGTAAAGAATCCGGGAACAGCCCCTCCGTGCTGGATCAGACGGCAGTTACGATACTTTCTGGTTTGGAATCCCATCAGGTAGGGATTAGTTTTGCCATTATTAAGCAGACTGGGTTGAAAGAGGATTTTGAAGATTTGGGGTTGCCACTCCTGCTTAATAATAGTATTCAGCCAGGTAGTTAGATCAGTGAGATTAGAATACACTCCACCGGCACCGATCAGAGGGGGGAGTTTATCGGCAGTTTTATATGTATCTGAGACCTGATAATAACCGCAGGCAAGACGTGGTATCACTCGGCTGTTATCCTCGCAGTAGAAAGTAGAATTCAGCTTCAAAGGATCAAAAATCAATTGTTTGGCAAGGTCTGCCAGACTGCTGTTTGAGATCATTTCGATGATAATAGTGAGTAGAGTATAGTTCGTATTACAGTAAGAGAATATTTCGCCCGGGGTAAAGCTGAGGTATTTCTGCCGGGCAAGTACAGAGAGCAAAGTCTTGCGCCAGGGATATTCATTAGCATAACTGCCCGAAAATTCCATAATATCATACCATTCATGAATGCCGCTGGTCATGTGCACCAGATGGCTGATAGTGATACTTTTATAGACTTTAGCCGGTAGTTCCGGCAGGAATTTTCGCAGCGGATCAGAAAGAGAGATTTTACCCTGATCGATCAGGAATGCCAGACAGGTAGCTGTAAACTGTTTGGCAAGCGAGCAAAGATAAAACGTAGTGTTTTGAATAACCGGGACGGCATGTTCGAGAACTGCTTCGCCGAAACAGTGAATTTCTGGTGTTTTATTTTTTTTGATAATTGAGATTGCAAAACCGGGAGCGGGTGATTTTTTCCATTGCCGGCTGAAATCTTCAATAATGGAATCTGCGTTTTCCATAATTCATCCTTCATCTGAATTCTCAGTTCCATAAATTGAAAATGTAAAAAAATGTAAATATTTTTTTTGTAAAAATAAAAGCCCGAACTAGTTCGGGCTTTTAATTAATTATAAGCACTTATTATTAATTTTTAACTATCCAGTTGACTAAACCCTTTGCCTGGAAGATTTCCAGCAGGGCGGGGGGTAGGGGTGGGAATGAGAAATCTTTGCCAGCTACTGTAACCAGTCCTTTTTCCAGATCAACATTTACAATATCACCGGGATTATAAGCATTCACTACTTCAGGCAAAACGATGATGGGTAATCCCTGATTAACTGAAGAGCGATAGAAAATACGGTTAACTGATTTCACAATGACAGCTTTCACGCCGGCATGAGCAAGTCCTACAGCGGGATGCTCACGGGACGAGCCGCAGCCGAAGTTTTCTCCGGCAATCATGACATCACCAGACTGCACATTATCTTTGAAGCCGGGATCAAAATCTATGAAGAGATAGGGCATGATCGCTTCCGGATCTGAGCTGAGAACCTTATAGGTAAGATTTCCGGCAAACATCTGGTCAGTATTCAGATTATCCACATCAGCATAATTCCAGGTGCCGTCCAGTCTGCGGTTTTCTGTTTCAGGAATAGTTACTGTGGCAGACTGATCATGCTGGAAGGGGAATTTATTATTTGCCTTAAAGCCTCTCAGGTCTGTGATGGCGCCTTTAAGAGCAGAATAGGCGACCGTGGCTGGAGAAGCGAGATAGACAAAGGAATTCTTATTACCCATGCGTCCTAAAAAATTACGATTAGCAGTGGAAAGGACATTATATCCATCAGCCGGAATACCTTGTCCTGTACCCAGGCAGGGACCGCAGGAAGAGCTAAGGATCACAGCACCGGCATTCATCATTTTGGCGATGAGCCCTTCTTCCATAGCCTGGAGATAAATTTCCTTTGAAGCGGGGCAAACCAGAAGTTGGAAGCCTTCAGGAATTTTTTTGCCATCCAGTATCTGGGCAGCAATGCGCAGGTCTTCCAGGCGACCATTTGTGCAGGTACCAATGAGAGCCTGATGAATGGGAGTGCCTTCAACTTCGGAAAGAGCCTTCACATTATCAACGTGATGAGGACAGGCGACCAGCGGGAATATCTCGCTGAGGTTGATATCGATTTCCTGCAAATAATTAGCGTAGGGATCAGCCCAGTTACCGTTTTCAATAGTCTCAACGCCCAGGAATTCAGCCAGGACGTTATCCGGTGGGAACACAGCATTTTTAGCGCCCATTTCTGAGGCTAAATTAGCTAAAGTCATTCTCTGGGCAATAGAGAGAGATTTCACTCCATCCCCATGAAATTCAATTGAGCAGTAATTAGCTCCGGCAGAACCAATCATCCCGATTATCCAGAGAGAGATATCTTTGGCATATACCCCTTTGGAAAGTGAGCCGGTAAGAGTGATTTTTATTGAGTCCGGAACTCTGAACCAGGTTTCGCCTCTTTTCCAGAGACCGGCAGACTCAGTTCTATCAATTCCGGCAGCCAGAGCATTGAAAGCTCCAGCAGTGCAGGTATGACTATCGGAACCTACAATGATCATTCCCGGCTTAGCATGATAGCTCATTACCTGATGACAGATGCCATCGCCAACGTCATGGAATTTTTTGATTCCCTGGACTTTCACAAAGTCACGGATGGCCTGATACTGGTTAGCCAGTTTATCATTAGTAGGTGGAGCATTGTGATCGAGAACAACCAGAAGCTGGTTTGGATCGGCAACTTTGGTACCGCCCATCTTTTTGAATGTGTTGGCGATACTGGCAGTATTATCATGTGTAAGCACAATATCCGGTCTGGCAAATACAATAGAGCCGGCTTTAGCTCCAAATATCTTTTCTACATAAGTTTTTCCCATGATTTTCTCCTTCCTTTATCCGAAGATTCCACCCTTGTGGTAGATTTCCATTTGCACATCAGAGAATGGTTCTGCCTGAATATTCTTATTATCATTCAGATTTGTGATAGTACCTGAGGCAAAATCCACCCTGATAATATCACCATCTTTGAGGTTCAAAGCCGTAATATCACTGTAAGTCATAATTGGAAAGGCGGCATTAATGGCATTACGCTCATAAATAGCACCAAATGATTCGGCAATAATTGCCTGAACACCCAGGGACTTAAAGCAGTCCACTGCCTGTTGCCTGCTGCTGCCGGAGCCAAAATTCTTCTGCACAACTATGATGTCACCAGGTTGAGATTTTTTGGCAAAATCCTCATATCCAGCCAGGTTATCGAAAGTATATTGTCCCATTTCTGCCAGATCAGTAATAGTGAGGTAGCGATTATGAAAGATCATATCTGTATCGATATTATCTTCTTTAATGAACCAGACGCGACCTTCTATCATTTCAGGTTTTGCAACTTTCGGAGCAGATTTAGCAGTTTTTCCCGTCTGCTGTTGAGACTCAGGTTTGGTAAAGAGAGCCGGTTTGGCAGGAATGTTATCCGGAGTAGTGATATAGCCAGCCACAGCGGAAGCTGCCACAGTAGCGGGAGATGCCAGATAGACGCTGCCTTTTCCCTGTTTACCGGGGAAATTACGGTTTCCGGTAGAAATAGTGATCTCGCCAGCACCGTTCTGACCGATCTGTCCGGCAGCACAGCCGGCACATCCGGCATTACCCACCAGGGCGTCGGCATCTTTAAATATTTTGATAAGTCCTTCCTGCAGAGCCTGATTCCAGACATCATCTGTGGAAGGAACTATCTTGAGCATAACACCGGGAGCGACTTTATGATCTTTCAGAATAGCAGCAGCTTCACGCAGGTCTTCTATTCTGCCATTAGTGCAGCTGCCAATGAAAGCACTGTCAATTTTCACTTTATCCAGAGCTTTTACGGCAATAGTGTCATGAGGTTTACCCGGTTGAGAAGTGCGGGGAATAAAGGTGCCGAAATCCAGATTCAATACCTGTTCATACTCGGCATCAGCATCAGCCTGCACCAGTTCGAGTTCACGATCTGCCATCATCGATGAAAACTTCATGATTTCGGCATTGGGAGTAAAGAAGATAGCAATACATCCCATCTCAGTAGCCATACTGGAGATAGTGATGCGTTCATCAAGGGTGAGTTTATCAATATCTTCACCATAAACTTCCACGGCATAACCCAAAAGGGTATTTGCCCCAAATTCTGCCAGCAGATTAAGAGCAATGTCTTTGGCTGCCACATTAGCGGGGCGTTTTCCATTAATGGTTAATTTCACAGATTTAGGAACTTTGAACCAGACTTTACCATTTGCCCAGGTTGCGGCAATATCTTGATCGCCCATTCCCTGACCAAAAGCACCAACAGCACCCAGGATATTAGCATGAGAATCTGTACTCACTGCTGTGGAACCGGAATAGGCATAACCTTTGTCCATCAGGATATGGGTGCCGATCCCGCTATTTATATCAAACACTTTGAGTCCCTGTTCACGGGCATATACACGGCAAATCTGCTGATTAACGGCATATTTCTGATCGCTGCCACCCGGATTACAGTCAAAGGTGAACATTGTCAGCTTTGGATTTGCTAAGGTCAGGTTATTATTCCGCATGTTTTTTACAACATTAGCACCACCAAAATCACGTGCTACGCGGGCATCAATAAAAATATCTACAATATCTCCGGGTTTCACAGATTTTTTATCACTGTGATTCACCAGGATTTTTTCTATAAGAGTTAAACCCATCTCATCCTCCTAAACCTGCAGTCTGCTTTTAAAGGGTAAAAAAGTCATAAAATCGGCATGGTGAACTATATATGCTTCTGTAGTGCGTTTAATCATATCACCTTCGCCAGCGTGTGCTGCGATAATATGGGAGACAGGAGCCGGCACACCGCATTCTTCCGCCAGTGACACTCCACTGAAGGGATGACGCAGATATTTACCATAAGAGCCCTGTACGGCTTTGCCGTTTTCATCCAGAACATATTCCACCAGCTTGCCCACATCGCAGAGTATGGCACCAGCGATCAGCACATCCATATCAACCGGCAATTCACCATGATAGGAGTTATTTACTATATCACCAGCTTCTTTGGCAATATGAACCACGCTGCGTTTATGATCCATAAAAGTAACTTTTAGATCAGGACCGCAGAGCAGAGTGAAAGGAATACGCATCAGGTCTTCAGCTGTTAGCGCACTTCTTTCCAGTGCTATTTCCCAGGTCTTTTCAGTCTGGGCACGCAGTTTTTCATCTTTAATCCATTCCAGTTCGGGCCATAATTCCTTAATTGTCATAATTCCTCCCTATGCTCACAGAGCTGCGATTATGGCATCTGTCATCTGTTGTGTACTGGCTGCACCTTTGGAGATAACATCTGGCGTACCTCTCATTTTAAGCATGTCATAAGTGCGAACTTTGCCTTCTTCCACTACTTGTGCCACTGCAGCTCTGATCTTGGCAGCCTTTTCAGTTTCACCAATGTGATCCAGCATCATGCAGGCAGATAATATCATAGCAATAGGAGATACTATTGATACTTCATAATCAGCATACTTGGGGGCAGAACCGTGAGTTGGTTCAAAAATAGCCACTTTTTGGCCAATATTAGCACTGCAGACAAAACCCAGTCCACCTGTAAGCCCGGCAAAGCCATCAGAAACGATGTCACCAAACATATTTCCGGCAATAATTACTCCATAATTTTCCGGGTCCTTGGTCAGCCACATCATCTGGGCATCAATATTAGTATAATTAAAGGTAATGTCGGGATAATTCTTAGCTAATTCACGGCAGATAGCCAGCATCATACCAGAAGTTTCGCGAATCACATTTGGTTTTTCACAAAGTGTAACTTTTTTATAACCGAATTCTTTTGCATATTCAAAAGCCTGTTCACAGATACGCAGAGAATATTTTTTAGTGAAGATGCGTGTACTGATAGCCAGTTCTTCGCGGGGGCACCAGCCGAAATTTTTCACAAATTTAGGATGGGTCATTAAGCCTTCATACACTTTATCAGGAGGGTTTGTCCATTCCACCCCACCATACAGGCCTTCGGTATTTTGACGGAAGATAACTACATCTACTTCTGGTTCTTCGATAGTATCACCAGCGCCGTGCCGGATAAAATTCAGTGGATTACCTTTAAATGTTTTACAGGGACGCTGGCAGATATCCAGCAGAAAGTGCTGACGCAAGCCTACGATAGGGCTGTAATAGACAAAGCCTTTATCATTTAATTCAGGACTTAATTCTTTAGCTGCTTCAGATTTTGGTTTGGAAGTGATAGCACCAAAAAGGCTGATGCCATGTTTTTCCAGTAAGTCTAAGGTTCTTTGGGGAAGAGGATTTCCTTCTTTACACCAGAATTCCCAGCCGATATCGGCATGTACATATTCTGCATCAAATCCTACTGCGTCCAGAACGCGAATTGCTTCGGGTAATACAGCTTTTCCAATGCCATCACCAGGCATAGTTACAACGGTTCTTTTTGCCATTGTGTCCTCCATATTTTTATTTAGTTTTTACTTTTCTAACGCTATCTATCACAGTGCCATCTACCCATTTGATAATGGCAACAATATCATCTTCCAGTTCCGGTTTGGCAGGTTTACCGCAAATAGCTTCTGCTTCTGCTTTAAGCTGTTCAATAGTTTTAATTGGTAAACCGGAATGTCTGGTTTTATCTATCAAATCTTTCCTCAGCGGATTTATGGCAATTCCACGTTCTGTAACTATCACGTCCACCATACTGCCAGGACCCACCAGTGTGGTTACCTGATCTAAGATAACCGGCATCCGGTTACGGAAAAGAGGAATTGGTAAAATAGTACACTTGGCAAAAAGACAATTTTGCCAGCCACCAATACCATGCAGCAGTAAACCATCTGAATGAGTTATCACATTGCCATTAAAATTCACATCCACTTCCGTGGCACCTAAAACTACAACATCCATCATAGAAAGATAAAATCCTTTGCTATGATAATCATAAGTGTGGAACACTGATATAGCGTAATGATTATCATTTTTGTCCATTGATTCCACCGCATTATGATCAAAGGTTTGACCATCCAGCATGTACTCTAACTGACCTTCTTCCAGCATCTGCGTGCTGTATTTTGTGGTGCCGCCTATAGACCAGCGAGCTCTCCAGCCCTTTCGCTTTAATATCTCATGGATATATATTCCAATCGAAAGCGACGTTCCGCCTGCTCCTGCCTGAAAACTGAATTCATCATAGATCAAGCCGGCTGCTTCAATGAATTTTGCTGTTAACTCTGCTATCAAAAGCCGGTCAGGACTTTTGGTTATCTGTGTAGTACCGCTCACTATCATTTCAGGGATTCCTATTTTATCTACCACTACCACATAATCAATATAATTGCCATGAAGCTGCATGGGAATACAGGGGAAAGGTACTAGATTATCTGTTACTATTATGGATTTATGAGCATACTGGCTGTCTGCCAGTCCAAAACCCAGACCGCCACAGGCGGAAGGTCCATGCAAACCATTTGCATTACCAAAGGCATCAGCTTCCGGAGCTGCCAGAACAGCAATATCGATAATCACTTCGCCATCTTCCACTGCCTGATAACGACCACCATGAGAACGGAGTATGGCAGTTCCCCGCATCTTTCCCATCGAGCAGTATTTACCCAAAGGTCCGTTCATACTGCCCTCTATGTGGTGTATTGTACCATCATCCAGATATTTAATGATCTCGGCATGGCAGGGGAAAGAGGCAGATGGGAACCAGACCAGGTCTTTGATCTTCATCTCACTGGCTATCTTGAATACTTCATTTGCCACCAGATCACCATTTCGCAGATGATGATGGGTACTGATCACCATTCCATCTTTCAATCCAGCTGCCTGCAAAGCTTCTTTCAAATTAGGAACTACTTTATTGCCGTCTGCCGGATAATCTTCGGCGCAGACAAGCGGCGGACCATAGCGATGACCTTCCGGTCTATATTTACCGTTTCCCAGATAGGGAACCTGTTTTTTACCATTCACTTCTGCAGGTACGGTGCGTCCTACGAAATTTTTTACTAATTCGGCTGCCATCTTTAGTCCTCCTTCAGAAATTCATCACGCCAGTTTGCGTCTATCTTTTTTAACTTAAGTGCTATATCAATTGTCCGTTGAGCACGTTTCACTACTGGTGGATCAATCATCTTAGAGCCTAAGGCGACAACACCCAGTCCCTGCTCTTCAGCTATTATAAAGGCATTAACAATTTTCTTTGCCTTCTCTATCTCACTAACATCCGGAGCATAGTTCTCGTGTATCACGGGTATCTGGCGAGGATGAATACAACCCATGCCATCGAAACCGAGCTGCTTGGAATTCTGCACATTAGCTGCCAGTCCTTCCATGTCTGATACATCGCTGAATACACTGTCTATGGGCTGAATTCCTGCTGCCCGGGCGGCATTAACCACTTGACAACGGGCAAAAAATGTCTCATTACCTGCCAGAGTACGCTGCGTTCCCAGATCTGCAGTATAATCTTCCAGTCCTATAGCCATACCTACTATATAGGGTGAAGAGGAGGCAATTTCATAAGCTTTGATCACTCCCAGAGCACTCTCAATTATCGGCATCAGCCAGATTGGGTGCTCGATATGATATTTATGCTTCATTTCACCAATCACTTCTTCCAGTACTTCTATCTGCTCAGGGTCTTCACATTTGGGTATTAATAACAGGTTCACATTATGCGGCAGAACAAATTCCAGGTCTTCCAACCCTTTTGGTATCTGGTTAATTCTCACCATGCGTTCTGCTCCATAAAAATCAAGAGCCCGCAAAGTATTGCGCACCAGAAACCGCGTTTCATACTTCTTTGCCGGAGCCACCGAGTCTTCCAGATCAAGAATAATCCCATCTGGCTGATGCAAGCCGGCATTTATTGCCAGCTTAGGAGTATTGCCCGGCAGGTAAAGCCTGCTTCTACGGTAGCGGTCTTTTTCCGTGCTATACAGGTTTTGTGCCAGCATTTCGGGTAGATATTCCTTATCAGTTGTAATAATTGCTCTGATAGCTGCTTCCAGTCGTGCCTGCAATACAAAATTCAAAGCCCCTGTGTCTATTACTTCCAGAAGACAATGCTTGATATCATAAAAATCCAGGACTTTCCGGCATTCCTGACGGATATTTTCGCCATATAGCACTTCAACTTTGCTATCAAGATTGATTTCGATTCCCCCGGTTTTAGTAATTTCCAGAGATACAAAACAGTCACTGCGGACTGAACTTCCAGTGTTACCGGCAGTTGCTTTTCCTGTCACAATCTACCTCCTTTTATCTATTTAAATATTTTTGCAAGTATTGATATTTATCTTCCAGCTTCCCTAAATGGGCAATAACTGCTGGCTGTATTTCCGCCGGCAGTATTGAGACTGCGATCGGCTGGCTGTAGTCATTATCCAGCATAGCCGGCACAAAAGGCTGCAAGGCAGAATTAAAGAAATCAGATGCTTCCCTGGAAAATTCGCAAGGCAGATTATCAATCGCGCATACTGCAAAACCTGCACCCTTAAAACCATCTGTCAGCGAATCTGTAACCGGATTATAAATGAATACCGGATTATCCGGCATGGTTACTTTTCGCGTTGCCTCGATAGAACCCTCTATGTCACAGGTAATATCACCGATCATGATCAGTTTTTGCTGCTCACCCTGCAATTTACCCAATTCGCTGTTCTTCAAAAATACCGGATAACCAGGTGCCCAGTAAATTCCGCTCATATACATTGTACAATAGGGCAGATACTGCTCCATCTTTGATTTATAATCCTTACCATTTACAAAGTAATCACTTAATTGAAATTCGCCACCATCTTTTCGCTCTACTAAATGCTCTTCTCTGAAAATCGAGAGATACAGGCGATTGGATTCATGACTTATCTCCAAACCGGCTAAAGCTTCTGGTGACACTTCCTTGATCGGAAAGGCTTCTAATATTTCCTGACAGCCTATCGAGACATTGCCATAACCTAATAGACATATATTAAATGGACAAATTTCTGCTGGCAGACCTTCCCTTTCGATTTCTTTGCCTATTTTACGCAATTCCGCCAGGCACTGTTCAAGTGATTCATACTGATAGCTCTGTTTCACCTTCAAAAAAGGTGTTTCTATGCCATATTCCTGTAGATAACGCTGTCCTGCTGCCCATAAAGCGTCTACCATGCCGGCATTTCCGGCAAACTTGCCAAAAAATACCAGCCGCCTGCCCTGGTCATCTATGATCTTTTCATAATCCATTAAAGTGCTGCCGGTATCCAGAATATGCTGCAGTAGAGGCATATTATAATCCTGCCCCTTGATCGTGTGTGAAAAAAACAGATGTGGCTTACCAGGAATTATTCCTTCCAGCGGTATCTCTTTCACACCAATGATAAGATCGCAATTGCTCAAGTCCTCAGCTAATTCTGCCCCGGCAGCCAGGTATGCTTCATTTTTGTATATCCGTGTTTCCGAAGGCTGAATTGTCACCTGATAGCCCTTATCGATAAGTTTCTTTACTGATGGAGGATTCATCGGCACTCGACGTTCCCAGCGATTCTTGGTCTCTTTCATTATCCCTAATCTTTTCATAGCTACCTCATATTATTTTTTTAATTATTATATTAAGTACCCTTGCCAAAACAAAGGTAATATTAATGGGTCTCGTAATGATCTTTTAGCGGTCAGGCTATCTTTATTTTGATTTTAATTTACCTGACTGCTAATGATACTCTTCTTTACTATTGAATTAGTTCGTCAAGTTTTATCACACAATTCCCCTTTTTTTGTTAAGATTATCGCAATTTTCCCCAGGTGCTCAGATCAAATAAATCCATCAGGAAAGAATAAGCTGCAGCAATAAAGCACAATCTCATAAAAAGGTGTATTTGCTTTGTTGTTCCTGGAGTATTACTTTTTAGTAATGTTTGAAGGGCGTAAAAGGTTAATCAGAATAATTGACAGCAAAAGTCTTGACTATAAAAAACAGTTGGAGAAATTAACAAAGTGAAAAAACAGGCAAAACAGGAGGCGCTGATGAAGCAGCTGATTTTGGCAATAATTCTGGTGATAATATTACCATTGTGCGCTTTTGAGATGGATACTCTGGTGGATGCTCCTACAGCTGGGATGCTGCAGGCAGGTCAAACTGATATATTCACGGAATTTTATAAAGACAATGGCTTATTGCTGGGAGTGCGGGTAGGAATAATTCCTCGAGTAATGATCGGCGTGAGCTATGGTTCTGAAAATGTAGTAGGTAATAATGAGCCGGAATGGCATGATCAGGTGGAGTTTTACGGGAAATTTCGGCTTATGGATGAAACCAGTCGAATTCCGGCATTAGCAATTGGATATGATTCGCAGGGTCATGGCAGGTTTTATGCCGAAGATGATGATGGAGTAGATGTACGGCGTTATGACATCAAGTCGAAGGGATTTTTTGGAGTTCTGACCAAGAATTTTGGATTTTTGGGGAATTTGGGATTGCATCTGGGTACGAATTACAGTCTAGAGAACACCGAAGATGATCGTCACATGAATATTTTTACTGGAGTAGATAAATCAATAGGTGACATCATGGTATTAAGTGTGGAATATGACATGGGCATCAATGAAGATGAGAAATGGCTGGAAACTATCATGGATGAAGATATCGAGTACTTTGACAAGGGTTATTTGAATTCTGGGCTGGGCATATATTTCAGTGAAAATTTGTATTTACAGGTAAAATTTAATGATCTGCTGGGCAATCGTGGAGATACCAGCATGGCAGACAGGTCTATAAGGTTAAAATATTATTTTGAAATCAATGCTAAGAATTAGTCTAATAATCATACCCCTCTTGTTGATATTGACAGGATGCAGCAGCACAAATGCAATAGAGAAAGAGGAAATAGTTCAAGACAGTCAGTATCAGGACTGGCGTTTTTTGAAAGCGCTGATATTTTTTTCTAATTCGGAATATGAGCGTCTGCAGGGAAATTATGATACCGCTTTTGATCTGGTGCGTCTGGCAGAAGAGAGTTATCCAGAGAGTGTATATCTGAAAGAGAAGATATATAATTATTTACGGGGACAAGCCCAGCATGACAGTACAGCCGCAGATTACATGATAAAGCTTGGCAGTAAATGGTATAAAGATGGTGTAATAAGCAGTGAGATACTATACAGTCTGGCAGAAATTTGTGTATATAGAAATCAGATAGAGCTGGCAGACATTTATTTTCTCAGCAGTTTAACCGAAGGGGCAAAACGCAGTCAATACCTTACTTATTATATGTTTCAGCGTGAATATTACCCGCCGGCAGATAGTGTATATTTGAGGAAAGCAGCAGCCGGAGAATGGAAGGAAGAAGATAAAGGCGTCATATATCAGGTAGTGGATCAATACAATTCGCTTGGCGAAGAAGAAAAAGCCAGGGACCTCCTATTACGAGCTTATAAAAGCTGGCATGAATTGCAGCCACTATTAAACATAATAGCTTTGAATGTAAAACTGGAAGATTGGGACCTTACGGCGGAACTTTTGAGTGACCGGCAGGATAATGAAGGGGATTTACCAAGAGAATTGCTGGATTATCTAATAAGTCTATATTATGAGACCGGGAAATATGATAAAGTGGTGGAGCTGGAAACCGAATGCCGTGAAACCGGCAATGAAATGATCATGAAAATCCTGTTTTTATCTGCTTTGCAGGTAGATGATTATGAACTGAGTAACAAGACTGCAGATTTACTTGTATCAGCGGGATTTATATCAGAAGATTATTATCCATCTTTTTATGGCAGTCTTTGGGAACTTGAGTTAAAGGAAAGACATTGGGAAAGGGCACTTGAGCGGTTTAACCAGGCGGGAGGAGTAATAAATAAGCTGTCACTGATAATAGAAAAGATGAATGACGAAGCTAATATAGAGCTTTTAGAGGTATTTTTGGAGAGTTATTATCAGGAGGCAGAAGCTAAGCAGGAAGCATTATTTATCTTAGCAATCTTTAATCTGAAGCAGGCAAAGTGGCAGCGGGGAGAAGAACTGCTGGAACTGATAGATAACAGTTATATTCTTAACGAGGAATTGATTGTGGTGTTGGCAGCAGTTTACAGTGAAGATGAAGCAGGTTTTCTGGAAAGCAAATTCCGCGGAGATTCACTGCTATTGGGTTTATTATATTTTTATCTGCAAGACGTAGAGAAAGCGGCACTATTTCTGGAGGATAGTTATACGGCAGGTAAAATAAATCCACAGGGATTACTGGCACTGGGGACAATATTGAATGACAAGGCAGACGAAGACCATTTAATAGCAGTTTTAGAGTATGGCAGAGAAAACTTTGGCGAGAACACCAATATCTTGAATTTTTATGGCTATCAAGTGGCAGTACAGGAAGAAGAGGAATTATATGAAACCGCAGAAACCAGTCTATTAAAAGCGTTGGAACTGGAGCCGGAAAATGCAATGTACTGGGATAGTCTGGGCTGGCTTTATTATAAAATGAATAAGATGGAATCAGCATTGGAGGCAATGGATCACACAATTGAGATAGCTACACAACATGCTGATATTGCCTATCATCTGGGAGCGATCCTCTATGAAAACAAAGAATATGATTTGGCTCAGGCATATTTGCTGATGGTGAATGATATGGAAGGTGGAGAAGAATTACAGGAAAAAGTACAAGAAATTTTAAATAAACTGAAAGTTGAAGAATAGGAGGTAGAATGCGTTTTGAATTTGGCAAACTTAATACAGTATTAATGGTGATAGCCATACTGGTGACTGCAATTGGTTATATAATAATGGGAACAGGAGATAACACAATATCACCGGTAATGCTGGTGATTGCCTATGCAATCTTATTTCCGGCAGCTATTATTACGGGCGTAGATCGCAGCAGCAGTGAGGAAGATAAAGGGAAAAGGATGAAATAGCTTAGATGGGAGAAAGCCGGAATTATTTATCAGACGAGTTTATTGCGACTTTGAACAAGTTTTCACTACGGGCGCGCCTGATAGTAGAGGGATTCAAGATAGGCTTGCATAAATCACCCTATCATGGATTTAGTGTGGAATTTTCTGATCACAGGCAATATAATCCTGGCGATCCGGTAGCTCATATTGACTGGAAAGTGTTTGGAAAAACAGACCGGTATTACATCAAGCGCTATGAGGAAGAGACGAATCTGAAAAGCTATATCCTGCTTGACCACAGTGCTTCGATGGGTTATGGAAAGGGTAATTTTACTAAATTGGAGTATGGCAAAGCCCTGGCATCATCTTTAGCCTGGCTGATGATGAGCCAGCAGGATGCCGTAGGATTGCTTACCTATAATGATGAATTGACCAGTTATCTGCCACCACGCTCATTGCGGTCTTATCTGGAAGAAATCTTCAAGAAATTGTATAATCTGGAAAGCAGCAATAAAACAAGTACGGCAAAAGTGCTGCATAAGCTGGCAGAACAGGTACGTAAGCGGGGATTGATAGTACTGATATCTGATATGCTGGATGATATTGAGGAGCTTTTTTCCGGTTTACAGCATTTTCGGCATCAGAAGCATGAAGTGATCTTATTTCATATTCAGGATCAGGATGAGCTGGACTTTGATTTCAAGCGAGAGACGGAATTTATTGATGCTGAGACGAAAGAGCGGATAACGGTGAATCCCTGGATGATCCGGCGAGATTACCAGCAGGAATATGAAAAATACACGAAAGAGCTGAAAAGGCGGTGTTATGAGGCTGGAATAGAGTATAATCCCATAACCACCTCTACCCCATTTGAGAAGAATCTGCTGGATTATCTGGTAAAAAGGTCACGGCTCTATTAATTTTTATCCGGGAAAGGATCAAGCAGACAGATAACCTGGAGAATTTCACCTAAGGTTTTAAATTTTACTTCTTTGAGATAGCCATTTGATTTTATCTCGAGAGAATTAAGCTGTGATGTAATCATATCTTTGGTTAATGGCTGTCTTTCTGATTGATCATCCTGAGAAAACTGATTTTCATTAGGATTATGAGATTTCAGCCAGAAATTACATTCAATAAAACCATTATCGTATGCCAGAAGCAGAATAAATCCGGAAATAATATTTCTTTCACCTTGAAAAGATTCGGAACTGAAAAGCCGGTTTATATCGCTTTCAAACAATCGGGCAAATTTGCCGGAGTTGGTAAAATGCAATAAAAAGCTTTCACACCTGATGTTATCTAATTCCATATCTTCAGGAATATCAGCTTGATAATATTGTTTGAGACCTATCATAGAGGCAGAATAAGGTTTAAAGAAAGATACGAGAGTGAAATCATCCTGGCTGATGTCATATCCGGCCTGTTTCACGTATTCCATAAATTCAAGGGAAGCGGTGAGAGGGTTAGACTGTGGTATTTTATAATTCATTTCTTTGAGGAGAGTTTCCTGACCCAGGCGCGAATTATCAGAGCGGGTACACTCATATAAACCATCAGAATAGATAAATATAGTCTGATGATCAGCCAGTTTAAGTATATTTTCATCCTGGGAGGAATACTGATGAGTCGGCAGCCAGCCCACGGGGATAGTGCCGTTATCATTATCCAGCAGTCTGGCTTTGTTTTCCAGATGGTCAAAGACAATAATTTCGGGATGGCCAGCTCTGATATAGCGGACTTCATTTGATATAAGGTTTACAGTACCGAGGATGATAGTCATGTAATTATTACTGATAAAGAGGTGTTTACAGAGGATTTTATTAAGCTCGGTCAAGATTACAGCGGGTTCCAGGTGCGGTTTTGACTGATCGATGAGCATATTTATGGTGGAATTGGCAGCCATCATCAGCATGGCAGCTTTCAAGCCATGCCCGGACACATCGCCCAGATAAAAGACAAAAGTATCATCATTTATGGGATAATAGCCAAAAAGATCTCCTCCCACATCCAGAGATGGGACATAAGCAGTAGAAAAAATCAGCTTATAATTAAACAGCAGCCATTCAGGCAGGAGGTATTCCTGCACTGTCCGAGCTAAAGCAAGGTCCTGTTTGATTTCCAGAAATAATTTTTCCTGTTCTTTGAGGACAGCAATCTGCTTTTCTTCCGCTTCAAGGGTTCTTTGCCGGAGAAAGATATCAGCCGAAATCTCCTTCAGGTGACTATCAAGTATCCTGAAATCAACCGGTTTATTAATAAAGGCACTGATATGAAAATCAATTGCTTCAATGAAGTAGTTGATATCGGTGTGAGCAGAGATGATAATTATCTTGATCAAGCTGTTTTCAGCCCGGATTTTTTTGATCATTTCCAGACCGCTTATGCGGGGCATTTTTATGTCTGTGATAATCAGGTCTGGCTGTTCTGCTTTATACTTCTGAAGGCCTGCTAAACCATCTTCCGCAATGATCACATGCTTGAAGCGATGTTGCAGGATATTGCTGAGTGAATGCAGAGTATTGCGTGAATCTTCGCAGAGCAGGACTTTCAGTTCGTATTTCTGATTATTATTATTGCTCATTAAAGATAATTATTCTGGTTTTTATCTCTTAAATAACCAACAATTTTTTTTACTTCTTCCGACTTGTCCAGATCAGCAATCAGGAGAACATCTTCAGTTTCAATTACTACCAGGTTTTTTACACCTATAAGACTTACAAGTTTTTCGGAAAAAATATAGTTATCCTCACTATCGAAAGTAATACCCGGTTTCTTAAAAAAGTTATTATTCTCATCTTTAGGCGAAATATCATGCAAGGCTTTCCAGCCACCCACATCACTCCAGCCAAAATCTGAAGGAATAACTGCGATGTTAGCGGATTTTTCCATTATACCAATATCGACGGGTAGTCTAGGCATTTGCTTATATAAGGAAGTGATATCGCTGTTTTTTCCATATTTAATCCAGTCAGTTTTGATCTTTTCAAGTAATTGCCAGATAGCTGGCTGTAAATGTATAAAAGCCTGTCTAATAGTTTTTAATTTCCAGAGGAACATACCGCTATTCCAGAGAAATCTGCCGGTTTCCAGATAAGTCTGGGCAGTTTTTTTGTCAGGTTTCTCTTTGAAACTGGCAACCGAGAAAGATTTTTCGCCAATTTTATCACCGATCTCAATATAGCCATAGCTGATAGCCGCATAATCAGGTTTTATGCCAAATGTAACCAGCATATCATTTTCAGCAGTCTGTCTGGCAATATCAACACATTTATAGAATTCGTCAGTATCGGTGATCAGGTGGTCAGCAGCAGCAACCAGCATAGTTTCATTTTCGGAATATTTATTTTCCAGCCAGGCAAGACTGAGAGCTATACAGGGTGCAGTATTCATGCCAAAGGGTTCTACAATGATGTTTTGCGGGTCAAGATCAGGGATGTGAAATTTAACGAGCTCCACCTGACTGGCAGCAGTAACAATGTAGATATCTTTGAGGGCAACATTTTTTAAGAGTCGATTTACGGTTAATTTGATCATGGAATCGGCGCTGACAATGGGCAGGAACTGTTTGGGATTATCTTCTCTGGAAAGTGGCCAGAAGCGGGAGCCAATTCCACCCGCCATAATTAAAGCAATCATGTTTATTCTCCGTTTAGTCGATTATCAATAATATTAGTGTCTTTTGGGAAAGCCGGAATAAAGATATTTTCTGGCAGTTTGCCATTGATTTTCTCTTGTGAGAACATGTATTTAACGGAATTACTATTTTCATCACTGATGAGAACAGAAGTGATAAGACCGTTATTCAGGCTGATCACGATTTCTTCCATATCTTTATTAAGTAAAAGGCGGGTCTCATTATTTTGAGAAGGCAGAAATCGTTTTTCGCTATCCTGCCAATAGGCTTTGATAATTTCCACCGGGCGGATAAAAAAATCTCCTTTATCCATATATATAGCCTGTCCGCTTTTTTTATCGTGCATGATCACGGTATTTCCATGCACAAATAATTCCTGTTCATCAGGAGGAAGATAAGAGACAAAAAGCGAGTCACTATTATAATAAATTTTACCGGAGGCAGTTTTTGCCCGGTCAATATCCGACCAGTAGTTTTCCTGATTGAGAACGGCTTCATAAGATGTGACAGCACTATAGCGGTCTATCACCTGCTGATAAATATCCTCCAGTTGGGATGCTGAAAGATATATTACCCAGGTTAGCAGAAAAAATAAGATTACTTTCTTCATAACAACTCCTCTGGCAGATAACCAAATCTTGCCAAATCCGCCTGATCAGCTAATACTTCTCTGGATTTACTGCCCAGATGCGGACCTACTATGTTTGCCTGTTCCAGCAGGTCAACCAGCCTACCCGCCCTGGCATAGCCTATTTTAAAATGTCGCTGAAGCATGGATACCGAGGCAGAACCTGCCGTGACAACTGCATAAGCCGCTTCGGGAAATAGCGGATCATCAAAATCAAAATCTTCCAGAGCAGCACTTTCTTCCTGGATTATGGTTATATCGTCATCTGGTTTAGGCTGTACCCGCAGATAGTCCACCAGGTCATTGATCTCATCGTCAGAGACATAAGCTCCATGAATACGCTCAGCAATTGCTTTTCCAGGACCCAGGAAGAGAGAATCTCCTTTACCCAGAAGCAGTTCAGCACCATTTGCGTCCAGAATAACGCGTGAATTGGTCTTTTGAGAAACCTTAAAGGCGATCCTTGCCGGAAAATTAGCTTTAATTAGACCGGTTATCACTTTGATTGAAGGACGCTGAGTAGCCAGTACAAGATGGATACCGATTGCTCTTGCCATCTGAGCCAGACGGGTTACCGGGCGTTCTATTTCTTTGGTAGCAGTCATTATTAGATCAGAGAATTCATCAATGATCACCACAATGTAAGGGAGCACTGAATCTTCCGGTTCCTCACCAATTTTTGTCAATTCCCTGATTTTGTTATTATAATCATCCAGATTTCTAACTGTATAGTTTTGTAAAAGTTTATATCTTCTATCCATTTCAGAAACAGCCCAATTGAGAGCCATCATCACATGTTCCGGTTCTGTGACCACATTCTGGATAAGGTGAGGTATTCCTTCATAACCCGCCAGCTCTATACGTTTGGGGTCTATCAGAATGAGTCGAAGTTCCGAAGGAGTGCAGCGCAATAGCAGACTTACTATAATGGAATTTACGCAGACACTTTTACCAGAACCAGTTGCGCCGGCAATCAGAAGATGCGGCATCCGAGCCAAGTCAGCAACCACGGGATTGCCGGCGATATCCTTTCCCAGAGCAAAAGCAAGTTTGCTCTCCATTTTTTTCATTTGAGGAGAAAGCATAATATCCCGCAGGAAGATAATATCCCGCTGCACATTCGGTAATTCGATGCCCACTAATCCCCTGCCAGGGATGGGTGCTTCCACCCGCAGGCTGCTTGCCTTCAGAGCTAGAGCGAGGTCTTTTGATAAACTGTTGAAAGTATTAACTTTCACGCCAGGTGCCGGTTTCAGTTCATATTGAGTTACAATAGGACCAATATTCACATTTTTCACGGTTGCTTCCACCTGAAATTCTGCCAGTTTATTTTGCAGGATATTACTTACCTGGGCAATATTTTCTTCAATTGCCTTGCGGTCAGAAATCTGGATAGTAGATTCCTGTAGAAAAACAGCTATTTCCGGCAGGTGATACTTTCCGTCTTCAGGTGGCTGATGATTATTAGGGGATTTAAGTTTATTAACTGGGCTAATTATTTTTTTGTCTTCTTTATTAACAGGGGTTTTGTTAATGGGTGGAGTTTTTCTTTTCGGGAAGTCATCAAGAGGTGGTTCAATAACCTCTTGAGAGAATTTCTTCTCCGGTACTTCCTCTTCATCAGTATGAATTTTAAATCTTGGTATCTCAATTTTTTCGGCTGGTTTCTTTTCTGGTTTATTAATTTTCTTTTCTCGGGATTTAAACAGCATTTTAAAGAAGCTGCTGATACCTTTTGCCAGCCAGCAGATAAATTGCCAGATAAGCCCGGGTTCAAAGATGATAATGACCATAACCACAATGATCACGGCAGCAATGATAATGGTTCCGGTAATCCCAAACAGGTTATTCAGGAAGGAGCGGATGAAATGAGTCATCAATCCCGGTATCAGTGGTTGTCTGTTTGTGATAGTGATCACGACAATATTCACAAAAAAAGCTAATATCACAAAACAGATGATCTTTCCGAGTAAATTATCCTGAGCAATCAGGAAAATTTTGAAGAAAGAAAGCATGGTAAGCCCCAGCAGCAAAGAGATGCAAAGAATCCGCCCAAACAAATAAGTCAGCCAGTAACTCATACAGGCACCAAATGGACCTATTGGATTGCTCACATCCGGAAAGTTCATTTTGATCACTTCCAGAAAAGACATCTGTTTCTGGATAATACTGTCATAATCAGTAAGAATATATTTGCTATCTATACTGAGGGCTACCAGTAACAAAATAGATAAAATCAGCAGCAATAACCAGACAGCAAAATATTTGTTATTAATTAACTGCTTAAATTCCATGATTACACACTAAACCTTATATTGATTATATCACCATCCTGGACAAGGTAGTTTTTACCCTCCAGTCTAAACATTCCTTTTTCCCGCAAAGCCTTTTCCGAGCCAAGTTCCTTAAGTTTTTCATAATGAAAGCATTCTGCTCTGATAAAGCCCCGAGCCAGGTCTGAATGGATTTTTCCGGCAGCCTGCACCGCATTATCACCATTGACGATCGTCCAGGCTCTCACCTCATCTTTACCAACTGTAAAAAAGCTGATAAGTCCCAGCATATTATAGGAGAATCTGATGAGGCGGTTTACAGCAGATTCGCTGATATTCATATCTTCCATGAACATTTCGGCTTCTTCGCTGTCCATTTTACTAAGCTCCATTTCAAAATTTCCGGCTAATTCAATAACGCGGAATTTCTTTTCTATCTCCGCAATTACTGCTTCATTTTTAGCAAAGTTATTTTCATCAGAATTAAGAATGATCATAATGGGCTTTTCTGTAAGCAGCCTGAAACCCCTGATAGCTTTTTCCTCTTCAGCAGAAAATTCCAGGTCACGAACCGGAGTAGAATTATTTAACTGTTCATTAATTCGGGTAAGAATATGTTCTTCAATCTGCAGTTCAGCCAGATTAATGCCTCTTTTTTTATCCTTCACTATGCGTTCCAGTCTTTTCTCAACCAGAATCATATCACTAATGATCATATCTTCCATGATCTGGTCTATATCCGCGAGCGGATCAGGTTCCCCCTGGCTCTGGCAGATGATTTCATCCGTAAAATTTCTCACCACCAGAGCAAGAGCCTCAGAAGTTTTGATCAGTCCCAGAGATTCAGCCGAAAAAGCTTCATTATCCTTACTGCCAGCGCTCAGTCCGGCAAAATCCGTAAATTCCATGTGGGCATATATAGTTTTCTTGGGTTGGTAATGCTCCGAGAGCCAGTCAATTCTCTCATCAGGCACTTCCACTACTCCAATATTAGGTTCCAGTTTCTGACTGCTATAGGCGGTTACTTCCGCATTCAAACCGGTTAACGCATTAAATATTGTAGTTTTTCCTGAATTCTGTAAACCAATTATTCCTATTTTCATCTTTATAATTCCTCTTAAAATATCTATTTTTCACTCTATATTTGATAAATAATCCCTGCAATACCTGTCAATTAAATTTACTGAATATACCCAGAAATATCTATTTTCCAATACAATAACCGGAAAATATTTTATCTAGAATATCATCTGTAGTAACCAGTCCGGTGATTTCTTCCAGTGCTTTACTTACCTGCAAAAGGTCAAAAGCTATAAATTCTATGCTGACACCTTCTGTCAGAGCAATTTCCACCTGCTCAAGCTCTGTTAAAGCCTTTCTGGCTGCTGCTATTTGTCGGGCATTGGTCAATGGCGGCAGCTCAAATTCTTCTGGCTTGATATTGATTTCCTGCAAAATCCTGGATTTTAAGGCAGATAAACCATCATTAGCTACTGTAGAACATGAGATATAACCCTTCTGAAGATATTTAGTTATCAGTGCAGTCCCCAGAATATCTGTCTTATTAAGTACCTTGATGATCTTCTTTTCCTCAATCAGCTTTTCCAGTTTGCTGGTTTCAGCTTCATCCGGTTCTGAATCTGTTACATAGATAATCAGGTCTGACTGATTGATTATTCCCAGGCTACGCTCCATACCCAGTTTTTCCAGCTGATCATCAGTCTCCCGCAATCCTGCCGTATCATAAAAAATAAGCAAAAATCCCTCAAGTGCAATTGCTTCTGCCAGATAATCACGGGTAGTGCCCGGAATAGGAGTCACAATAGCTCTGGCGGAATTGAGTAAGGCATTAAAAATACTCGATTTTCCTACATTTGGCTTGCCCACCAGACAGACTTTATAACCTTCCCGCAAAATCAAACCATCCCTGCCACTTTGCACCAGCAATTGCAGTTCTTCTTTTAATTCCGCAATTTTTACTGTCATCTCTGACGTAGATATCGTCTCCACATAATCTTCAGGAAAATCAATTTCCAGTTCCAGCCTTAACCTGAGTTCTGTAATCTTATCCAGAAGTACCCTGATTTTTTTCTCTAACCTGCCCTCTAACTGATCCAGGGCAATTTTGTGTGAGTGGCGGGTGGAAGCAGCCAGCAGATCACCTACTGCTTCTGCCTGAGTGAGATCGAGTTTATTATTGATAAAAGCACGTTGGGTAAATTCTCCAGGCTTCGCCAACCTCGCAGTTTGCAGGATGTTTTCCAGGATAAGATCTGCTATATATTGATTGCCATGACAGGATATTTCCACAATATCTTCTCCTGTATAGCTATCGGGGGCACGGAAAACTGTTGCCAGCACTTCATCAATCAAATGCTCATCCGCATAAATTCTGCCAAAATTTACATAACTGCTGGGGGCTTTTGCCAGAGGTTTTTTACCTCTAAATAGCTTGTCTGCTATTTCAATGGCAGCATTACCACTCAACCGGATGAGATGAATTGCTCCCGTACCCGGAGCAGTAGATTGTGCAGCAATAGTATCCTGAGATAAATTCACCTTAAAATATATCCTGATCTTCCAGGTTTTTGAGGATTTGCGCTGCTTCCAGACCCAGTCTGGATTTGAGGATTTCTATTCTGCCATGTGTAATGAATTCATCCGGTATTCCATAAGAAAACACCTTGATACTTGAATTGCAGTAGAAGCTCTTGATTGCCATCCCAAAGCCGTTAGCTAGAGCGTTATCTTCCAGAGTAATTACTGTATCAAAGTTTGTTTCCAGATTATGAAGCATTTCCAGATCAAGAGGTTTTACAAAGCGGACATCTATCACGGCAGGATTTAGAGAATATTTTGCTTTGATAAGCTCTGCCAGTTTTTCTGCTTCAAAGTAATAATTTCCCACACCCATAATTGCTATCTTTTCTCCTTCCATCGCCAAGAGAGACTTACCTAAAATGATATCAGAATTTCTGGCTGGGCAAAGCGGAGCAACTCCCCGCGGGTAGCGGATAACCACTGGACCTTCCTGATAATTGCAGGCAAAAGTCAGCATTTTTTCCAATTCATCACTGCTGCTGGGTGCCATAATCACCAGATCAGGGATAAGACTAAGATAGGATAGATCAAAGCTGCCATGATGGGTTGCACCATCTTCACCTACCAGACCTGCTCTGTCCAGGCAAAAAACTACCGCTAATTTCTGCAATGCCACGTCATGTATCAACTGATCATAAGCTCGCTGCATAAAGGTAGAATAAATTGCAACCACCGGTTTAATCCCACGGGTGGCAAAACCGGCTGCAAAGGTCACTGCATGCTGTTCGGCTATTCCCACATCGAAAAACCGTTCTGGAAACTTCTGGGCAAATTCTGCTAAGCCTGTCCCATCTGTCATCGCTGCTGTGATCGCTATGATTTTCTTATTAGCGTTTGCTAATTCCATTAGTTTGTGTCCAAACACCCGTGAATATGTTATTTCCGATTTATTTATACATTCGCCAGTTTCCACTTTAAAGGGTCCTAAACCATGAAACTTGGCTGCATTATCTTCCGCTGGTTCATAGCCTTTACCTTTGCGGGTAACCACATGTAATAGAACTGGTCCTTCCATATTATCCCGTGCCCGACGAAAAGTTCGCGTGAGCTGAGCAATATTATGTCCGTCAATTGGTCCCGCATATTTAAAGCCCATATCCTCAAAAATTATATTGGGAGCAAAAGTACTGACAATATTGCCCTCAAACTTCTGGGCAAAATGCAGGATTCGACGCTTATAATGATCCGGCGTGGGCAGATTCTGTAAAATATCCCAAATCTTACCTTTTAATTTGTTATATGACCTGCTCACCAGAAAATCAGCAAAATACTTCTGTAATGCTCCCACATTTGGTGAGATAGACATATTATTGTCATTTAATATCACGATGAGATTCTTATTAAGATGACCTGCATGATTCAAAGCTTCAAATGCCATGCCTCCTGTTAGTGCCCCATCTCCTATTACAGCAATTGCCAAACCGGATTCCTGCAGGCAGTCCTTTGCCATTGTGATACCCAGTGCTGCCGATATCGAGGTGCTGCTGTGCCCCACCCCAAAAGCATCATACCGGCTCTCACTCATCCGGTTGAAACCACTGATGCCGCCAAACTCACGCAAGGTATCAAACTGCTCATTGCGACCTGTGAGGATTTTATAGGCATAGCTCTGATGACCCACATCCCAGACGATACGATCCTGGCAGGGATCAAAAACATGCAACAGGGCTATTGCCAGATCTGTCGCTCCCAGACTGGGAGCTATATGTCCCCCATTTTTGGCAGTTACTTCTATTATTCGCTTGCGAACCTCTCCTGCCAAAGCACGCAATTCACTAATACCCAGCGCTTTGATCTTGTCCGGACTGGTTATCTTTTCTAATATCATCTATAAACCTCTTATCTGCTAAATCACTATTTTTTCAATCCATTTCAGGATTTCAGGAATACCCTTTTTCTTTAATGATGAAAAGGCAAAAATTTCCTCAGTCCGCAAACCCAGACCAATTTTGAGTCCATTCAAACTCGCTGCCTGTTTGGAAAGGGGAATTTTATCACTTTTCGTGGCGATCACGCAGCAGGTTTTACCCGTTTCTGCCAGCATCCTGATAACATCAATATCCTTAGGGTCTGCCTTGTGACGTATATCAACCAGCACAAATACTCCCTGAAGCTGCAAACGACTGGAAAAATACTCGTTGATCATCACTTTCCATTTATCACGCTCAGTCTTGCTCACTTTGGCAAAACCATAACCCGGTAAATCAACCAAAGAAAAATAACCATCTTCTTCCCCGGACTTAAATTGTACCTGAAAAAAATTCACCAGACGCGTTTTGCCCGGCTGACCACTCACCTTTGCCAGTGACTTACGGTTAAGTAATGTATTTAATAATGATGACTTTCCGACATTTGATCTGCCTACAAAGGCAAATTCTGTAAAACTGCTGGCTGGATACTGCTCGGCAGTTACAGCACTGGATAGAAACTCCGATTTTACTATTCTGATCATTCAAAATATACCATGGATGAGCGTTCACTCTCCCATATCTCTACTTCTGCCACCCTGACAAAATCCGCATTCAGCACTTTGCTTAACCGGTCAAAGATATATCTGGCGATGTTTTCCGATGTGGGATTCATCCCCTTAAAACACTCCATATCATTTAAATAACCATGGTCAAGCTCTGACATCAGATCATTTAAATGCTGCTTTACTATTCCAAAATCCACCGTCATGCCAATCTCATCTACCTGCGATGCCAAAATTCCTACCCGCACTTTCCAGTTATGTCCGTGCAGGTTATGGCAAGCACCTTCATAACCCTCCAGCCGATGAGCTGAAGAAAAATCTGATACTACATTCAGTTTATACATGCACTACCTCCATTATTCATAAGAAAACGTAACTGCTGTATTGTAAAGTTTTTTCTCTTTTACCGGATTAGGAACCGGCAAGTGGCTCAGTTTTAGGGTAAATTGGTTACATTGGAATTATAGATATATTCCTCTTCAAAATCAAAATCCAGCGTCTCAGCTATCTTTTCCAGCGCTTTTTTCTGGATTTGACGAACTCGTTCTCGCGATAATCCCAGCTCCTCGGCAATCTGAGCATAATTTTTGCCTTTTTTACCTTCCAGTCCAAAGTATTCTCTAATGATAAAGGAATCACGCGCCGGCAATTCACTTAAAGCCCGTTCGATTTTCTTATCTCGTTTCTTCGCCAGATACAGTTCCTTGGGATCATTAATAGACACATCTTTCAAAAAATTGTCAAAATGTATCGGATCATTATTTGAATTATAGTTTTTATCGTGAATGGAGAATGTGTTTATCTCCTGGGCATTCACCTTCTTAATATGTTTTAAAGGCACGTTAGCAGTCTGTGAAATTTCTATCTCATCAGGCCGCTTGCCTGTGATGCTGTAAGTCATCTCTTTATGATAATTTATCTTATTTAATAAATTGATTTTGTCCAAAGGCATACGAATCAGATTGTTCTTCTCTGTTAAAGCACTGATTATTTTCTGCTTGATCCACCAGACTGCATAAGAGATAAACTTGTTATGCCGCTCCGGCTCAAATTTCTCGATTGCTTTGATCAATCCCTGATTACCCTCGCTGATTAATTCACTCAAGGTCAGTCCCCGATTCTGATAACGCGCTGCCACTCGAACTACAAACTTCAGATTGGCTGTTAATATCTTATTGATTGCCTCTTTATCACCTTTTTGTGCTTTGATTGCCAAAGCATGTTCTTCTTCACGTGTTAACGGATCGAGTTTGGCAATCTCATTCAGATATAACTGCAAACCCTGATCATCAAACACATTTTCACTCATCTAATTTCTCCTTCATACCCACAAAAAACTCTCATTCTATTTTTTTTCTCTTCACTGTAAACTATCCCGGTTGCTATTTTTTAACTTTAAGTAATAACGTCAACTTTTGTTTTACAATTTAAAGTTGAAATTCCGGCATATTATCGGTTATAAAATCTAACATTTCATCGTTATTCATTCCAGAACCTTCTGCCAGTTTAAATATTAATTTTACTCCCGATAGGTTTATCCCAAGTTCCTGAGTCAATGTGATAATTATTTCTATTTGAAGCAAGTCTTTTTTTGAAAATATTCGCGTATTTCGCTCACTTCGCGCCGGCTTGATCAGCCCACGCTTTTCATATTCCCGAATTGTCTGTTCATGTATCTTTATTTGCTTTGCAACCTCACCAATATAAAAATATTCTTTATCAATCATTCTATCTCCCTATTTTTTTTAAGTATGGCTCAGGGTCTAAAGGCTGACCTGCCTTTCTGATTTCAAAATGAAGATGATTCCCCGAAGACCTGCCTGTGGAACCCACACTCGCAATTTTTTCCCCTGCTTTTATGCTTTCTCCTGTCTCTACTATATTGGTCTCATTATGAGCATATACCGTCATCAAGCGGTCTGCATGCTCCAAAATCACCAGATTGCCATAACCCTTCTGTACTCCTGAATACACTACCGTGCCATCATATACAGCATAAACAGGTGTCCCCGCAGGTGCCGCCAGATCGATGCCCTGATGTCTCTCTGTCTTATTGAACCTGCGAGTTATCTTATAAGTCTCCACTGGCAGATACTGCAATTGCCCCGGAGCAGAAATTTCTTCCTCTGCTCGAGGCTGAGCTGCTGGTTCAGCAGTTTTTACTGCAACTTTAGCTGCCGGGGCTGCTGACACCTTGCCCGGCTTTTTTACAGGTGAAGGTTTGGTTGCAACTGTCTGGATATTTTCGCTTAAATATATTTCTTTACCTTCTTCAAGCTCCCAGCTGGTAATATTATTATAATGAACCAGATCAAGCAGATCAAGTCCGTATATCTGCGCTATTATTGACAGGTCTTCACCTTTTTCTACCCGGTGTATCTTGTCTGGTGGTATTTTTCGCTCGGTAATATAAATGCGTTTACCTGCCTTATGTGGAGCATAATATATCTTCTGACCAATCTCTATCCGGTCACTTTCCAGATCATTAAAAAGCATCAAATCTGCTACTGATACACCCGATTGACGACTGATACGACTCAGTGTATCCCCCTGCTGAACTATATGATATTTGTCTGAAGGGGTCACATACAGCGGTCTGCTGCTCATCCCTGCCAGATTGATTATTGTGAGCAGGAATAATATCTGCCAGATACTATTCGATGCGGAAATTCTCATAACCACAAGTCTCAGAAAGCTCTTGACTTTCAACATGATCTACCCGGGAATAACGTGGTCCCATTGCCAGCTCTAAGGCAAATTCTGCCAGATGCTCACCTGATGCCCGTACCCTTACCTTGCCATTGGCCAGATTCTTTACTCTCCCTCTGATGCCATACCTAGCAGCTGCCTGAAGTACAAAGTACCTGTACCCCACTCCCTGAACACGTCCACTGACAATATATTCACGATAAGGCAATTTTTCCAGACAACTTTCTGACATCTAAACTCCTTTATTCTCTTATATATCAATTATATCAATACCGCTACTTTGTCAAATATTTCCTTTCTGACATGATTTTTCAGACCCACCAGACTGCAGAAAATCACGCAGAAAATTACGCGGGAAGTTACACAGAAGGTTATCACAAAGTCATAAGCCAAATATAAAGAAGAATAGCAGCACTCGTGCTGAGTCCGGGTACTTTAGAGATACCTTAGATGTGCGGGTAATGAAAAGGCAGATATATGCGGAGTTTAAGAGAGCCGGAGAAAAAAGTTAGCACTCTTATTTTTAGATTGACAGTTTTTTCTTAATTTATTATCTGGCATAAGAATTAGCAGGGGCGTAATGCGAGTGCTAATATAAAGGAATGGAGTGTAGATGAAAAAGAATGAACTCAGGCGTCGAGAAGTATTAAGACATCTGGTGGAAGAATATATCGAGCATCAGGAAGCAGTGTCTTCCAAGCAGATATGCCAAAAGTATCTATCTGATTGTTCATCGGCGACGATACGGATAGATTTAAATATTCTGGAGAAGGAGGATATGATCTATCAGCCTCATACATCAGCGGGCAGGATACCTACTATCAAGGGTTACCGTGAATATCTGAGCATGCTTCAGCCGGAGATAGAGGGCGGATTTTATCAGGAGAATGAATTACTTCGTAACCTGCTGGTGCAATATTATCGTGATACGCCGATGGCACTTCATTATATCATGCAGGTATTAGCAAAGGAGACGGATCAGCTTTCATTTGTAGCCGAGCCACAGATATCTTATGGTTATCTTGAGAAGCTGGAAGTATTTCATATATCTGCGAGGAAACTACTATTTGTAGTAAGTCTGGATTCCGGTTTAGATAAGACCGTGATTCTGAACAGTGATAATGAGATCAATCCTCGGCAGTTGAAGATAATAGTGCGACATATTAATGAGGAACTGGTGGGGTTACGGATTTATGACATCCAGAATAAGTATTTGCATGAAATCCAGAATAAGATAGGTCGAGAAAGTGTATTATTCCAGAATTTTCTGGAAGGTTTGCATCATGCTTTAAGCCAGATATCAGGATATTACATTCATTTTGACGGCAGCATGAAATTTTTGGAGCAGCCGGAATTTGATGAGCGCAGGTCGATATTGAATTTTCTGGGCTTTATCCAGCGTCAGGACAATTTGATAAACTTGATGAAACGGCACGAAAGTAAGAAAGATTATTCCATATTAATGGGTGAGGAGCTGGTACGTCCAGAACTGATAGAATATGCCATGATCTTTGCCAGATATGAGATTTATGGAGTGCCAGGATATTTAGGGATAGTAGGTCCGGTGCGGATGAATTTTCAGAAAAACATACCGTTGGTGCGAGATTTTGCCCGGACGATCACAGAAACAACGAAAAAGGGAATGATGGTAAAGCAAAATGTCAGAAACTGAAAAAGCAAGAAACGTTGAGCAGCAGGAGAAATCTGCAGAAACGGTAGCAGATACAGTAGTGGAAACAGAAGTTGCAGCAGAGCTGAGCATTGAAGAGAAACTGGAGCAACTGGAGCGTGAGAAAGCGGAATTAAAAGACAAATGGCTGCGTTCAGTAGCGGAATTTGACAATTTTCGTCGGCGGAGTAATGCTGAGAAATCTACCTGGATCAAGAATGCGAATCAGCGACTGGTGCTGGAATTATGTGATGTAAATGACAATTTTGAGCGAGCATTGTCAGTGGAGCATGAGCAAAAGGAAGCTGGCAATTTTCAGAAGGGAATAGAGCTTATCTTTAAGCAGATAGGCAATATCCTCAAGCGTGAGGGAGTAGAAAAAATCGAAACAAATCAAAAGGATTTTGATCCCGAGTATCACGAGGCATTAGCACATATACCTTCCGAACTGGAAGAGAATAAAATAGCGGCAACCATTAAGAATGGTTACTTAATGAATGGCAAGTTAATCAGAGCAGCACAGGTAGCAGTATCTAACGGGGAAAAGCCAGCTGAGACTGCGAATGTGAAGATAGAGAATAAAAAAGAAAAAAATAGAAACAGGAGGAAATGATGGGAAAAATCATAGGAATAGACTTAGGAACCACTAATTCCTGCGTAGCAGTGATGGAAGGTGGAAAAGCCAACGTGATCCAGAGTGTGGAAGGTTCACGAACTACACCATCAGTAGTAGCATTCACAAAAGATAATGAGAGACTGGTGGGTCAACTGGCAAAGCGTCAGGCAGTAACAAATCCCCGTAACACAATTTCTTCAATCAAGCGTTTTATGGGACGGCAGATTGATGAAGTTCAATCAGAGATATCTAATGTAAATTATGAGATCAGAAGCGGCAAATTTAAGGAAGCGGTAGTTCATATTCCCATAGAGAATAAGGATTATTCACCTCAGGAAATATCTGCCATGGTATTGCGTAAAATGAAGGAGACGGCAGAATCACATCTGGGTCAAGAGGTTACTGAAGCGGTAATAACAGTTCCGGCATATTTTAATGATGCTCAGCGTCAGGCAACCAAAGATGCCGGAAAAATCGCCGGATTAGAAGTGAGACGGATCATTAATGAGCCGACAGCAGCAGCTTTGGCTTATGGCTTAAATTCGAGTAAGGAAGAGAAAGTAGCCGTTTATGATCTGGGTGGAGGCACCTTTGATATATCGGTACTGGAAGTAGCTGAAGGTGTGGTAGAAGTACTTTCTACTAATGGAGATACACATCTGGGTGGAGATGATTTTGATAAAAAGATCATGGACTGGATCATTAGCAGTTTTAAGCAGCAGGATGGAATTGATATCAGTGGAGATGCGATGGCATTGCAGCGGATTAAAGAAGCAGCTGAAAAAGCCAAAGTGGAATTATCCGGTACAGGGACGACAAATATCAATTTGCCCTTTATCACCGCAGATGCATCGGGACCAAAACATTTAAGTCTTGATCTCAGTCAGGCGGAATTTAACCGGATGACTTCTGATTTGGTGGCACGGTCTATAGAGCCTTGCCGTAAAGCTTTACAGGATGCAAAATTAAAGCCAGGCGACATTGATGAAATCCTGCTCGTGGGTGGCAGTACGCGTATCCCGGCGGTACAGGAAGCAGTAGAGAAATTTTTTGGCAAGAAAGCGAATAAAAGTGTGAATCCTGATGAAGTAGTGGCAGTTGGTGCTGCAATTCAGGGTGGAATATTAGGTGGTGATGAAAGCCTTAATGACGTACTTTTGCTTGATGTGACACCTCTTTCACTGGGTATAGAGACTTTAGGCGGAGTGATGACCAAGCTGATCGAGCGTAATACCACCATTCCAACTAATAAGAGCCAGGTATTTTCCACAGCAGCAGATAATCAGCCGGCAGTGAGTATTCGCGTGCTTCAAGGTGAGCGATCAATGGCAAATGATAACCGGACACTGGGGAAATTTGATTTGACCGATATTCCGCCGGCACCGCGGGGAACTCCTCAGATAAATGTAACTTTTGATATTGATGCCAATGGCATACTGCACGTATCTGCTAAGGATAAAGGAACCGGGAAAGAACAGTCAATCCGCATAGAGCGAACCGGTTCTCTGAACGAAGAGGAAATCGAGAAAATGGTAAAAGATGCGGAAGCACATGCCGAATCAGATAAACTGGAAAGGGAAAAGATCACAGCTCATAACGAACTGGATACCTTCATTTTCTCAGTAGAGAAGAGTATTTCTGAATATGGTGAGAAGATACCGGCAGATGAGAAAGCGAAAGTGGAAGCTGCCGTGAAAGAAGCAAAGGAAAAGATGGAAAAAGCCACGACAAAAGAAGAATTTGACAACATCAAAGATGAATTAGCCAAAAAAGCACAGAAAATGAGTGAAATTCTTTATGCCGATATGCAGCAACAGCAGCAGGCGGAAGGTGGAGCAGGTCCGCAGAATGCAGACTTTGATCCCAGTAAAATGGGTGGACAATCAGCCGGTCAGCAACAGCAGCAGGCAGAAGAAGGGCCGGTAGATGCTGATTTTGAAGTGGTTGATGACGATAAATAATTAATCATCTGAATAATGGCAGTGCACCGCGGGGTGCATTGCCATTTTCGCTGTATTTCCTGTAGCTGATCATAGTCCATAGGGGTCATTTACAGGAAGTATAATGAAAATCAGAAAGGGATAGTGCATGGAAAAAAGAGATTATTACGAAGTATTAGGCATAGCAAAAACAGCAGATGCCAGCGAAATTAAGAAAGCCTACCGCAAACTGGCAATGAAATATCATCCAGACAAGAATCCGGACGATAAAGAAGCTGAAAGGATGTTCAAGGAAGCATCAGAAGCTTATGAAGTGCTTAGTGACGCAGATAAACGCAGTAAATATGACCGGTATGGACATGCTGGTCTGGAAGGCGCCTTTGGCGGCAGCGGCTTTGACTGGGGTAATTTTTCACATTTCAGCGATATTGAAGACATTTTTGGTGGAGAAGGACTGGGGGGTATTTTTGAACATCTCTTTGGCGGAGGGATGAATCGCAGTAGAGGTGGCAGCCGCAGAAACAAGGGTGAGGACCTGCAATTATCTCTATCATTAACTTTGGAAGAAATCGCCAAAGGTGTGACTAAAAAACTGAAAGTTAATATAAAAGATACCTGTGAAACCTGCCAGGGCAGCGGCTCAGCAGACGGGAAATCAAGTCAGTGTCCGCAATGCCGTGGAACCGGTCAAGTGATGCAGACAACGCGTTCTTTATTTGGTCAGATGCAGACAGTGGTGCGTTGCCCGACCTGTAATGGAGAAGGTAAACTGATTGAGAAAAAATGCAAGGTCTGTCACGGAGAAGGCAGAACAAATAAGATGACGCCGATAGAAGTGGAAATTCCCGCTGGAGTAGCAGAAGGACAATACATTCGCTTGCGTGGTAAGGGGAATAAGAGCAAAAACATGGGAGAAAATGGTGATATTCTGGTTCATATCAAAGAAAAAGAGCATCCAGTCTTTGAACGGGAAGAAAGTAATCTGAGAATTAACTTCCCCATCAGTATTTCTCAGGCAGTACTTGGAGCCGATATCAAAGTTCCCACGCTGTCCGGCAAAGTGAAAATGAAAGTTCCCCCTGGAACCCAATCAGGAAAGATATTCAGAGTTAGAGGTCAGGGTCTCCCCTATCTTAATAGCGGTTATAACGGTGATCTGTATGTGCAAATCATTGTGATGATACCAGCTAAAGTTATAGGTCGGGAAAAAGAACTATATGAAGAACTGGCTGAAATTGATAAAGAAAAAAACTATGAACCCAAGAAGAGCTTCTTTAATAAATTTAAGCATCTCTTCAATATGATCTAACTTTTGGAAGCTTTCAGGTGCCGTGTTATTATTTGCCCCAAATAGAAACTGAACAGAAACAGTACTTTATCACTGGAGAAGAATTTCATCACTTGAGCCAGGTGATGCGAAAACGTCAAGGTGATAATATTCTGGTGAGTAGTGGGAGTGGAATTCTGGCTAACTGCAAAATCACTAGTATAGAGCCGAAAAGAGTGCTGATTGAAATAGTTGAAAAACAGATACTGCCCAGGAGTCAACCGCAGATGGCATTGGGTTTTGCTCTATTGAAAAACAAACATGACAGTCTGATAATTGAAAAGGCTACAGAACTGGGCTGTGCAGTATTTTATCCACTGGAAACGCAGCGGACTGTCCGTCGCAATTCAGCAAACCAGCAGCAGAAGTTTCATAAAACGGGTATAGCAGCAATGAAGCAGTGTGATAATGCCTGGTTACCAGAAATCAAGGAATGCCATATTTTGAGTGAAATACCTGCTGTGATGCGGCAGGATGGCTTTATACCAGTAGTGGCACTGGAGACGGAAAGGCAGCGAACCTTGCCGGAAATACTGGCGGAATTCCCAGAGAAACCATTGGGAATAATCATAGGACCGGAAGGCGGTTTTTCAGCTGAGGAAATAGATTTCTTCGTCAGGGAAGAAGTGATGTCTTTTTCACTGGGGAATCATATTTTACGGGCAGAGACGGCTGCAATCAGTTCTTTGGCACAATTAGCGGGATTAAATTTTAATTTGAACCGGGATTATTACTAAACTAAAAATATTTAAATAGATAAGAGTGAAACCAGGGGTCTTCGGAATAAGAAATGAGCAAAAATCATTTTTATTCCGAAGGTTCCTGCATATTTTTTAACGCTTCCTCAAAAGTTTCAAAGATATTAATTACTTTATGAGCCTGAGTCATTTTTAATACACGAGCTGCCTTATTGCGGGGATTTGCGATACAAAGGTAGCCGTTTTTTTGTTCCGCATATTTAAACAGCCTGATTATTGTACCCAGTCCAGTGCTGTCCATAAACATCAATTCCGAGAAATCGAGTATAAATCGAGAGGTTCTTAAAAAGTAATCATCAAAGGCTTTTCGCAGGTCTTTGGAATTTGAGGCATCCAGTTCACCGCTAATTTTAACTATTCCAATATCATTATTCATATTGAAGGTAATATCTAACATAAGCTCTCCTTATCAGAGTCAAGATTGAATGTTATTATAGTTTGATTAATACAATCAATTCGTTTTCTTGTTATTTCTTCAGCAAGGGTAACAATTATGGGTAAACCGCGTCCAGAGGTGGCATCATTTTCTACCAGATTGAATGCTTCATCCTTATTTATGGGTGGAAGAATCCATTCTATACCCTTATCCCATACATTAATAAATACTTTATCAGTGATTTCCAGAGATAGAACAACCATTGTATCCGGTTTGTTTCTCAGTCCATGGACAATAACGTTTGTGAGTAATTCTGCAATAACAAGCTCTACTTCAAAAGCAAGATCGTCCTGACCTGTTTTTTCCAGGACAAATTTTTCGCATTCGCGCCTGATATGTGCAGTATTTGTAAGAACGGATTTTAAGGTAACCAGATATTGATTATCGGCACTTTTAATCAGATTATTACTTCTGAAAAGAATAAATGAAAAATCAGAAGAAAGAAATGAATAACCCTCATCGAGCAGTTTTTCTCTAAATAAATAGGGCAGCAGAAAGGAGTTATTGCCCTCAATTTCACTAATAATCCGCCGGATTCCTTCCAGCCCTAAAGTTTCGTCCAGCTTCTGATAGTTCTTTAAATTGCATGAAAAAATGAGATTCAGTTTGTTTTCATCAAAAGAAAACTCAATTTCTTTAAAAGAGCTCTTGGGTTTATCCTGGTCATCTGAGCTGACAGTATCAGGTATTTTATTCAGGTCGCAGAATGAATGCGTTTGCGTATCATATTGCAGAATGTTTACTGAACCAATCTGGGCATAGCGTACTAATTCAAAATCTGAGTCGATCAAGCATACCAGCAACTCCATGCTTTTATTGATGTCATCAGTACCCAGAATGCTTACCAGGCGGTGAAGTATCACACCTGGAGAAGCCAGTTCCAGTTCGTTTTTGATGATAGTATCCATTGTCATCTTAATGGTTAGCAAAAAAAGAGTGCCCTTGATGTCATAATGGGGGAAATGCCCCATATAGGCGATGTATCTTGTTTCCGAAATGGGTATGATATCAAAGAAATCTCCGCTGAGAGTCTTCTCATTTACGATATAATTGGAGGCAAAAAGTAATTTTTTCTCAGATAATAGCCAAGAAGGAGCCATTGATGATTGCATGGCAGCAGCTCTGGCTTTATTTTGAAAAATCAATTCATTGAATTTCTGGATTTTATCCTCAAATTCCAGTGCCTTTTGCTGATATACAAGCTGTTTGGTGATCTTTGCTATCTGGTTGATGACATTATTTACATTGATAGGCTTCAGTATAAAGCCATCTACACCCAGATTAATAGCCTGCTGAAAATATTGAACATCATTATGGGCTGAAACTACTATAACTTTAACGTCGTCATCTAATTCTCTGATTTCTTCCAGCATTTCCAGACCAGTCATAACTGGCATGCGTATATCAGTGATCACCACTTGTGGTCGATATTTTTTAAAAAGCTCTAATCCAATACTGCCATTTCCGGCAACAAGAACCTTGTTGACCCGCCGCCGCATGATTTCAGCAATAGAATCCCGCATCATTTCCTCGTCTTCTACGAATAGAATATCTATAGGAAGTTTCTCAAAATTCTTTGGACTTTTGGACATATCCTGCCTTTTAATAATTTATTCCATTTTCTCACACACGCACAAATACTCTTATTCAAAAAAATAAGTTAAGAAGAATATAGTCAATAAAAAGATTTTTTTATCAGCAATACGCTAATTAGGACTATATAAACTTTAATCGTGAATGGGGGGAAATGAGGAAATGAGAAAATGGGAAGGGGCGAGGGGGCGAGGGGGCGAGGGGGCGAGGGGGCGATTCCATTTAAGATATTATTAATGATAAAGGATAGGTGTAAATGTTTTGTGAACATAGTAAACAATTGCATAACATGTAAACTATAAAATATATAATGTTGAAATGTGAGAACAAGACTTCTGAACCGTACTCGGGGCAGGAGTTTTGAACGACTTGGACAGACAATTTATTTGATAATGGTCGCCAGAAGTCTTGTCTTGAGTATAATTCAAAACACCTGCCTTCCGGGTGGGCAGGTGTTATGATTAGTTCTGGTTTAGTGGTTATCCTTTGCTGAAACAATGGAGGATCTGCGATAAGTAGTTAATCGGAGGGTTAAGGGCTTACCTTATCAAAAAGTTAAATATTGGGGTATGTATTTTTGAAAATGGGCAAAAAAGTAATTTTTCGTTGTAATTAACTGTATTGCAGTGATTTACGACATTACATTTACATTACATTCCTTACATTCCTTACACTTTGCTATAAAATTGGAGCTTCGTCCGTACTCCTTTGTGCAAGACTACGGAGAATCTTCGATGAGAAGTGAGAAGAAAATGTGATATAAGATGGGAAAAAAGTGAAATGGGAGAGCTTATTCTCGGGCAAACTACCAGCTTCAGCAATGTGACCATCTTTAAAGTCGACTAATGACAGTTCTTCATCCAAATATGAGTATTCCTGCCAGTTTTTCATAATAAACTTCCTTTTTAATAAAACTTATTTACTTACCTGGCTGGATATTGCGTCATTATATGTTATCATGTAAAGGATAACATATCTGGATTTTTGATGTTTTAGACATAGGGGGGTAATTGAAAATGTAAAATGTAAAATTGAAGAGAGGGAGGGAGCGAGTGGGAGTGCGAAAGTGTGAAGAGGTGAAGGGGGCGCTAGTGCGTAATTAGAGCGGGCTGATCTGGGTTTTCGTTGACTATTCACTGTTCACCTTCTTCTCCTGTCTCCCTGAATTGCAGCTTTAAAAATTGAGTACTTTAGAAAGTGGTGTGTCTTAAAAAAAATATTTAAGTACAATCATCTTTTTTGTATGAGCTCTAATTTAGTAGTTACTGTGAAAATATTCCTTCTATTTTTGGCGATTTGCACAGAAACAAATTTCGGAGTAAATGCCTTTTAATTATCTGTACAGGCATCCCCCTGTTTTATATAAGTCATAAGTTAGCTAACTGATTACTTGTTAGACAACTAACTCAGCACAAGAACTCTGAATAATTTGTGTTTCCCAATCTCATTAACACCAGATTTCAATCTGGTGTTCAGAAT